>NZ_OY760500.1 GCF_963663645.1 uncultured Trichococcus sp.
AGGCGGCGCTGCGGTACCCACGAAAATAATTGCCCAAGAACATGATTTCAACTGAAACCCCTACAGAGAAACCAGTTGCAACATCACCCATAATTAAACCAACTATAGGTCCAACCACAATTGGGGCGAAAAATATGAGTTTGTGCAGTATGTGAGTCAATAAACGCAATCGTAACGAAAATTGCAGCAATAACTGCTTGCCAGAAAATGCTCATTATATTACCTCCTATATCATGTTATTTTTTTCTAGTAATTTAACAACGGATTGGCTGGTATCATTGGGGACAGTGCGAAATTCTAAATTAATTCCTTTTTCTGACAATAACTTAAATGCTTCAATATCTTCCGGAAATACCCATAAGTTATCAAGAACTTTTTGTTTGCCTTTTTTCATATTCATATTTCCAACATTGATTTCTTTAATTTTATCTGTGTCCTTTAATACTTCTAATGCTTCAACCGGTCCCTAGTTAGCAGCAGCGTTTTTTTTAGTATCTTCATTTTCCAGTAGCTCTCTTGCTTTCTCTACTGTAATAACTTGTAATTCAACACCTTTAGGGGTTGCCATTTTTAATAAAGATTGTTGGAAACTGTCGGCAGCGGCTTTATCATCTGCAACTACAATTCTGGTTGCATCAGCATAGGAATACCAAGCAGTAACAATTTGCCCATGATTAACCGATCATCAATCTAAAAATTGTAATATTCATACTCTCTTCCTCCTACTTATAATTCCACTAATACCAATAGAATCGCTTACATTATCTTGCAGATGTGCTACTACTTCGCTTAGAGATATCGTATCTTTTAGTGAGATAGCTTCGATAACACTTGGCAAATTCATACCATAAACCACTTTAACGCCGTCATTATATTTTGTTAAGACGCTTACTACATTAAAAGGTGTACCGCCTTTAAATCTGTGAAAACTAACACCTCTTTATCTTGCTCGTTTAAATATTCTTGGATAGTCTCTGTTAATTCATCGACTCCCATGATTTTAGAGAACTCAATCGCCTTTACTCCGATGAATTTACCTAATAACATTTGGCAAGAATCCAATAATCCTTCGGCAAACCTTTCCGTGCGATACCAATAAAATGTCAAACATAGTTACATCCTCCATAGATATTCAGCATTTTTTGAAAAAATGTTTGTTAACTGTTCATCAGTAAATCCTAAGTATTGGAATTTATCTATTTCGACATTTACTGGTTATACGGCCAGTCCGTTCCAAAAACTACTCGCTCAGATCCTAATTCTTTAACTGATTTCTTCAATACCTCCACGTCCATTTGACCTGAAGTTTCTAGCCAAATATTTGGATACCTTTTAGCAACTTCTATAGAGGACATTCCGAAACTCATAATATCCCGTGTGGGTAAATAAAAAGTCTAGTTTAGGATGTTTCCTTGCGTATTCTCCCCATATATAAGGAGTACTTAATGGTGCTGTTCCTACATGCATTTCAACATGAACACCGTAATGCTCAATTACGTCAAAGATCTTATCAAGTTCAGGTCGATTATCAGGGTAATAGCCTTGTTTCCAAGAATGGAATTTAACTCCATTCATTTTATACTCCCCTAAACACTTTTCGACTTCATTTAATGCATCTGGATCTTTAGGATTAATAAATGCATATCCCTCTATAAAGTCTGGATACATATTCATAATCTTATAAATTAGATCGTTCTGTTCTCTAGTAGATACACCTGTTAAACAACTAACTCCTACTTTACTGATCCCATAACGTTTTAAATCAGTAATCATTTCCTCTACATTTGGTTCTTCTCCTGAACTAGTAGCCCCAAAATGAGAATGGACATCGTAAATTTTTCATCTAATCCCTCCTAAACGTTATAACGTTATAACGTTATGATAAATCGCTTTCAAAAATAAGTCAACTACTATTATCGAATTGAATTACTAAGACATTTATAACTGTTACACAAGTAAGCTCACCTTTGTATTCTAGCTAGTTGAGTAACCTATATTGAAATGGCTCGTTTATGCTGAGATAATGGTCTAAGCTAACATAAGAAATAGCCGTACACTCGCGAAAAATCGCAATGTATACGGCTATTTGTGGTACATACAAACTAGCATTCTACTCTCTTCGGCATGGCGATAAATATTTGATATAAGCCCTAGTATAAGTATTGAATATGATGCTCATTCAATTTGGATATTTCTTCTTTACTAAGTGGTTGATCAGTTATTAAGTAATCAATCTCATGACACGCCAGACTTTGATATATGAACTTATGATTCAATTTATCTTTAGTTGCAAGAACCACCAATGATTTGACTGTTTTCTAAAGCTTTCTTAATCAGCGCTTCTCCTTCATGAGTTTCTGTCGTTCCATGCTCGAAATCCAAACCTCGACATCCGACAAATGCAATATCAGCATTATAAGTCAGAATATCATTAAATGCTTTAGATCCATTGATTGTAGCTCGTTTTGGCACTATCTCGCCCCCTAAAATTGATACTTGGGCATTTGTAAATTCACTCAGAAGTGCAGCGGTAATAACACCGTTGGTAATAATTTTCAAACCTTCAAACTTACTCAAGTTTTTAACCAAATGAAGACAAGTAGTACTTGAATCAAGAAAATAACCATATCATCTCTTATTAACGTTTCTGCTACATTTGATAGATATTGTTTGTTATCTTCTTCATCAAGATGAGTTATTTTCATCAAATAAGGAACATCGATCTTTTGGTCATCAATGATCATTGCCCTCCACGAGTACGTCTGATAAGGCCTTTTTCTTCCAGATTCAATAAATCTCGTTTTATAGTGGCTTCACTATAATTAACCAAATCAATTAAATCTACACACGGGCAAATTGATTAACTTTTAAATAATTAACTATCTGTTGTTGTCTATCTTCCACTAAATTCAACATAAATTCCCACTCCAATATACTCCATAAGGGCAACCAGCATTTAGCCGCTTGCCCTAGATGATCAATTATATAACGCTGCTTTACCAATAGTATTTAATACACCCAATTTGTGTCTAACTACCTCTTTTACTTTTTCGTTAGGAATTATATAAACATCTCCGGGCTCATACATATTAGGATTTTCAGTTAAAACTTCACGAACTGCATCAAAGAATACACTCTTCAAATCTGAGCTTAAATTTACTTTCGCAACTCCATATTTCACTGATTCGCTGACTTCTGCATCAGGATTACCAGAGCCCCCATGTAGTACGAATGGAATATCAATCCGTTTATTTAACTCTTTTAGTAATTCGATATTCAATTTAGGTGTTATGTTTTTTGGATACAGCCCATGAGCAGTTCCTATAGCCACAGCTAATGAATCGATTCCGGTTTCATTTATAAATTCTTCCGCTTGATCTGGATCGGTAAAGATAATATTTGCTGAACCACCTTCAGCTGAACCGTTATTTCCAATTGTTCCTAATTCTGCCTCAACAGAGACATTTACGTCATGAGCTAATTTAACAAACCGCCC
The DNA here is from genome assembly GCF_963663645.1 of uncultured Trichococcus sp. Lineage (NCBI taxonomy): Bacteria > Bacillati > Bacillota > Bacilli > Lactobacillales > Carnobacteriaceae > Trichococcus > uncultured Trichococcus sp. The sequence goes on from NZ_OY760500.1 coordinate 3,497, forward strand.
TTAGTAATTTCAATATTATCTTCGTAAGATTGTGTAGAAGCATCAATCATTACTGATGTAATATCCATTTTTGATTGCGCGCATCACATCTTTCACTGTTGCTCCGTGATCCATGTGAATTACAACTGGTACTTTGCTCTTATGGGGCGTATTCACGTACTGTAGCAACAAACTCATCATTTAAATACGCGATTTCATCGGGGTGGATTTCTAAAATGACTGGAGCATCTTGAACTTCCACTTCTTCTATAATAGCTTTCAACATATCATAACTGCAAATATTAAATGCAGGTACAGCAAACTTATTTTCTTTAGCCACTTTTAACAAATCTTTCATAGTATATAACATTGTGATTCCCCCTAATTTATATGGTTTTTGCTAATATTTGCTCTTGTTCTTGTTTTTCTTCTTGTTCAACAACTACTGGTTTTTTCAATAAACCCACTGAAAGGGCAGTAACAACGGTACCGGCAGCAATAGCGAGTAGATAAATTGGGAAATTGCTGCATTACGTTCGGAATGAACATTACCCAAATCCCCCCATGTGGGGCCATAGAAGTAACACCCAGCTGCCATCGAAATACCAGCTGCAGTCGCAGAACCTAGCATTAAACTAGGAATAACACGGAAGGGATCGGAGACCGCAAATGGAATTGCACCTTCAGTAATATACGAGGCTCCAAGTATCCAACAAGATTGCCCAGAAGTACGTTCTTCCTTCGTAAATTTTTTCTTGAATAAGATAGTTGCAAAGAGCTAATCCTAATGGTGGTGTCATACCAGCTGCCATACAAGCCGCGATGGGAGCATTAACACCTGCGGTCATCAATCCAATGGAGAATGTTGAAATTGATTTATTAATAGGGCCTCCCATATCAGCCGCCATCATAATTCCGATTAACAAGCCGAATAGCAAACCAGAGGTGTTACCCAGGCTATTTAACCAGTTAGTTAAAGCCCCCAGTATCAAGGACACAGGTTTGTCGATTAAGAACACCATCGCAAGTCCAGTAAGTAAAATTGTCAACAGTGGAACTACAATTAATTGATAAATAGCAGCAATTTTTTTGCTAACGTTGATTTTATTTGCAAAAAAGTCAGTTACATACCCTGCAAGTAAACCACCAATCATACCGCCTAAGAATCCTGATCCCCCATTAGCAGCGAGTAAACCTACAACAATACCAGGGGCAAATCCTGCTTTTCCTGCAATGGAACTAGCAATACCTGCAGCTAATGCTGGGACCATCATCGCAAATGCGGCTCCTCCGCCGATATTCGATAACGCCTCTGCCAACACATTATAATTTTCTGCTGTTGGATCAGCTGCGGTGATACCAAATGCAAAACTTAACGCGATGATAATACCTCCAGCGATTACAAATGGCAACATATAGTTTACACCATTCATAAAGTGGTTTATACAAACTAGCTTTTTGAGGTTTAATACTTTGTTCGTTTGCATTTGTAACATGACTCATACCTTGGCTATTGATAGCTTCTTCAATTACTTTTTTCTGTATCTCTTATTGCACGACTAGTCGAGACTCTCTTAATACTTCGACCAGCAAAACGACTCATATCAATGTCTTTATCTACACCCATAATGATTACATCAGCACTTTTTATATCCTCAAATGTTAGTGTATTTTCTGTTTTAGCTCCTTGGGTTTCAACCTTTGCTGTATGACCTAATTTCTCTGCAGTTTTTTGTAACTTTTCAGCAGCCATGTATGTGTGCGCAATCCCCGTGGGACAAGCTGTGATAGCTATAATTTTCATTTGAAATTCCCCCTATTCATTTACAATGTTAAGTACTTCTTCAGCGGTTGTTGCATTTTTAAGTTTGTCTCTAAATTCGTCATCAATTAGGCGACGCGATAGTGAACTTAATATGTCTAGGTGAAGGTCACTTGATTTTTTTGGTACCGTTATCATAAATACATATTCGATTGGTTTTCCATCTAATCCTACATAGTCTTGAATAATTGCAGTATGAGCAAAGCAAATCGTTGGTTCTGTTACGTATTTGCTCTTTGCATGTGGAATTCCAAATCCATCTTCAATTCCTGTTGAAGTCTCCTCCTCTCTCTTGTATAAATCTTTAATAAATTTTTTGGCTTTAGTGACACGTCCATTTCGTTCAAGAGTTTGAGCCAATCGTTCAAATAAGGCGCTTTTTGACTGAATAGACTCATCAAAAACAATTGAATCGATCATCATTAAGTCACTAATCTTCATGTTATTCCTCCTAAACATCGTATTGTTAACGCTTCCTTGCTTACATGAACACTATAGCACCGTTAGCTAATTCACTCAATATTTTGAACGATTTATTGATATATAGGGTCTTAAAACTTAAAAAAAAATCACTTTTCATGAGCTATACAGCTCACCTTCAATGCCTTATCTGCAAATACCTCACCAATAACAAAATCACATTCAATCATTAAATACATATGCTCTATTAAAAATTATCTCCAGAATCAGAATCAAAATGAAATTATAGAATATAAAGAAAAAATACAAAAAATAACCCGGAAACTAAAACACTCTTTTTTCAAGTGTGTAGTTTTCGGGTATCCCTTCAATCATCGAGTGTTTAACTTTATCCTAGACAATTTTTATTTCGTACCGTAAAGCTCCTAATCGTATTTAATTTGCTCTTGGGCCATATTTTGAAAAGATTGCATACGCTTTCGCTCTTTTGCTAAAATATCTTTGGCAAAAGACATAAAACCATTTAAATTTTGTTTTGCTAGTAATTCAATATAAGTCGCTTTGGTTTCCTTCTCAATAATCAAAGGCGGAAATCCCTCCTGCAGCAATGAGTAATTCATTAGCACACGACCTGTGCGCCCATTCCCATCTGAAAACGGATGGATCCGCTCAAATTGAATATGTGTATCTAAAATGCTCTCTAATTTCTCTTCTTCCGTATCTGCATTCTCCAACCGATATTCTAGGTTATCCACCAACTGCTGAATAAGGTATGGCGTTTTCCCCTGGTGTAGCTGTTTGGAATTCTGCACCTATAATCATGTTTTTCGTTCTTTTTGAATTGGCCTTTATCATATTGAAGGCGATCAGTTAAATCAGCATGAATTTCTTTGATAATGGAACACAGAAAGCTTTATCATTATTCTCTAAATGATCCAACAGGTTATAAAAAGCTTGTTTATGATTTTCAATTTCGTAAAATTCGCGTACAGTTGCCCCACCGTTAACGGGCAGTGTGCCATTCAAAATAATTGAGACTGTCGCAGGCAATGATATCGTATTTCCTTCGATACCTGCTGAGTGGTGGGCAAGACGCACCAGCATATCATCTAAATAGTCTTGTGGTATTTTTTTTAGAAATCCGCTCACAAAAACAGCCCTCCCTTTCTCCCCCCATAATGTTAAAATGGTTAAAATGGTATATAATACTAACCAGAATACATATATAGCAAGCTTATTGAAAACTCCCCCAAAGTGTTAAAATGGTAGAAATGGTAGAATGTTATTTATCATTCTACCATTCTATAATCCAGCCTTTTTCTGATGTTTCTTCACATCTTTATCTTCATAGATTTGAACTAAATCTTCAAATCGCTTAAATTCACCATTACTTAAATTTTCAATATAGAGATTCAGTACCAATTCCACCATATCTTTTTGAGTGTCCGAATGGCCCATTGTAATAAGAGCCGCTATATGATTACGGATGTGGTTGTCCACTCGAATATTCACAGGTTCCGTTACATAGCTGGATAGAACATTTTTCCCCCTTAGAGCTAGGTTCATTAACAGGTAGGCTTCAGTTCGATTATCGCCCCGATTAACTTTGTTGGCTGTCTCTATTTTTGGGCCTCGCGTTAGGATCTTTTTACCGGTGTTTTTTACTTCACTATGATTCAGTAACGCCATTCTACTCCCCTACTTTCTCTAAACGACTGATAATTTCCTTTGCCACATTGGTAAATGCTTCATGGACACGGCGATCATGGACATCCTTCGGGTTGTCTGTAATACCTTCCATATCCATACGTTTAATGCGCTCCATAATTGAAATTTTATTCTCGAAGATATTTTCCTCTCCAAATTCTTCAATAGCCGCTTTTAGAATTTCTTCATCAACACGAGCTCCTTTTTTACTCAATACAGGTAGTATTCCTAAAATATCAACCAGCGAATGAAAATCATTAATCAATGTATCTTGTAAATAGGTAATAAATACTTCAGCTCCGGCCAATGAACGTTCTTGTGTTTGAAGAACAACTACTATTTGATCACAAGCATAAAAGGCTGTGTCATTGAGCAAGCTTAATGTCGGTGGGACATCGATAAATATAAAGTCATACTGTGATTTTAAAGGTTCCATTAATTTTTAAAAAACGACACTCTGTCTGTCTCATTATCATAATTTCTCTCTAAATAACGGGGATACATGGAAAAGTCGACCGCATTCGGAATTAATGTCAGATTTTTTTTGATTTCTATTGTAATGTCAGTTAAAGGAATTTGGTCATTAATAGCTCCCATTAATGACTTATCGATAGTGATTATATCGTCTACTGCTGATTTAGTTTTCAATAGCACAGAAGTCAAATTTGCTTGCGCATCAAAATCAATGATCAATACTTTGTATCCAAGATTGGATAAGTTATAACCTACCAAAGCAGTTGTAGAAGTTTTCCCTACGCCCCCTTTAAAATTGGCAAAAACTAAGAACGGTTGCTACCATACTCTATCTCCCCCCTAAATGTTATATAACATTATCATACACCAGCAAGATAAAATTGTACAATCCTTTCTCCCCCAGAATGGTATTTAACATGAAGAGATACCACCCATAAACTCCCCCGGAATGTTAAAATGGTAAAATGGTAAAATGGTAGAGTGGTGAAATGGTAGAATGGTAAAATGTCAAAATGGTAGAGTGGTAAAATGTTAATTGAATCAGTTAAAAAGGCCTATAATAAAGACTTCTAAACACCTCCCCCATAATGTTAAAATGGTAAAATGGTAGAGTGGTAAAATGGTAGAGTGGTAAAATGGTAAAATGGTACGTAACATTTTACCACTGTAACACATCTTTTTTTTTTGCTTAAAAAACGTTTACAAAAATTTGAAGGAAGGGTACTTTTAAGGAGTACGATATCCAGTCTAAACACACCAAAACCGTAAAATAAATAAGGATTCCTTCTTACATTTAAAGCTTACTTACATGGATATCAATAAACTAAATGTTTCTACAATCGGGACTCACAAATCAAATAAAAAACTTTTAACAAATTAAATAGTTTTTATTTGTTTAAAAGTTTTTAATTTGTTAAAATATAAAAAAATACAAAAAAAATCCCCTACCCACCTTGCTTAGGAGTAGGAGTAGGGGAAGTTTCTAACTTCGCAACTTCAGTATACGATAATTTTTTGTTCGTGTAAATACGGATAACTTTACTGATTCGAAACTTCCCTTACTACATTTTTTTGTTTGAGAAGGGAAGTTTTTTCTATGCAAACCCATAATCTGTTTTTTACCGCTGCAAGAACAGTATGGTATGAAGTACTACCAAATGCCGAAAGTTTTTTTCACGAATGAGAAATACAAAAAACTATCTAACGATGCCAAAATTTTATATGCCTTTGCTGCTGGATAGGCTGCAGCTGTCCATTAAGAATAAGTGGATTGATTCTTCGGACTCGCTGTACTTTGTCTACACAAATCAAACATTGTCAGAAATTTTGAATGTGTCTCCTCGGAAAATCACAAATATAAAAAAAGAACTTATGGACACGAATTTATTGATTCAGGAACAAAAAAAATTCAACGCACCCTTTCGGTTATACTTGATGAAGCCAGAAATCACAGTTGATGACATTTATCAGATTAATCAAGCTGAGACGGGAGAAGATATCCTAGCCGTATCAAAAGATCCCGAGTTCGTTAATACAAAATCTCCCAGTGTAGCAAATTCTGCTAGACTGGAAAAAGCACCGTCAAATCAAGGTCCCAAACAGTGTAGCAGAATTTGCTACACTGAAAAAAATAGCACCAAATCAACCTTTTCACAGTGTAGCAGAATCTGCTAGTCCAGTGTCGCAGATTCTGCTACCTAATAAGACTTATATTACTAATACTAAACAATAAAGATAATAAAGAGTATAAAGATCAACGCGCCGCGGACGTTTTACAAAACCAGGCATTCAATCACGCTTTTCAAACACCCTCCTGAAAATACAAGTGATTTTATGATTGAACAAGCGATTCAAGAAAAAGAGCTGGTGGAAACCTATGGAGAGCGCTTTGTAGAAATTCTCGTGAAATACGCCCGAGATGACTATAGTCTGTTTTTAGAAACCATTGAAACCGTCGTTCAAGCTACGAAATCTGCAGAAAAAGAAAGCGGGAAGCCCCTTGGGGTCTATTTCTTTGCGGACACGAGTGCATACAGTCAAGACCTGCAGGAAGGGTATTTAACCACGCTGTATAACGTCTTACGCCACTTGCGTACAAATGCAACGATTCGCGATCCAAAGGCTTACTTTTTTATCAGCTTCAAGAAGCTGGCGCTACACTGGATTGAAATCATAGCGCTCGACGAAACAGAAACAGAACAAGGTCCCGACTTTTTCACTAAATTTTGACGTATAAGAGGCCTTCAAAAATATCAAATCAGGTGCGCAAAATGAGCAGCGGTCCTGAAAAATAAGGGGAGAGAACATGCCAGACAATCAGATACTCAATCAAATCAAGAATGATCCTGAGTTAGCGCAACAAGTGATGAATCATTTGTTGACTGAAAGAGAACTATTCTACGAAACGTTAGACGCCAATACACCACTGCGTCAAGAACTGCTTACAGACATGCTGGAACGCTATTGCCTGTCTCAAGCAGAGTTTGCTGACGAAAACGGGTGCAGAAAATGCGCGGATTACGCGTGATGTGACCGGTGGCGTTTTAACGCCTGCGCACGTTTTTGGAAACAAAAAAATATTATTATACGCGCTTATTTTGGAAAGAAGATATTAAAAATTATGCGAAATATGTGCGTATGACATCCTACAAATCCACGCGAAAAGTGAAGGAAAAGCTGATAGAAAAGGCTGAAGAGCGGGAAGTAAAGCGGAAAATAAAAGACTAATGTATTACAAGGGATATCTTTTGTGATTTCAAACAGTTGTGATATAATCAACCCATAGTTAATTAAAAAGTTTTTAATTGGTAAATACTTTTCAATTCGTTAAAACTTTTTAATTGCTCTTATGACAACTAAATACCCGAGAGGGAAGGAGCGTAATGAGCTCTTTAAAAATCATATGTCGGTCGGAGTGGACGGGACTATTGGCGGAAGAAACCGCCTGCTATGCTCTGAAAGATATCGTTCGAGAGAAGAAGGCATTCTGATGGGTCCAATAGGATATCCATAAATAGCAACACGACATTTATCTGCTATTCCTCGAGGCCACATGAGCTACATCTTTGCCAAGATCCTTGCGAGAGATTTATGTGTTTGGGCAAGTGAGCGAAGACGAAGCGCTTAATACAGCCACGTGGCTGTTTGCGGGTAAGTGTCACTTAGGTCTCCAAAAGCAAAAGGAGGGGAAGACGATTCAGAACACTCTTGAAATGCTGCTGCATAATCGGGAGCTGAGCTATGATGAATTGGCGAAACGTTGTGGGATGACCTACAATGGGATTGCTAAAATCGCAAAGCAGCAGAATCAGTCCATTCAATATGCCACTGTCGAAAAGATAACGAAGGTTTTGAACATTACTGCAAATGATTTAATGGGATACTTTAGC
>NZ_OY760501.1 GCF_963663645.1 uncultured Trichococcus sp.
ACTTTCAGAATACGCTGAGGATAAGGCTGATTCTGAATAAAATTTCTCGGTTTCTTTACTTTCTTTCGTATCGGTAGCCACTGAAGCGACTGCAACGCTAGATTCGATCGAACTGGACGCCATTATTTCTTCTGTTACTGCTTCTGTTGGTGTACAAGCACTGAGCAACAGCATACTGCTCATAGCCCACAATAACTTTCTTCCTTTTATCATGTGATTCACTCCTTTTAAGTTGAAATTAAAAAGAATCCTATATTAATAGGATTCCAGATACGGACGGTATAGAAGAGCTTACTCCCACAGCATAATATTTAATAAATTCTCGTTCTACTCGTCCTGTTTGAAGCGGATTTTTATGGCTTGGATCACTAAGTCGAAGTTTTCGTCGTCAAGACTGGCGAAGGTATCACATATATCGGCTTTGTAGTGCCCATTGTATAGGTTAAACGCCGCCATAACTAATTTGCGTGAACTGCTACTTAAGTCCACTTCTCCGTTTTCCAGGGATTCCGGTTTAATAGAGTGTTCCTTGAAATCATATAGGTGCGTCACTTTTCTGTATAAGTCGTCATTTGATAAGATACGAAATAAGGCCTTACGTTCGACATCAGTTTCAGCGGTCTTGTCCTTGATAAGTAGCTTTGTGTAATTGTCGGTGGACATAGTTTTACCTCAATTCCATTCAATTTTTTAAATAAGAAATACTCTTCAAATTGTACAATTATATTTCATTATAACGTATAACTATAGAATTATGGTGGATTTCGAAAATAAACCAGACTTAAAGTTTAATGTATATTGATTAAATTGCATTAGTGTCTCCATTAACAAAAAAAGAGGCCTAAGCCTCTTTTGTGTTAATGATATCGATGTTGATGGTCAGATAGAATTGATCCTGCCTGACTTTTCGTTTTTTTATTAGTACTAGTAGCTAGATCTTTTCCGGCTTTGCTTACTTTACGAGAAATTCGTTTGCAGTCTTTTTTCCCCATAATCAGGTCACCTCACTTTGCTCTATTTACAGAAGAAAGAGGATAGAATATCAGGAATCACACCAGTTTTTATTTGATAGTCTAAGGCTCCTTTGGATTTGAAAGCCTTTTCTTATGTGCTTTTATCATATCAAAAACACTTAAACAAATCAAGAACAAACGTTCTTTTTTGCTAGTACGGTTATTAATTTGCTAGTTGTCGTAATAAATCATCAATGTGATCGTTTATGACAACCAAACAATTTTTCAGCAACTGGCCTTTTTTGGTCAACGTCAAATTACCACCCTGGTTCTGGAATAATTTAACTTCCAAATCCGTTTCGAGATATTGGATATGCTGCGTGACTGCTGGTTTGGACAAGCAAAGTTCTTGAGCAGTCGTTGCATAATCTAAGCAATCAGCTAAAACCAGGAAAGTTTGGTAATGATAATCAATCATGAAATCACCCTTTCGTTTCTTATTGATGACTTACCGGCAAACCAAATCTGAAATCGCCTCAAAATGCGTTATTTCGGAAGTGTTTTTACTGAATAGAGGGATAAAGCGTCCTCAAAACACCCTTTTGTCTGAATCAATGGAAATATTTCTTACTTTACTTTACCTAAAGTCAAATAGTAAAGATAAAAGCGCGCGAAAACATCGGAAAGGCTGGCACCTTCCAAATCCATCTCTTTCATGAAATCAGACAATTCTTCTTTACTGACGATCAGATTAGCCAGTTTATAATAATCCCCCAAAGGATAGACATAAATGATGTTTTCCGGTGTCTTCCGTCCGAAGGGATGAAAGAGATTCTTAATCGCGGTTTGGTAGAAGGGATTGTTCTTCCCGGTGCTGAAATTTCTTGCAGCCATTTCCTTGAAATCCGCTAAATGGATCGGAATACTGGCATTTTTCCTGAAAAGAAAAAGATCTCCAGACCCGCTCACCATAGCTTTCTCCAACAGATCTTTTATGGCTGCCTGGTAGCCTGCTTGATAGTCGTAGGTTGTCTGTTCGGTGGATTCGGTGCTTGCAGCTGTTTCTTTTTTCCTTGTGATAAATTCATCGAGGTCGGATTGCGCCACCTGATAGCCTTCTTTCCGAGTCTTTTGTACAGCTGGCAAGTCTCCTTGACGAATCCAACGCAATACAACTTGTCTAGAACTCGTAAGGCCTTCTTTTTCTAGGATGTGGAGCACTTCGGAAACGTTTAACATGTGGCCCCCCTTATTTATCTTTACTTTACTTAATTTTATAGTAATGTAAAGATAAAAGGAAGACAGAAGACTTCTGAAGTCATTAATTAGTTGTTTCGCTTGATGGTTGTTTACTCCAATTTCACACTTGAAAAATATATCATTGGTAATAAAGCATTTAGTTGAATCATTACTGAGTTACATTACAGAGTTAAAAAGAGTACAAGTGATAGAAATTGAAGTTATCAACGGTTTCGGCTTTGCGATAGAAGAATAAAGTAGAAGTTGGATAAACGCTATACTACTCAAATGTTTAGTATTTCTCTGTGATATACTTTAGTAAAGGAGATTTAAGGTTTTTTAATAGTGTAGTTTTATCGATTATGATTAATATGGAGGATTTTATGAAAGAGAAAATTGTTAATACGTTTGATGATCTGATACAGCAAATTAATCAAACCGCCGGAGATATTCAGCGTGAGAGAGGAACTTTATTTGAGAAATTAGTTTTAGCTTACTTAAAAAATGAGCCAACATATCAAAGATTATATAAAAATGTGTGGAAATTGAATGATGTACCTACAGAGTATGCTATCCCTAAAAAAGATACAGGGGTTGACTTAGTTGCTGAGCAGTTTAATGGTGACTTAGTTGCTGTACAAGCAAAGTTTTATGAAAATAAAGTTGGAAAAGCTGAGATTAATTCTTTTGTTGCTGAATTAGGTAAGAGTTATTATCAACGAGGTTTAATTGTGTCCACAGTGGATGATTGGAATAAAAATGCTCTGGATACAATAGAACACAATCAAAAAGGTATTGAATTAATAGGTTTGTCAGATTTACGTAATTCCCAAATTGATTGGACAAAATTTAGTTTTGAAAGACCAGAAGTTGTTTCAATTAAATCACCTAAAAAGTTGCGTCCGTACCAAGAATTAGCGTTAGAGCGCGCAGTAGAGCATTTCGATCTAAATGATCGTGGACAGTTAATAATGGCACCAGGTACTGGAAAAACATTTACAAGTTTAAAGATAGCTGAGACTCTTTCTAAAAAACAAAGTGGACAATTTAAAGTTCTCTATCTTGTGCCAAGTATTCAGCTTCTAACTCAAACATTAAGAGGATGGAATAATGATACCGAATTGAAAATCACAAGTATGGCGGTTACCTCGGACCGTGACGCCTCCCGGGGAGAGGATGGAACCGAGGATATTAAAGCTAGCGATATTGGCTATCCAGCGACAACCTCAAAAGAAAAGCTGCTCAAAAACTGGGAAGATGTGAAAAAGACACAACAAACCGCAGATATGGTTGTTGTGTTTAGTACGTATCAAAGTATTGATGTTATTGGCAGTGCCCAAAAAGAAGGATTTCCAGAGTTTGATTTAATCATTTCTGATGAAGCTCATAGAACCACAGGAGCACATGAATCAAGTAAAGAAGCTAGTATCTTCTCCCGGGTTCATAGCAACACTTATGTTCAAGGTCGAAAGAGAATCTATCAAACTGCCACACCAAAAATTTATGGTGAAAGTGCCAAAAAGAATGCTAAAGAGAAAAGTATATTAATATCTTCAATGGATGATGAAAGTAAGTATGGGGAAGTTTTCTATCGTATGGGCTTTGGACAAGCGGTATCTCATGGGAATTTGACTGATTATAAAGTTATGGTACTTGCAGTAGACGAAACGGCAATTCAAAAAGATATGCAGCGAACTTTGGCAGATCAAGAGAATGGTTTGAATATAGACGATGTGGGTCGGATCGTTGGTATCTGGAACGGTATGATGAGAAGAAATGGTTACAAGAACCCTGTCAAAAACTCTCCTTATGATGGTGCACCATTGGAGCGAGCAATTGCCTTTACAAGAACGATTGCTGACTCTAAAAAAGTATCACAGCAATTTGAAGAAGTCGTTAATGATTACATTGGCTCAGAATTAGAAGAAGAATCTATTCATTTATCAATGCGCCACGCAGACGGTACTATGAATGCTTTGCAAAAAGGTGAAATCTTAGATTGGCTAGCTAACCCTGAAAAACCATCGGATGAGGCAAGAATCGTATCAAATGTGAGGTTTTTAACGGAAGGTATTGATGTTCCAACACTAGACGCAGTTATCTTTTTAGCACCTAAAAAGTCCCAAGTGGATATCGTTCAGGCTGTTGGGCGTATTATGCGTAAAGCAGAAGGCAAAGATTACGGCTATATTATTCTTCCTATTGTAATACCAGCAGATGAGACGCCAGAGACAATTTTAGATAATAATAAAAACTATGAAGTTGTTTGGCAAGTAATCAATGCATTGCGTTCTGTAGATGAACGTTTTGAAGCAATGGTAGATAAGTTGAATATCGCAAAACCTAAGCAATTGAAAGTTATCGGTGTGGGTAGTGCACCGGCTAAAGGGAATGACTTGATCAATGAAGATCCAGATAACACAAATACCCAAACCAAATTAGATCTTGAATGGGATAAATTTGAAGGTGCAATTTTTGGGAAAATTGTACAAAAAGTTGGGGATCGTAAATACCTTGAGAATTGGTCAGAAGATGTTGCTAAAATTGCTCAACGTCAAATTAATTGGATTAAGAACAAATTAAAAGACAAGAAAGATCCTATCACGGTTGAATTTAAGAAGTTTATTTCTTCTTTACAGCATAATATCAATGATAGTATTGATGAAAATCAGGCTGTTGAAATGTTATCACAGCATTTGATCACTAAGCCAATTTTTGAAGCCTTATTTGATGAGTATAGCTTTGTAAATAATAATCCTGTTTCACTAGCTATGGAAAATATTATAAAAGAGTTAGAAAAAGCAGGGTTTGTAAAAGAGCAAGAAAATCTTGAACCTTTGTATGAATCAGTAAAAATGCGTGCTGAAGGTGTTGAGAAGTCTGAGGATAAACAAAAAATTATAACTACATTATATGAAAAATTCTTTAAGACAGCATTTGAAAAAACTTCAAAAAAAATGGGTATAGTATTTACACCTATTGAAGTGGTAGATTTCATTATCAAATCGGTAGATGATGTATTAAAAAAATATTTTGGAAAATCATTAGCAAGTGAAGGAGTCCATATTTTAGATCCCTTTACAGGTACAGGAACCTTTGTTGTTCGTACACTAATGTATTTAAAAGGGCAGATGGACAATGGGGAAATTACACTAGCAGATATTACACGAAAATATACACAAGAATTACATGCTAATGAAATTATTTTGTTAAGTTACTATATTGCAGCAATTAACATTGAATCAACTTTTGATGAAATTAATGGAGAAGAACAAGGTTATGTGCCTTTTGAAGGTATTGTTTTGACTGATACATTTGAGAGTACAGAAAATGAAGATACGTTAGATGATAAATATTTTGTGACAAATGATGAGAGATTAAAAAGACAAAAAGAAGTACCGATTACAGCTATTATAGGAAATCCGCCTTATTCTAGTGGACAAGAAAGCGAAAACGACAATAATCAAAACATTGAATATGAAAAACTATTTGAATCAGTTTCGAAAACATATGTTGAGCAATCTAAAAATCGTATAACTAAAGACACTAAAATGATGAGTATGTATGATAGTTATATTTTAGCTTTTAGATGGGCATCAGATCGAATAAAAGAAAAGGGAGTAGTTTCTTTTATAAGTAATGGATCATTTATTGATGCTGTAGCTTCAGATGGTTTTAGACATTGTTTATATAAAGAATATAATCATATTTATGTTTTAAATTTAAGAGGTGATCAGAGAACACAGGGAGAATTGTCACGACGTGAAGGCGGAAAAATATTTGGTTCAGGTAGTCGAAACACTATAGCTGTGACCGTCCTTGTAAAAGATGGTAGTGAAAAAACACGAACTTCACTACTGTGATATCGGTGATTACCTTAGCAGAAATGATAAGTTAAACAAAGTGAAAAATAATAAATCTATTTTTGGCTTTGAATGGGAGCTAATAGAACCAGATCATTTTGATGATTGGATAAATCAAAAAGATGTAAATTATAACTCCTATAGAGCATTAGCAGATGAACCTGATTCGTATTTTTACTATAAAAGATAGTGGTATAGCGACACATCGAGATATCTGGGTAAATAATTTTTCAAAAAATATTATAGAGAAAAATGTAAAATATATGATTGCAACTTATAATCATGATGTAGAGAAATTAAGCAAAATCGACGAAAAGTTAACACATAAAACGATAGAACCATATATTACTCTTGATGATTCCAAAATATCTTGGTCAGTAGATATGAAAAGAAAAGCAGCTAGATTGGAAAAAATTGAATATGATAAAAATTCGATAGTACCTATCATGTATCGTCCATTTGTAAAAAAATATGTATATAGAAATAGTGATCTTAACTATACGACTTATAAAAGCTTTAAAACTTTACCAGATTCTGCGTATAAAAATAATTTTATTAATATTGCGGGAATTTCATCAAAAGATGATTTTTCATTGCTAATGACAGATACAGTAAATGACTATATGATTTTTACAAATTCTAGAAATTTTCCAAGATACATGTATGAGTCTGATAACTTGTTTAATGAAAAGATTGATAATATTGCTTCTGATGAAGATTTTTATTTTATTTATGGAGTATTACATTCAAGTAGTTATAGAGAAAAATATGAAAATGACTTAAAAAAAGGTTTACCTAGGATACCTAAGGTTAAGAATAGGGAAAAGTATATTGAAATCGGTAGAAAACTAGCCAATCTACATCTTGATTACGAAAAGGCTCCATTTTGGGAGTCAGTAAAGGTTAATGTAAATGATGAAGTTAATCCAAACTATAAGGTTACTCAGATGAAACATCCTAAAATAATAAACAGAGAGGGAAAAAAAAGTAAATGATTTAACAAGAATCATTTACAATTCTGATATTGAGTTGTCGAATATCCCAATTGAAGCATATAGTTACCAAGTGAATGGTAAATCAGCTATCGGTTGGATTATAGATCAATATCAGATAAAGAAAGATAACAAGACCGGTATAGTTAATGATCCAAATGAATTTAGTGATGATCGAAAGTATATCTTAAATCTACTATTATCAATCATCACAGTAAGTATGAAAACTTTAGAATTAATTGAAGAATTACCTAAATTTGAAGTAATTGACTAGTCTATTTTATGGTGTTAATTGGTATCAAATTCGTCCATATAAATGAATTTATATCAGCCTATCTGTAATCAAAGGCGGTGCAAACAGAGAATCAAAAAAATAAATATTAGAAATAATCAAGAATAAAAAAGGTGGCGGAAGACCCAAACTGTATTTTTTCTCTACAATCTTCTGCATGTGTATCTTGAAAAACACAATGGATCCCTGATTGTACAGTGTCCAGAAAATGGTTCATTTCTGGACACTCCTTTTTTTTAACTATTTTTCTCTAAAAGGGTTGAAATATGTGTACATAAACCCGTCACAAATTCTATGTCCAATTAATCGCCATGGATAAAGTTATGGTACAATTAAATAAAAAAAGAAGGTGATTTTTTGAAAATTGGATACGCACGTGTTTCTACTGGATTACAGAATTTGGATCTCCAGGAAGATAGTCTGGAAAAATTTGGCTGTGAGAAAGTTTTTACAGATCACATGAGTGGTGCAAAGAGCAATCGCCCAGGATTAGAAACAGCGATTGAATTTGTTCGTTCAGGGGATACACTCGTTGTTTGGCGATTAGATCGGCTTGGGCGGAATATGGAAGACTTGATTACGATCGTCAATCGTTTGAATAATCGTGGCGTAAGTTTTCACAGCTTACAAGAGAATATCACGATGGATAAATCAAGTTCGACTGGTCAATTAATGTTCCATCTGTTTGCAGCGTTTGCGGAATTTGAGCGGAATCTAATTCTGGAACGATCTGCAGCCGGACGTGCAGCTGCACGCGCAAGAGGTAGATTTGGTGGACGCCCCGAAAAGTTAAGCAAAAGTGACTTGGAACTTATGAAGACGTTGATCGATAATGGAACACCTATTAAAACGATTGCCGAAAGATGGAATGTTTCCCGTACAACCATTTATCGTTATCTCAATAAAATAGAGGAAATGAATACGGAACAAGTGTGAGTGATTTGAAGCTTTATTCGCGAATCATTGCTCATAACATCAATTGGAATGAAGCCAAAGGAGAGATAAACATGTCAAAACTAGCGCTAACTGAAATCCAACACCAAAAAATGAAGAAACTACTAGACGGTACCTATCCGACAGGAAAAATCCTGCTGGTGGACACCAGCGCAATTCCTCCTGAACTAGGAAGAGGAATCATGCGTGTGCAAGATAAGCTTGAAGAGTTAAGAGAGGCTGTAAGGAATGCGGAGGATATACTAAAAGAAACGGACACTTTCTAACCGATATTCTTGAATTGTTATAGCTAGGTTGGATTGGAAATGCTATTAAAACGATGGGATTCTTACAATTGCAAGTTGTATGTGTTAAATTATTTTTGTCTTAAGATAAATAAAAAATCCTCATAAGGCCTGAATATCGGTGTGCGAACCGAATATATTCTGGCAATTAGTGAGGATTTTTTTAATACATTATTTGAAGCTTTCCGGAGCCATAAATCTAGTCTTGATTTTCATTTTTTATAAAACGTCTATACAAACGCTTTGTGATTTTATCCTTGGAAGCGGAGTAAATATAGCGAAGACTAATCCCTGAAATTAATCTTTTCTTATAGAGCAAGGTTTGAGCATATTGAAATTCCGTAGCCTCGCCACTATTGGAGAGAATTTCTTCAACGTCTTTATTAATTTTGTTAGATTTGGAAATATTTTTTAGCGTGGAAATCACTTTTTTTGAAAGGGAAGCATAGGTGATAAAGAAAGTATTCAGGAGATCTGAAAAAGGAAGTTCCATAAAATAAGCAACACTCAAAAATACGGAAATTAGTCCAAATATTACCACGTACAAAGTATGGTTAATGTGCTGATCGTATTTTACATTCTCAGTAAAAGCTTTTTGGATTGCTTCCTGTTCGTCGTCTTCATTAATGATTAACTCATACCAATCTTTAACACCTCGAGGATTATCATTGCCGTTATTCCTCATTTGAAGAGCAAACCATTCTGGGTAATCCGCTTCTAATTTTTTAGAAGAGCTGCATACATCCTTTGGGATCGTATCTATCCATCCGTACACATATCGATCAAAGTTATCTTTATACTCTGCTCCCAAAGCAGTGTATTTTTCTATCTGGAAATCTAAAAAGAATGTAAGGAAAAACCAAATAATGAGCACGAAATCAATTCCAGCGCTTTTTATCCAGAATAATTTTAGTAAGGGAATAGTGATAAGAACTAACCAATAAAAAAGGTCAATATTATCTGCTTTATTGAGATGGCATCTTGCAGCTGCTTGTACCCGTAAAGCAGCTACTTCATTTTGACGATGTTTTACCGTATTCATAGGGTCTCCTATCGTAGTAAATATTTAAGAATTTCAATATCTTTGTAAATCTGCTTTTTTTTGTTCGTTGATTTATTCAGCTGCTGGAGTGGATAATAATGACATTTTTTCATTTTTTTCCCTGAACCACAGGGACATGGTAAATTTCTGTGTATATTACTGACAGGAACAAGGGATAATAGATAGATGATTTGATGGATATCCTTTATTTTTAAGAAATCCTGATACGCTTCGAAAATCCCTTGCTCTCCATGGCTACGCTCTTTAAGAGGGACATTGCCATAGGAGTCAAAGTATAAATATAAGGTAATGTAATCAGCGATTAAATAGAAATACCGCTTTAAGTCATTTCGGATACCTAAATGTTTCCGAATATCAAATTCAGTTCCTAGGCAGAAGGAACCCTTCTTATCTGGGTTTATATGGTGATAGTTCCTTATCTGTCTTTCTCCTATTTCATAGGTAACGGGCAGATCCTGAGGGAAGGTTTTTGGGATTTCTACTTCTACGAAGTGGTTGAGAAAGAACTTTGCCTTATTCACCTCCCCTCTGCCCGAGTACTTTAGGCGGACAAGAACAGAGTCCCCATCCTCTTCGATATGGAGTAATTCGATACCACGAATTGGAAGAATAACCCTTCTAATAGCTGGAAGAGAAATCATAGTGACGCTCTCCATGAAGAAACAGAATGATTATCTACTTGGAATTCCGATGGAGATGAAGAAGAAAGTTCTAGTTGAAGTGAATCGGACAAGACCTCTGCTCTGTGGGAATGAGTCATAGTTCCTGTGGTTAATTCCTGTGAGATAGTCGTCAGTTTTGTAATCCAATCAAAGAAGTGATTAGCTCGTTCTGGATTTTCATTCCAAGAACTCAATATGTTGTCTAAACCATTTGTAGGGTTCTTGAATTCCCACTGATTCCCCCTGCGTAGGATGATATCAGAGATGACATATCCAGATATACTGCTTCCATAAGACTCCACCTGCTTCTGGTAGTTTTTCAAGTAACTTAGTTGCTCGATGATTTGAGAGAGAAGCTCGCCTTCATTCTCAGCTGGGTATATTCTCGGTGCTAAGCTTGCTACTAATGTAGAGATGACAATGGAGGATGGCTTTAAGTCGGAAGATTTTCTAGAGTAAAAGACGTCACGATGTCGTTTCATCAGCTTTATGACATTACATAGCAGATTTGTTGCTTTATCCTCTGGCAAATCTTCAATACTACCAGCATTTTTATTATTTCTCGATTCCCCGCATCCTTTTCTCAAAACCACGCACTTGATTTTCAAACCAAGTTCTATATCCAGCTGGATTATTGGTTATCCATGTAGCAGTTGCACCGGATAAATCAGGAATAGCAATTGAGGATGGTACATATTGAGGCTCTGCTGTAAGGGAAAGCAATCTACTGATCATAATGGGAGATTCGGGGACACTAGGAATGATGTCAATGGAAAAGTCTACACCTTCCTGATTCGCATACTCAACAGTAAAGCATTTATCATATTGGATATATGCGTACCCTTTTTGATCTAAAGCCTCTTGGAAAAGAGACATTAAGTGATCAGGACGGATATTGTCTTTATCAAGGCTTTTCACCTCACAAATGACATCTACATCATAAGCTTTGTCCTTTCCTTTTAAGAAAGGACGAACTACTGTTTTCGTGGCGAAAGATCCTTGTGGGTAAAAGTCTATATCCAAGCCTGTTTCCTTTAGTGCTTTACAGATATTCGTATACAGGATCTCGGCTCTTTTACGCTGAGTTTGAGTTAATTCGATTTTATCCAGTAATTCTTGCAGTAAATTGATGTTATAGCCCATAGTATCTTTCCCCTCACTGATTCAATTCTTCTTACAGTAAGCATAACATTCGAACGAATGTTCCACAATAGAAAACACTATATATAGTTCTTATTTTTACATGAACCTATATATAGTGTTTTTTCTTAGCGTTAAACTTTTTATTAACTCAAATTTCGCACTTTATATATTGAAGGTAGTGTTGACAAAGGTATCTAATTCGCCAGTGTTGGAAAATGCACTACTCAATACTCTTGAGTTAGGACTATTTTATTCTCGCCTTCAAAGTATCCACCCGTAAAAAATAAGTATGTGCTCATCAATTGAAGATGGTACATACTTATTCTAGTTGCTTGTGAAATTATATTACTATCCTATGTTTTAGTTTGAAGATTTACTCCCTGTCTAGACCTGTAGATTGAAATCAATTCATCATAACTTTGATCTTTACCAAATAGCGCAGACGTACCAAGAACAAAGCCTTTCACACCTGAATTCTTCCACTTTTGAATCTTATCTGGGGTTATTGCACCATCAACAACTAATTCAAAATGATGGTCAGTTTTGAGCGTTAGTAGTTGATGGATTTTATCATCAACAAAGTCTAAATATTTTTGGCCCGAAAAACCTACATAAACCGTCATTACCAAAACATAATCTACAAGAGGTAATAGTTCTTGTATCTCAGAAATTGATGTACCTGGGTTTAGGACGATACCCGCCTTTTTTCCGTAACTTTTTATTTTATATAACGTTGATTCAGGTAGGTTCTCAGAGTTAGGATGGATATATATGATATCCGCTCCTAATTCAGCGAACATTTGGACATAGGCACTTGGTTTTTCTACCATTAAGTGAACATCTAGCATTAAATCAGTCGTTTCTCGAATGACCTTAAAATCTTGTAACCCCATACCAATTGTAGGAACATATTTTCCGTCCATAATATCAATGTGGAATATATCTGCACCGGCCTTTTCTAAGCTGGTTACTTCATTTTTCAAGTTACCAAAGTCTGCGCACATCATTGACGGACATAAGTATATATCAGCCATTGAATCCTCCGTTTCATCCTAAATTTATCATTTACTCAGAAAAAAATATCTGATAAAACTTGACTAACTCCACTACTGTTATTATCTGGACAAATTATATCTGCCATTTCTTTAACTAATGGTGAAGCATTATGCATTGCAATAGCTAAACCAGATAAATTCAACATTTGTATGTCATTCTGTTGGTCACCTATAGCAATTACATTTTCTCGATCAATCTCTAACGAGCGCATAATTTTCTTTAAACCAGATGCTTTATCAACATTTTCTTTCAAAATCTCAAAATACATTTCATCACTACGTACGCAGTTATATTTTTCGACAAACCACTGAGGGAGTAGCTGAGTTTTATGATTCAACATTTCGCTATCAGCTGTGAATAAAGCTTTATGGATATGCTTATGTTTAGCAAGGGCTGACGGAGTTTTCGTAAAGATATCCATATCAGATAAATAAGCGTCTAAAATAATGTACTTGTTGATTGGATTGTTATGGGTAATCAATTGATTGCTATCTAAGAAATGCAAGCTTATTTCTAAGTCATCAGCCATTTGGATTATCTCTTCGATTTCACTCCGCTTAAAATGCTCTTCATGAATGATTTTGTCTTGAATCACGTTATACACGACTGCACCATTGTTACAGACCAAAAAATCAATGTCCCCGTGCTCAAACATATTTAGATATGGCTTTACTCCAGAAATTGGTCTACCTGTGCTTATGACAGTAAAGACACCTTTTTCTTTGACTTGTTTAATTGCTTTTATGTTTTCCTTAGTCAATTTTTTCTCATCATTAAGCAATGTCCCGTCCATATCTATCGCTATTAGCTTGTACAAATAACACACCTACTTAAAATATAGTTTTGGGGTTGCAATGACTACTTCTTCTGCAGCTTGAGAGATACTTATCGTTTCGTTCGGTAACACAAGAATGCTCATTCCAGTAGGTATGCTATGGCCATCAACACACATGCTTCCTTTGGAAACGGTGATAGCTACCGCTACGTCTGTAGTATTGTGATATACATTCTCTAAAGTTTTTCTTACCATAGTATATGGCTGTTCTGATACTAAAATATCTTTTGGAAACTCGCTGCTTTTAACGCGGTTTGCGGTATTTAACGTTTCTATTGCAGCTTCTAAATGTAGGTCTCGGAGGTTTCCGTCATTATCTAAACGATTATAGTCAAAGAAACGATATGTGATATCTGTCGATTGTTGTATTTCATAAACAAGGGATCCACGTGTCAAAGCGTGAAGAGTACCCGAAGGGATATAAACTAAATCATTTTTTGAAATAACCTTTTTCCCAACTACACTTTCATAGTCTCCGTTCAGAATGCTTCTCTTGATTTCCTTTTTATCTTCTATTAATGAATCAGCATATATCCAACCGTTGCTAGGAGGCTCAATAAAATACCATGATTCACTCTTGCCGTATAAGGTGTTCTCATGATTTTTAGCATAGTCGTCCGTTGGGTGAACTTGTATACTTAAATCCTCATCTGCGCTAGTAAACGAAATAATGATTGGATAATCAACCCCTGGTGTTATCCCGAATTTTTCAGGGGCCGCTTTTACAGCTTCATAAAGGGTGCGGTGCTCATCCCCTGCTAAAATTTCATTACTCAGCTCTTCAATGCCAGATACAGAATACACAGATCCTATTCTCTCGATACTGGAATTCCCTGAATATTGGTGCAGTCTAGGAGTTCCCCAAATTCTTTCTTTAGAAATTGGCTTAAGTACTATCATTTTTCAATCTCCCTTACATCGTTACTTATTGATATTGTAGTTTAAAATACACCTAGCAATACACCCACAGTAACAATTGCCGTCAAAATAAGTATAACTTTGGTTGCACTCATTCTTTTTTTAGCAATTAGCCACCACGATAATATGACCATCAATAATGGTAGCAATCGCGGGAAAATTCCATCCATGACTGATTGGAGCTCCTGTACCTCAGTCCCCATGGGTATTGTTAATGCAGTTGATAAATAGATATTAGAAGCTGCTAATCCTCCAACTACCATAATCCCTAAGATATTAAAAGCATCTGTGATTCTTTGGGCATTTTCTCCAACAATAACATCGATTGCATTTACACCTAATTTATAGCCATAATTAAAGGATAAGTAGCTTATCAATGGACCTGCGATACCAAATGAAATCATGTAGAATAATGGTCCGATGGCACTTCCGTTAACTGCCATTCCCATGGCGATGGAAAGTAGTAACGGAACAATGATACCTTGAATGATTGAATCACCAATTCCTGCTAAAGGGCCCATTAAAGTAGCTTTGATATTGACAGGCATATCTTCACTTACTTCTTCACCTAAAGCAATCTGTTCTTCTAAGGACGTCACAATTCCATTAATTAATTGTCCGGTTTGTGGTTCTGTGTTGTAAAACATAGAGTGTCTAGTCATCAATCGGCGTTGTGCTTCGAGATCATCTTTATAAAATTTCTTTGCGAATGGAATAAATGCATATGCCCAGGCATGAGCTTGTAATTTTTCATAACTCATGGATGACAGATGAGTAAAACCCCAACGAGCCCAAATTTGTCTACGATCTTTAACTGTTAATTTTTCCTGCATTGCTGTTCACCTCTCCGCTCTTTAAAATAATTCGTCATCTTCGAATACTGCTGCACTAGATCCTCCGCTCTCAGTTACAACACCTCGGCGCTCTGAAGCAAGGTATACAACATACGCAACAAGTGCTGCAATAAAGACTAAAGCAATCATACTTAGTCCAGCGAATGCCATCAGTACAAATCCAGCAAAGAAGAATATAAAATGACTACTCTCTTTAATAACAATATTCATTAACATTGCGATACCTAATGCAGGAAGTACGCCACCTAGGACTGAAATAATATGTGTAACTACTTCTGGAATGGTATTCAGCAACCCATCAACTAGAGGTTGTCCATAATAAACGGCTAGAAATACAGGTACTGCACGAAGTAAAAAGGTGGTAATTTGTGGTCCAATTACATGATTGAATGTGATACCGTTGTAATCAAGTTCTTCTGCAGCCTTTTGTGCTTTCGTATTCCAGAAAGAATACGCTGCCATTCTACTATTGTAGAAAATCAACCCGAAGGTTTGTCCGATTAAAATTGCAAGGGTGACTGCAATTGCGGGATTCCCTCCAGTTGCCATTGCTAAACCAATTCCGCCATAAGAGGCATAAGTGATTTCGCTATTGGTAGCCCCACCAGTAGTCAAATTTGCGATGAACACCCCTTGGACAGCGACACCACAGAGAACGCCTGCTGTAACATCGCCAAACGCTAAACCGACAAGTAATCCAGCAACTAACGGTCTCCCTAAGATATAAAACCCACCAGTGATACCGAACAACCACGGTGTTTCAATCGCACCGAGATAGCAGAAAATCCCTGTTAATAATGCTGATAGCAACAAACTAGTTTCCATTTTATATAACCTCCCTCATTAACTCATAGAATCATATTTTTTCTTCATTGTTGGCCAATTTTTAATGTCATCATCCGGTAATAATTGGAATTGAACATCTACCCCCTGATTATAAATATAATCGAATGCTTCATAATCTTCCTGATCAAGAGCTACAGTTCGACCTAAAACTTTTGTACCTGGCCTTGTATTCATTGGGCCAACATTCAATGTTTTACCAAAGTCAACACCAGCACGTAATAAGCTAGCAAATGTCTTTGGGGAATCACTAATCAAAAAATAGTCCTTAGGGCCTTCTATAGCTTTAGCAATTTTTTCAGGAGCAACTTCTTCGGAATACACTCCTAACTTTAGATTACCAGCTGCCGCTCTCAACACTTTCTTACGTAATTCATCACTTGCAATATTATCCCCCACAACCAGTACCCCAAAGACATTTCTTGCTTTAGTCCAACGTGTTGTAGTTTGTCCGTGAATGACGCGATCATCGATTCTTACTAAGGTAATAGACATAAATACTCCTCCAATTTAGATTAATAAAACTGTTATTTTATAGTCCCAAGTCGTCTTCCGAATCAGATTCTTCCAATGAAATTGATTCTTTACCAGTATCAACGGCTAACTGTGCTAGCTGATCTAAGTCATTAATAGATGAAAGTGATAACCCAAGCTCAACTAACATAGGTAAATTCATTCCAGCTATTAAACGTACTTTATCTTCATGCATTAACTTATAACTATAGCTTTCGTTATGGGGCGTTCCTCCTTTGATATCTGTCAGAATTAACACATTATCGTTAGATGTCAGTTCATCTAACAATTCATTGAGCTTATTCCTAAATGTGCCAATTCCACTATCATCTAAACTGATAGCATGAATGTCTTTATTTTTTCCCGCAATCATCGTATAGCTCTCGAATAAACCGTGGCAAAAATTCCCATGTGACGCTAAAACAATTTTCATAATATCCTCCCTATATGTAATGTCATATTACTTGTTAACGATTTCATTCTATATCAGTTAAACGCCCATGTCAACGCATTTGTGTTATTATTTTAACATATAAGTGTTGACATATAGTTAAAAGGTGTTTTATAATCCGAATATGTAATAACATAAAAAAGAAATGGGAGATGATCACCAATGACAAAGAAGTACACTATTGATGAATTAAGCCGTTTTATAGACCATACCAATCTTGCCGCCTATGCAACTGCAGAAGATATGAGGCTGCTGTGCGACGAAGCTAAAGAATATCATTTTAAAATGGTAGCGATTAAT
Source organism: uncultured Trichococcus sp. (assembly GCF_963663645.1). Taxonomy (NCBI): domain Bacteria; kingdom Bacillati; phylum Bacillota; class Bacilli; order Lactobacillales; family Carnobacteriaceae; genus Trichococcus; species uncultured Trichococcus sp. Next base: position 17,216 of record NZ_OY760501.1, read on the forward strand.
CAAGTTCAATCAAAGATATGCGCTCAATTTTTAAAAGATACTGATGTCAACGTCGGTGCAGCGATCTCTTTTCCATTAGGACAAACGTCGATAGAATCAAAAGTTTACGAAACTGAAGATGCAATTAAAAATGGCGCCACCGAGATTGACTATGTCATTAATTTAACCGAAGTAAAAAATGGTAATTTTGATTACATCAAAGATGAGATGGAGAGAATTGTTAGCGTATGCACTGATCATAACGTAATATCAAAAGTGATTTTTGAGAATGCGTATTTAAGTAAAGAAGAAATCGTTACGCTTTCAAAAATTGCGAAAGAAGTAAAGCCAGATTTCATCAAAACTTCTACCGGGATGGCACCAACGGGAGCTACAGTAGAGGATGTTAAACTTATGAAAGAAATTGTAGGTGATGAAGTAAAAGTTAAAGCCGCTGGAGGAGTTCGTGATGTTGACACATTCATTAAAATGGTTCAAAATGGAGCTGAACGAATCGGAACTAGTTCTGGGATCAAGATAATCGAAGATTTTAAGAACCAGCTACTAACTTCCGGGAAAGAATTTATGGAATTTTAAATAAATTTAAACTCTCTTATTATTTGATAATACTAAGAGAGTTTTTTTTGGAAGGATAATTTATCTAATGGACAATAAAAAATTACACGAAGGAATAAGAGAGGATTTACTTGAGAAAATACTCAACAACACATATAAATTGCATGAAAAAATCCCCAAAGAGCTCGATTTAGCCGAACAATATGGAGTGAGTCGCCCAACCGTAAGACAAGCAATACAAAGTCTTGTAAATGAGGGGTATTTAGAGAGAATCAAAAGAAGTGGGACTTTTGTTCGTCAAAAGAAAATTAATCAAGAATTCACCCATATGATTAGAAGTTATGAAGATGAAATACAGCAAAAAGGGCTACATCCGGTAACTAAAATCATTTCCTTCACCAAAGAAAATGCATCCCAAGATGTAGCACATAACTTAAATATCAACGAGAATGATAAAGTATTCAAATTAACGAGATTAAGATATGCAGGAAATGAACCTGTTGTATTAGTTACAACATATTTCCCATATAAAGGATTAGAGAAACTGGAGAACGTAGACTTTGCACACAGGAGCCTATATAAAGAATTAGAATCGTTAGGCTATCCCGTTGTTTCTATACAGCGGAAACTAGAGGTAATAAAAGCTGATGAACTTTCTGGAGTCATGCTTAACATTCCGATTAATGATCCAGTATTCTATTTCCATTCTGTTGGGAGTACAGTTGATGCAACTCCAGTTGAATATTCTGTTTCTTGGTATCGAGGGGACGTAAACTCATTTGTATTTAACATCAACATCACGTAATCAGCTAAGGAAATAAATCCTATTCCATTAGATAAAGAATTCTTCACCACTTATCGTAAAAATATCGGAGTAACAATTTAATAGGTTTATTTGAATCATACAGGAGATATGAGGAGGACACGCCAAGATGGAAATGCTATTAAAATGGGCGATAGTAGGAACTGGAGGTGTTGCCCATGAATTTGCCAATCAGTTTCAATCAGACAATGCTGTTATAGAGGCTGTAGTATCCAGAAATCAAAACGCGGCTGATACTTTTGCAAATAAATTTCATATTAATAAGGCATACAGCGATTACGAAAGCGCTCTATCAGATAGTGAAATAGACATAATTTATATTGCGATTCCGCATAATATGCATTACGAGTATATCTATCGGGCATTAGAAGCCCACAAACATGTGGTCTGCGAGAAAGTTATTGTGTTGAATAGCAGACAATTACGTGTATTGAGAGAACTTGCCGATAAGAACGGTTTGTACCTATTTGAAGCTATGACAATTCACTTTATGCCTGTTTATAAAGATGTAAAAGAGTGGATCAAAACAAACGATTTAGGTCCTTTAAAAATGATTCAGGTCAATTTCGGGAGCTATAAAAACATAGAAGATCGCTATTTCTTTAAAAAAGAACTAGCTGGCGGTGCACTTTTTGATATAGGGGTCTATGCCCTAAATTTCGCCCGGTTCTTCTTGTCGGAACAGCCTAACAGCGTCCTCACACAAGTCGTTATGAATAAATCGGGTGTTGATGAAAGCTCTACTATAAGTTTAAAAAACGAGAAAGAAGAATTGGCTAATATATCTCTAACATTCAGAGCAAAGATGCCAAAAGTAGGGATAATTGCTTTTGAGAATGGTTATTTTACAGTTGATAATTATCCGAGCGCAAATAATATCTTATTCACATCTCATTCAGGAGATAGCGTATCATTTGAATCCGGATATTCTACCAAAAGGCTTAATTATGAAGTGAAAGAAATATCTCAAATTGTTTTAAGTAAAACATCTAATCCATACATAGATTTAACCTCAGATGTCCTTGAAATAATGGATAAAGTACGGAAGGAATGGAACTTAACATATGATGGTTTCGAAACTATTTGAATGTACAGCAACAGCCAGCCACACAACTATTATCTGTTAATCTGAATTAATATAGTTAACTAAACATAGCATTTTAAATGTTAAAATTAGTAAGAGTAGTAAAGGGGAATCTTGAGTCAAGATTCCCCTTTACTACTCTATTATATTGCATTAATATTCATACTCTGTATAAAACTAAAATCAACATATATTTTCTTAATTTTAATACTATCTGAATAAATTGAAGTATTCATGAAAATTGGGTGGTAAGAGAACGAGAAAACATATCATTCGAAGTCTGCATGCCTATTGAACATTGTTTCTGAGGTTTCTTTCATGTCCTCCATGAGATTTATAACCAAACCATCAAATACCAGAAATGCAAGCTGTTCAAAAGCAGCTCCCATCGGTTGAGAAAAATTATCACTAGAACCTCTAGTGTCGTTTTTCATCAACCCTGGCAACACAACTGCTGCATCTGCAATTTTTACCAGTGTAGAGGCTTTATTTGTCGTCACAAGCGCAATTCTCACGCCACTGCGATTAGCCTTTTCAGCCAGAGATTTTAAACTACCCGTCTCTCCTGATCCGGAACAGATGATAAGCAAATCTCCCATTTGAGAATGAGGTGAGCCTATTTCTCCTATTACACTAACAGAAAAACCAAGATGCATTAAGCGATTTGCAAAAGCTTTGATTGCTAATCCGGAACGTCCTGTACCTGCTATAAATATATGCTTTGCATTTTTAACTTGATCTAGAAAGGAATGTAATTCTTGCGAATTGATTTTCTTTGCGTTCTCAGATAATTCATTCAAAATATTTATTGTATAGTTTTCCATTTAATATACACCTGACTTTTTACGGATTTCGTAATTTCGACAACCCTATTATTAATGCCTATTTACTTCAGACAGCGCATGATAAAGTTGCTCGAATTTATATTTTTGATCGTCATCAGATTCAAAAATATAGCCACCGGACACGAATATATCAGCTCCTGCTTCCGCACATTTTTTAATTGTTTGAGGATTAATTTTTCCATCTACTTCAATTAGATACCTATAGCCATTTGTTGTTCGCTCATTTTTAAGGGTTTCAATTTTTTTCAATGTTTCAGGAATAAAACTTTGATTAAGCATTCCTGGATTAATGGTCATCACCAATACTACGTCAACTATATTCAGAACAGGTGTAATCCATTCAATCGGTGTAGCTGGGTTAATTGCTACACCAACCTTTTTGTTTTTTGATTTGATTAGTTGGATAATATGCATTGCATGATTAGTAGCTTCAATATGAAAAGTAATCATATCTGCTCCCAAGTCTGCAAATCTCTCAACAATTTTTTCTGGCTTGTCAACCATCAGATGGACATCGAGAGTGATATCTGTAAAGCTACTAAGTTCATTAACAATACTTGGGCCAAAAGCCATATCTGGAACAAAATGACCGTCCATAACATCGATATGCAATAATTGGATACCTATTTCTTTCATTACAGTTAATGTATTCTCTAAATTACTTATTTTTGAGCTGAATAGTGACGGAGCAATTTGATATTTAGTGTCCACAAGTTATTCCCCCATAATCAGAGTATTAACCACCCGATTTCTTTCTCTAAGCTGATCCCAATCGACAAAATAAAGTCTTCCTAGAGAACCTGAGAGTAGCTCTCCATCTCTAATAATAAAAGTCTGTGAATTTGTTCCATAAATTGAAGCTCGTAAATGAGCGTCAGTGTTCAACATGACCCACTTTTCAGGAGGATAATCAGAATCACTCAATGATAATCCAAATTCAATATGTTTTGGCCCTGGACTGTTGTATTGATGTTCACTTGTCATTTTGGGAACAATTTTTTCCATGACATTATTAATGTCTACATGTAAGTAGTCATCATCATAGTAATTGGTATCATGCATAGTTTCTTCATAAAAAAACGAACACGTTGTATGAGGTGTTGTAACCACTAAAGTGCCATTTAATATCTTAGACTCTTTAAGAATACTATTTAACGAATCACGTAAGTCATGGTACGAAGGTCGATTAGCGACTGTTTGAATTTTTATTTCATTATGATGAATCATCATTTTAAAACCCTAATCGCGTCTTGACATCACTATATACATTTTCAGTCCCTATCCCGGTTAATAGCCCCACACCATTAATCACTTTGCTTTTAATAGAGTCAGGAACTATTGTAGTACTAACAACTGCATCATAGTCATCAATTCGTTTTAATTCATCAGCAATCTTAGACTGGTAAATTTCAACTTCGCGACTTAAATTCTCAGACTCTAACCACTTTTTTATTTTTGACACTGCAATAGTCGATGTCGCATGACCCGCACCACAGATTACTAATAATTTTTTCATAATAATGTCCCTCTTTCTTTACTTTCACTTTGTATATTCTGTTTTTTTGTTTTATTTATAAAGATTAAACCCATAGTTATGAGTATCCCAAAAGCAATGATTCCTGTAATACCGATGGTTTGAGCCAAAAGAACTAGTAGCCCAGCTGGCCATAACCCACTCAGTAACATAGTTACTGTTCCAGAAGTTCCGACATCAAAATTGGCTAAACTAAACACATTTGTTACAACCGGCGCTAACCAGGTTGAGAGATAGAAAGTCATTACTAAATACAGCGAACACCCAACTAATGATCGAATAATATTACCATTGAAATACGGTATCATAAGACAGATAGCAAAGGAGAAAAATGCTAAATCCCCAAAAGGTAATACATTATTTCCAGGTAGAATAACAGCTAATAATAATGAAATTGGAACCAACAATAGTGCTGTTGCCATAACCGTTGGGTGACCAACTGTTAAAGCAGCGTCCATTCCGATGTTCACGGTCCGTCCATTCAATTTCTTATTTGTAAATTCTTTTGCAGCCTCAGCAATTGGAAGAAGTCCTTCCATAAACATCGCTACCATCTTAGGCATGATTTTCATAACAGCGGCTGTTGTCATACCCAATGTTCCGATACCAGCAGCATCGTATCCAGCCAATACTCCTACACCAATACCGATTAAAAATCCAATCACTATGGTATCTCCAAGTACACCAAATTTAGTGGTGAGACTTTCCGCATCAGCATCAATTTTGTTAAATCCTGGAATTCTATCAAATATATAATTTACGGGTTTTGCAAACAAAACACCAGATAGAGCCATCAAATGGGTAATAGCAATACCAGGATAACCAAAGAATTCACTCACATGTTTTTGCGCTAAATCGGCTAGTAACCATTGAAGTATAACAGCTGTTGTTGCTCCGAGAATTCCAAACCAGAAGTTTCCTGTTACGGACTGAACCAACATACCTAAAAATATTGGGAACCAAAAATTCCAAATATCTACGTTTAAAGTTTTTGTCCATCCCAAAACAACAAAGATGAAGTTCAAGATTAAGGAAATAGGTATCATCAAAATTCCAAGCGATGTAGAGAAAGCCAAAGGCCCTCCGACACCTACCCCAATATCTAAAACATTTAAAGAACTCCCATATTTTACTCCCATTTCTTGAATGGCATTCCCTAATCCTGATGATAATAAGTCTAAGACCAACCCTAAACCAATTGACCCAATACCCACAGTGATTCCGGACATTACCGCTTTTCCAGGCTTCAGTCCAAATAGCAATCCGACAAGAAATATAATAACTGGTAAAAATACGACTGATCCCAATCCAATAAACCATTCAATTGCATTAATCAAAAATTCCATATTTTTCATAGCTCCTCTCTAATATACCCCTGCGCTATTGATAAGATGTACAAACTCATCTGTTTTTTTACATTTTAGTAGTTGATTTATTTTTTCTTGATTTTGGAAAAGTTCAACCAAATTTTGTAAAATGTCAACTTGTTCATGGGGGCTTGACATCGCTAACATAAATACTAACTGCACTTGAATGAATCGATCCTTATCTGTCATATCAGAAAATATAATTGGCTCCTCCAACGAGGCAAAGCAAACCTGTGATTGAATGACATGCTCTGAATCTGTATGAGGTATTGCGAACCCAATTCCGTTTACTTCTAATCCCGTAGGATATTCACTTTCTCGCTTCGTTATTCCATCAATATAGCTATCCTTAACACACTCAGCATTCAAAAGTTTTTGGAACATTTCTTCAAACAATTGATTTTGATTGGTTGGCTTTATATGGAATAAACACAATTCCTTATTAAAAAACATGACTAGTCTCCTTCAGAACTAAATAGTTTCAAAATTTCTTCTGGCTTCGTAATATTTGACATTACATCAACTGATTCTTCATTCTCAATAAAATGATAAAGCTCTTCAACAACGTCTCTGATTTCCAAAATGTCCTTTTCACATAAATTAATCATAATGACTAATTTAATATTCCTATCTCCCCAGTTTATTGCGTTTTTCAGAGATAAGAAAAATATATGTGATGTTATGACAGTGCTTGGATCAGCATGAGGAAGGGCCGCACCGCTTTCCAGATTTGTATTCCCCAATTTTTCCCGATCACAAACTGATTTTCTGAAGCGCTTGTTCACATGACCCATGCGCTCCAATTCAGAGATCATTAAATCCAAGCATTCTTCCTTGCTGTCCACTTTCACCGATAGTCTAATTAAATCCGGATCCATAAATTTCAAAAGTGTTGGACTGGCGACATTACTTTGTAGAGTATTTACCTCTCCAAACTTTTCACCTTTGATCAGATACTTAGTATACGCTTCCATCATTCTGACATAATCATCACTATTGACTAGTGGGGTTACTTTTACATATGGAATCATAGGATGATTTATATCAAGAGAAGTGATAATTAAATCGATATCAGTTGGATCGGCTTTTTCTAACTTTTCTAAAGTTGATATTTCAACATTATCACGTGCTGGTATAAATCGTCGGATTTTACTATAAATAAATTGAGCTGAAGATACTCCGTGTTGGCAAACAATTAAGATGTTATTTGCTTTTGACTGACTGTCCAGAGCTATTTGGAAATGAATCAAAATTAAAGATATCTCATCATCGTTTAGTATCACATCATATTCTTTCTCAATTATCACTAGAGCATACCAAACAATACTGAACAGTTCTGAATATTGGGATTTTATACTCTCTAACAAAGGATTTTCTATTCGGATTCCTTTTTTTAATCTCAAGACCATAGCTGGAATATGGTATAGCAACGAATTAAATAAGTGTTCATTCTGTGTTAAGTCAATTTTTTCGATAGTGCTCATTCTTTCGATTAGACGATACACAATATCAGTGTATTTTTCGTTATCAACTTTTAAATTATTCGTAATTCTATGAGCAAACAGTTGTCGAGACAGATATTCCTTATCATTGTCATCAAAATGAAGGTTCATTTTTTTCTCTAGTTCCGCAATGATTTCGTTCGCAACACTATATGTTTCCATATAGTGAATACTGCTGAAAAGAAAACTCTCTTCTGCAGTAAGGTGATGCCCAATCTCGAGCCGACGGAACTGGATTAGGAGGTTTGTAATCAAGGAACGAATGTAATAATCAGATACTTTCGTAGTTAAATCATACAAATCTTCTAATAGAAGCTTATAGACGTTGTCAATAAGTTCAATTTCAAAAAAATTATCCAGATTTTCTTTGAAAGAATTATTAGAAAGTATTGTCGAGTAATGAAATATCAATTGTTTCAATGCCTTTTGTACTAAGAACTCACTGCCATTAACAACTAGCCCTTCAGAGTTTGAGCTGAGCACGACTTCATTATGACTAATGATTTGATTAATATGTTTTATATCATTGTAAAGCGATGTTTTACTCACCATAAATCGTTTTGATAATTTCTCTAATGTTGGAGTTTCTTTTTCAAGACATACGTCTTTTATAATCCTTAATCTTCGTATATTCGGAGAATAATTATCCATATTGAGGCAGTCTTCTATAGCGGTTATAAATGCCCTTTTTTCTTGTTCTTCCCCTATTAGTTTTATCCCAACTGATGGTAGTCGCTTGATTTGAATCGCATAGGGCTTCATAAATAATTTAAGTGCTTCTAAATCTTGATATACCGTTTTAGTTGATACTAAAAGTTTTTTACTATAAAAAGAAGTAGGTAAAAAATTATCATGATCAATCAGCATGCGCGCGAGTTTATATTGCCTTTCGTTCATGTTCATCACCTTTCTTGTTAGCTAACGGATCTTCTTTTCATCAACAACTTTAACATAGCGATTCTTGCTACTCAATTACATCAAGTTCTTTTAACATTGTGGAAATAGGTTTAAAATTATTATTTGACCGGTATTCCTGGTAAAAAAATAGTAATAAAAAATGGCGGTTAAAATAACTCAACCGTCATTTTTTAAAATGCTGGATTACAGCCACATTTATTCATAAGTCACAAAAGGAGATTAACAAATACGCTCATACTTACACTTCGCTATATTTTATACCTCCTTATATTAATGCCCTATTCATCACTTACCTCGCACATAACCATTTGTGTATACATCTCAAAAATCGCAGACTCAACAATATCAGCAGGTGTTTCAACCAGCATGTACTGCAAAGCCAAATGCGTTTGTAACGCTTCAATCATCTTCGTGCTACTGCCGTCTAATTTGAGGAACATACTCGATTCTTCTGTGTAATTCGACATAACTATCACCTTCCCTTTCTACCTAAAATATTCGCAAACAGTTCTCTAGGATTTATCAGAGGATAGAACTTTCTCGAAAAATTTCCGACTTTTTTACCTATCCGTATCTGTTCGCTTTACAAAAACAAACGTACGTTCGTATAATTGGGAGTATAAAGGATTTAAATCCAGACAAACAGACTAGCGGCGCTATAGGAAGGTGAAAGTATGATAAAGGAAACCAGAAAGCGAACAGAGAAAGTATTTGAAGAGTACAACGACTACCAGGATAGAGGCATGGTTAAGTGGTTAACGGCATTCTCAATGGAAGAACTGACAAGGTCCATTTCTGCTGGAAAAGAAGAGGCTCTGAAGGATATCCCTATCCTCACTCAAATGAATGCAAGTGAAATTGACGAAGTATTAGCGGAGGCTCTGCAGAAAAACAGACCCCTATCAATTCAATTGAATCAAAAAGATTACCTCGGGCGTCAAACTGAATCGATAGTAGGATATTTCAGAGGCTCTCTTACGGGAAATAAAATCTTGATTAACAATCAATGGATCTCACTGGAATCTATTCGCAATATACAGCTTTTACAAGAGGAAAAATGGTTCCAGATTCACGTCTTTACAAATAATCGAATGCAAATAGCCGGAAAGAATCCTAATCCAACAGTTTCCCCTATTGAAGAAAATGATACTTTGGATACGGAAATTACCTGGATTGAGGACTTCAATCAGAGCCAGGAGTGGATAGAGTAGTCGAGGCACCTGGGATATCTAGCCATCTCAGAAATAGGTATGTAGCGTACGGCTGTTCAGCGTTTTTTTCTAGTTTTTGAACTATTTCTTTCCTGATTAAGAAAGCGTATACTTAATTTTAAAGGGGGGATATCATAAAGTTGGAACATTATGCGGAAGTAGTTGATCAGATTTGTTCTAAGATTGAAACTAGTAAGGCTACTATCAAAACGACAGAGACGTATCTACATAAGCAATTACGTTCGGGTGCTCCGATAGAGCAATTCTCTGATCATTATGCATTGCTGGATAGTGAAGAGGGCCGTCTTAGCGGATTGAACGAAGCACTAAACATACTCCAATCACAATTATTGAAGTACAAAGCCTACCAGCAGTAGCAGCGGTCGGTTACTCATAGGGACTACCTATCAAAATCTACTACGAAAAAAAGAAGGAACAAAGCTGACTAAATCAGGCTTTATTCCTTCTTTTTCATTTCTATAAGATAGTTAAACCTGCGAAAATTAAACAGCGGTATTCCTATCCACGATTCCCCTTCATAGTCCCCACTACTTGATTCAGGTGTAATAGGGCTTTCTCCAGAAAAGCTTGCTCGGACAAAACACAAACAGAATACCCCTCTTGTTGTAAAGTGTCCACCTTTTGCATCTTCAAACTTCGCGGATCTTCTTGAAAGAGATTGGTGTTCGCCTTTCCGACCACAAGAATGGTGGTATCCTTGGTAACCGCTGCTTGTGGTTTCCCTCCTAAGGCAGTGACTAATGCCTGCGCTTGCTTCCGAGATAACGTATCCAATTTCCCAGTAAATACAATCTTTTCTCCTCGTAACATATGCGCGTCCTCCCCTTGTTCACCAGCTATCTGCTAATCAGATCCGTTCTTTTCTTCTATTTTACAGCTATCGGAAGGGGTTTCGCAACATGCGTCGAACGTATATTCTGATTCCTAACCGGAAAGTTTCTCTTTCTTTAAAAAGGAGAGCTTAAATAAGGATTTCTAACAAAAAAGAGCGAAAATAAAGGGTTTTTAGGCCTTTTCAAATTCTAATACAGATCCTTTTATTCGTTAATAGACAAGAAAATCTCCTATCCGCACAATCGATTTTCTAAAAACACAGGATTAAAGGTAGTTCATAATCATTTTTTCGTTTTGTATCGCCATACGCCCTGAACGATCCTTCGGAGCCGGATCAGGGCTTTACCATTTCGGACTGTTCCACGGCAATCGACATGTGGGAGGCCCTCCTACGGTCCCACATGCTGCTATCCGGGAACAGAAATCAGAATCAAGAACCGCAAAAACTTTTTTCTCTTCTCCTGCATTTCCTTCCGTCGAATCCAAAAAACTTTTTGACTAAAGAGTCTCTACCCACTGAAGTGGCAAGAGGCTCTTTTTTCTTGATTTCGATTTACCCTCATGATCACTGGCTAGCCAACAAAACGGAAAAAATTCAGCTTTTAGCTCTCGCTTAGGCGGCACAAAACAAAAGGAGGAAATAGAATGATTGAAGGAAAATCAGAATTAGTAAGTGTCTATATCCACGGGATTTACAAAGGAAAAATTAAAGCAGACACGGAAACCATTGCCCCACGTTGTAGCCGGAGCCCTTCCATATGAGAATTACGCTATCGTAAAGGGATTTAACAAATCAATCCTCACTACATTCGGTAGTTTTTTAAATAATGTACCGGACCAAAAATGGTTGAAACGAGAATTGTTGCCCATCCTGATTCCCTTGCAAATGGGCCAAGAAGACATTAAAAAAGTCACTTACCAATAACATAAGGCAGAATTTTCCGTTTTGAAATTTGAGAGAGAGAAGGAAAAGAATATGACGAAAAAAGTAGAAGTGGAATGGAAACAAGAAGTGGTTACGGAGATTGTACGAGTCAAACAAATCGTAATGGAACGCCCTATACAATACCAGGATACCATTGCTTCCACGCAAGAAGCTGGACGATTCGGTGTATCTGAAATTGGAGACGAAGCCCAGGAAGTGGTCCTCGTGGTTATCCTGAATACTAAAAACAAAATCAATGCAATTCATCGCGTTTTTACAGGGAGCTTGAATAGTAGTGTAGCCCATCCGCGCGAAATCTTTCGAAGTGCTTTACTTAATAACGGTGCCCGCATTTTAGTCTATCATAACCATCCTAGCTGCAACACAGAACCCTCAGAAGCGGACCTTATTTTCACCAAACGCATGGAAGAAGCCGGAAGTATCCTAGGAATTGACTTGCTGGACCACATCATTGTTTCTGGCAAGGAATGGCTCTCTTTGAGAGAATATGGCATTTTATAAACCTATAAAACAATCGAGCGGGGGAAATGAAAAAATTCCCCGCTCGATATTTTATCTATAAGTGACGTTTTAATAGGACCAAATAACCTGAGTTATTAAGTGGAAGGAAGAAAGGCCCATACGGCCTTTCTTTTAACTTTACTTTACTATAAAATTTAGTAAATATTGGTAAAATGTTCTTCATTTCTAAGCTGTTCAATTAACATTTTTTACCCTCCTCAGTAATAACTATGGCTAACATGACTACTTAGAATGAGTAGTCAATGAGTAGTCAATCCAATTTCTTAATACTATATTTTATATTTGAAATAAGTCAAATTTAGAACAACTACGCAATCAAAATTTAGGTGAAGCCGTTATTTCAACCCGAATAAAAAAACGACGAATACATCGTCGTTTCATAAGATAAATAATTGTTTAAGAGGATTCTTTGCGTTTATAATCCATATATCCAAAAGCAAAAGCTTCAATTAAAACAAAAAACGAAGAGGCTGTCTGTAGCCACCAATCTTTAGGTAAGGGACTGCGACTAGTTGTAGCATACAAGTTAAAATCTGATTTTCCAGATAACCAATTATTCTGTAAACTGGTAATTGAGACAATTTTGCTTTTAACAAGTTCTAATTGATGAATGATAGATTCTAACCGATTATTTTCTCCAGATAATGATAAAACAAAAACGATATCTTTTTCAGTTAGTCTCTCAAGGATTCTTCTGAACTCGTTGGAGTTACCATTTCCAGGAATGATTTGCAGAGGTTTACCAATCAAAAGAAATAATCGTTGTAATTCTGCTGCCTGATTTTTTTGTGTAATCCCTGTTGTAATGACGTAGATATTATCTACAGAATCAATAATTTGATAAATTGGGAGCCAGTTGCGGTCTTTCAAGATGTTTAATAAACGTTCTATGTCTTTAATTACTTGATTAGTAAAAGTTATTTGCTCATCAAAACGTTCTTCATGATCTTGCCATTTAATGAAATTTCTAAGTTCGGTGAATCCAGTAAACCCTAATTTCTGTGAAAAGCGTATAACTGAAGACTTTGAGGATAAACTATTTCTAGCAAATTCAAGTGTACTCATAGTGGGAATTATATCGATATTTTCCATGATATAATTACACATTAATAACTCTGTTTCGTTTAAATCAGCATAATGTTCGTTTACTAAATCTGTAAAGCGCATAATAGTACTCATCCTATCTCAAATAAAATTCTTATAGTATCTTATCCATTTTTATAACATACTTTCAGATAGAAGACTATTAACTTAATGTTGGCCACCACTCTTGATTTGCTTCAATTAGCTCATCTAAAATTTGTTTTGCGACTTTAGCTGAAGGAACTGTTTTTGATAGAGTCAATGCTTGCCATAATTTTTGATAAGATTTTTGTTCATAAGCATCTACTACTAATTTTTCAACTGCTACTTGTTGTTCAATCATTCCTTTTTGGAAATGAGGAATTTTACCCATACATAGTGGTTCATAACCACGTTTACTTACAATACAAGGCACTTCAACCATCGCATCATCATCTAAATTAGCAATTGCTCCGTCATTTTTTACAATTAATAGCATACGTTCGTAGGTATTGTAAGCTAATGCTGCTGCTAAATGTACAATAAACTCTGCATGTTCGCCAGCTTCAATAGTAGTATCTTTTGCTGATTGATTGTCTGCGACCCTCTTGCATTCAGCAAATACATTTTTTTCACGATTATCCATTACTTCATTTGCCCGAGTATAATCAGGATTGGCATGAGAAACTACATAATCGGAGTATAAGTAGTATTTTAAGTACGTATTAGGTACAGTTTCAGGATCAATTGCATAAACATCTTTTGCTTTTTGGAAAGTGTCCATCCAGCTGGCTTCTTCAAGTAAAGGATTACCTTCCTCAGCAGCAGAAGCATACCCATATTTTTGTACATGCTCTTTTAATCTTGGCATTAAATCATTGCCCTCTTTGTCATACATTTCAGTCCACCAGCCGAAATGATTTAATCCATAATATCGGTCAACAATTTCAAGTTCACTATCGAGCCCAAGAATATCAGCGATTGATTTCTTAATAGCTACAGGCATATCACAAATATTAATGATTTTTGCATTTGGTCGCATACGACGTGTTGCTTCAGCAACGATTGAAGCTGGATTTGAATAGTTTAACATCCAAGCATTTGGGGAATATTTTTCCATATAGTCAATCAGCTCAATGACTCCCGGAATAGAACGCATTCCATAGGCCATTCCACCAGGTCCACAAGTTTCTTGTCCTACAACACCATATTTTAAAGGAATTTTTTCATCTTTTTCTCGCATACTTAATCCACCTACTCGGATATGAGCCATGACAAAATCAATATCTGTAAATGCTTCTTCGGGATCGGTTGTTGCAATAAATTCAATTTCTGGGGCTCTTTCTTTTACAATCACTTCGCAAGCTTTGGCAACAATCTCCTGACGTTTCTGATCATTATCGTAAAACTTCAATGTGCGTAAAGGGAATTTATCTTGATTTTCAATTAACATCATAACAATTCCCGCAGTATAAGTACTTCCGCCTCCTGCGATAACGACTGATTGTTTTTTTCTTTCCATATTTAATCCACTCCTTGATTCATATTATTCTGTAATTCCTAAGACATCGCATACTTCTTCTTTGAAAGTTTGTACACCCATACCAATAACAACTTGAATATTTTTTCCATTTTCAACGATCCCTTTTTGTTGAGAAACTTTTTCTAATATCCCTTTTTCAACTTTGTTTTCGTCTTTTACAGTAACTCTTAATCTTGTAAAACAATTTGTTACATGTTCAATGTTATTTGGACCACCTAATCCATCAATGACTAAAGCAACGTCATTAGAATTTAACAATTCTGATTGACTATTTTCTTCTACTTCTGAGGTAGTTATAACATTATCTTCAGCGGCTAATTCTAAATTCTCTCTGCCAGGAGTTTTAATATCTAATTTTCTAATCAAGAAAACAAAGATTACGAACCAAATGACACTCATAATAATTCCTACGATAATCACAATATAAAACTTGGTTACACTTGGACTAAATGCTGAATTTGATACAATGGTGTCTATCAATCCATAGAGCATATATGTCCTTGCGCCTAATGCCCATAAAAGTGTTTCTGAGATAGCAGTTAATACGCTATGAACGAACCATAGTAGAGGCGAAACAAATAAGAAGGAGAAATCTAAAGGTTCGGTGATACCTGCTACAGATGCAACAAACATTGAAGGTAAAACCATCCCTTTTACTTCATCTTTTCTTTCTTTTTTCGCACAGTAGATGATTGCTAAAGCAACTGCAATCGAACCAAATATTTTTACAAAACCGAATGTTGCAAATCTTAAAGAGGGATCTAAGGTAGTAATTGTGCTAGCATTAGCCATTTGCGCATAAAAAATGTTTGCTGCACCACTATATACTTGCCCATTGATTTCTGCTGTACCGCCAAGTGCGGTAAAACAAAACGGCATCCATAATAGGTGATGAAGACCAGTAGGGATTAAGAAGCGATTTCCGAATGAGTACACGAATACGCCAATTAACCCTGTTGTTAAAATAAAGCCAGATAGTGATGAAATCAATCCATTGACAATTGGCCAAATATAACACATTGTTACTGCTAAAATTAAAATGACAGGAATAAGTAACATGAACGTAAAGCGAGATTCACCATAAATACTTAAGAAATCAACAAATTTTTTATCTGAAAATTTATTGTGGAAGTAACCAACTATACAACCAATAATCATTCCTAAAAATACATTCATATCAACAACTTGAAAACCTAAAACCATTCCTTGCCCTGTCCCAAACAATCCCATTTCTCCTGGATTAGCGATTTGATTCGTTAGAATTAACCATGCATTATTCGCTGCTAGAAAAAAAAGAAATGAAATCAAAGCGATGAGGGAGGCTTCAACCTTTTTCTTGTTAGCTAAAGAAGAAGCGATACCTATACAAAAAATTAATGATAAATTATTCAACATGCTATCCATCATGGTTTTTATCAATGTGCCAAATGTTTGTAGAAAACTAGGCATAAATTGAAGCTGTAAAATAACTGAAAAAGCTAAGAATAAACCCATAACAGCCATAAATTTTACAGGAACGATAACAGATCGAGAAAATTTTTGCATTGCTTGACTAACATTTTCTTTCATCAAAACAACCTCCTTATCTACATTTTTTAGATACGTATCTAAAAAGTAATTTATCATATTAGTAAATCGCTTACAACGTATCGGATAGAGTATGGACTTAAGTCCATACTCTGAAACCAAATTGATGTAACGAACTTGAATTACTAGCAAGAGTTTGGTTTCAAATGGTGGACTTAAGATTGTCTTTGTGAGCTGTCGTATGGCGAAATAGATCCATTTAAGATAGGATATCTGGTGGGGAAATTCAATTTGTAAAACCATTTTTTTATTTATAAAGTAAAAAATATAAGGCGGTTATCCATGCGTGTATTTAAGCAATTATTCAGCAAGCTCAGTAGTTTAAAATTCAAGCGAAAAACTGCTATTCAAAAAGAAACCACTGCTCAGATAGATATTTTAAAAAACAAAGGATTCGAAGTGCTTTCCGTAACCAAAACAGAGAAGGCTAACCTCATAATGTATAGACACTTTTTAGACGATATACCTGAAGAGGAAGAAATCCGTATCTTCATTGGAATTAGCGTCATAACTTCAAAGGGGCGTTCGGGCCGGGATCCCATGTTGAAGGCGTTTTTCAAGAATAACTTTACTACTATTTCTTTAGAGGATATCGAAATGGCAGATTCTTTCATTAATCAAGGGCTGGGCAGCATGCTACTCAACGCGCTTCTTGATATTGCAAAGAAAAGAAATATCCGTCGTATCACTGGAGAGATATCTCGCGTGGATATTGGCCACATAGAACGGTTGGTACACTTTTATGAGAAGCATAATTTTGAAGTAATATTGTGCAGCGGTTCTACCGATGTGTATAAAATTGGTGATTTAATTTGGAATAGAAGCTAAATATAGCATAAAAAAATGGAGTTGCTAATTGGAAATTAGCAACTCCATTTTTTTATTCAAGTTCTCTCTCATTTACCTTCTGCATAGTATGTTGCACGCCTTTATCTTTTAGCTGCGCAATCTGATTATAAGACGCTTGTGTAAAGGTCCCTTTTCGATAAGAATGCGAAACCGTCTTGGTTAGCTTTTTGTCTGTAATCGGGTCTGTCGCATTACTGTCAAATAGTTGGTATCGGATTTTGAACGGCTGCTCCTTCATATCTTCAAAAATTTGTTCCGTCTCTTCGACTGTGTAGAAATTACCTTTCTCCATCGGAATCTGTCCGTCCTTTACCAACGCCTGTACATTCTGAATCAGGATATAGGGCTTATCGGGTCTCTCTTTACCTTCTTCAAGTTCCTCGTGTTGACTGATTTCGTCCGCCTTTTCTGGAACAGGAATACCGGACTCTTTTTCTATTGTGCTTTTTCCAGCTTCTTTTTCTAGCTCTAATCCATAGTGCGTATCAATCCCCTGAATCATTTCACGTGCGGTCTTTTGGATTGCCGCTAAATTCCTTTCGACATCTTCAATCTCCGCAAATTTCCCTGTCCAGTTGGCCACATAATGGATTGATTCATCTGCCGGATCCAAACCAAATGATTTTGCGACTACATAGGCTGTCATTTCTGCCTGCATTTCCTGTTCTCGGGTTGTTGTATCCTTATACGGACTGTTCACTCCATGCATTTTGGCGTGTGCCAATTCATGAATCAATGTCTTCGCCTTCTCCGAATCGGTTAAACGACTATTCATTACAATTTTATGTGTTCCGACCTCGTAGTAGCCTTTGGCCACGGTTGGGATAGGTTGATACGAAAGGGATTGGACAGTCTCCCGAGCATATCCTTCCAGTGCCTTATTGAATGCTCCAAAGCTCTCTCCATTAAATGCAAATGCAACCCGTTTATTTGGATAATATGCCGGATAGTCCTTCTCCTCCGCATTCGTCTGCGTAATATCAAATACATGCCCTTTGGTGAAGCCAGCTACCTGCTTCATAACAGGAATTTCTTTATTCTGAATGCGCTCCTTTGTAAGAGGATCTGCTGCCGAAACAGGGACCAGCTTCCCTTCTGTATCTTTGTAATATTTGGCAATACTCGGAATGAGAATCTCAATAGCCTTTTCGCCTTTTCGTACCGAAAATCCTTCTTCTTTCCATTGCTTGAATCCCTTCACAGCTAAAGCCCCTTCAAAACTCTCTTTGATTAACGCATTATTCCTAGGGGAATACTGGTAAAATTTAGACATAAAAGTAAGATATGCACGAATTCCTTCGGAGTCTTGCGCATACTCTTCCACTTTGTTTTTGGCTTCCTGAGACAATTCTAGCACAGCCGCTTTTATTTCTTGCGGTGTTTTTCTTCTGTAAGTCATATGCTTTTTCACTCCTTAGAATAGTGTAACTTGCGTATCTACGACTACCTTATTTTCTAGATCGAGGGAATAGACGACATCTAACTGTTGGTAATAATCCTGTAAAATAAGATCCCACAAATCGTTGTAATCATAGATGGGCACTTCAATATCTTTCGTCGAATCCTCGACATCGTAGGATTCTAACGTCTGAAAGAATCCCACATATTCCTCTTCTTCTATCGCGACTAAGCGCACTGGTTGTATGCTCATGCTTTCCCCTCACTTTTTTTCGACAACTTTTTCTCAAGTACTTCATGAATAATACTCTCTTCGATTAAAGGTAAATCTGTCGCAGCGGAAAGCGAGAGGGGCGTTTCACTTTCCGTACTTTCTAAATTAGAATAGCTATTAAACACCAAAGCCCCCACTAATTGCTTCACGATCGCCACTTCTTTTTCTAGCTCTCCTAAATTGATGTCCGGTTCTATTTTTCTTGCTACATTTCCTTTAGCCGCAAAGTACTGCTGAATGATTTTCCGGATTAACTGAGACCGATTATGACAATCGGGTTCCCGAATAATTTCGTCATCTAATAAGTCGATAACCCTTTCGTCCAGGCTGAGCGATACAATTTTATGCATACGTTACCTCCTTTTTATTCCAATCCATACTCTTGTCTGTGCCTTACGTACTCCGCTTCGCGTTCATTTTGCTCGTAGTATAAGAGATTCAATTTTTTCTGATAGGTATCTCCCATGGCGCGATCTAACCTTCGGCGATCACGTAACGTAAAACGAATCGCACTGGGTACATTTTCTTTCTGATTTTTTTGTAACGTCCGGCTCACACTGCGTAATTTATTTTTTTCTCCTAGCTGCACCTTCAGTTCTTTTAGGAGTCGATTCCCCAGCCGATACTCCAAATCAGCCATTTGATTCTGTTTGTAATTGTGATTCCCTCCATACAGTCGCTCGCGAAAACGCGCCTCTTCTTCCAACACTCGTTGAAAGGTTATTTTTTTCCCGGAGTCACGTAGATACCGTTGGGTATAGCTATCTATTCGCTCCTTTGCGATCGGATATTCCCTAGTGATCGTTTTATACTGCCAATTCTTTTTATCTTTCGGAAGCGTTTGAAGAATCCGAAATAACTCCCTTTTTTGTGCGATCGTTTCTTGGGGCAACTGCAATTCATGGACCAGGTTGTCACGTAGAGTTGTTTGCCTTTCGAGAAACTGTTTTCGGCTTGAACGCGTCAATTCGCTCAAAAAACTGCTCTTCATTTTGTCCAATGTTGCTTGCTTCAGCTTCCCTTTCGGTTGTAAACAAGCGCCTCCTTGATCCCGATAGAATCGTATCTGCATGCCGGTTGGCGACAATGACTTTTCTATTTTTTTCTGGCGTCTTTTCACCAGTTCGCGTGAACTTTCTTTTTCGACTAGCGAAATATGAAAATGTAGATTGTCTGTATTATGGTGGAACGAGGCCGCCCAAATCGTTTGACTCGGAATAAATTTTTCCTCTTTAATCAAGCGATCCATCATGACGCGGACCGCTTTCTTGAGCGCCTGCTCTCGCACCTCTCCCTCCGGATCCAGGATTTGATTTTCTTTTAGCCACTCGTTGTCGAAGGACCCCACAAACTTCCATTGCAAGCTGCCATTTTGTTCCGCTTGTTGATAGCTTTCTTTTAATTCCCGGATTGAATTTTTATCGACAAAATCTTTATCCTTGGTAAAGAGGCCACTGGCTTTTTTCTCGTCAGCCATATAGGATAGAATGCCTTCAGGAAAATAATCCGGCGTATTGTACACTTCACCCTTCTTTACTTTTTCTTTATCCGTCATGTAGTCGACGATACCGGCGTATCCCTTGGCGTTCGTACCTGGTAATTCAAATTCCGATTTTAAAACGAAGGCAGGTGTTGTCATGGATTCGCCCCCTTCACAGCTCGTTCAGAACTTTTTGTAGCGTTCCGGTGTTTGCGTTTAAGGATTGAATCAACAGATTCATCTTCTGATCGATGGCCTCAATTTTCGCTACTTCTTTTGCGACAGCACCCAAAAATTCGCGTTGCTCTTCCTGGAACTCTTCCTCATAGGACTTTCCAACATAGTCTTCTAACACTTCAATCACAAGATCAGATAGGGAATACCGTTTCGTTCCTAAAGCTTTTTGTTTCTGCTCAACAATCCGAAATAATTCTTTCTTTAAGGAATGCGTTACTCCCGATACCCGGATCTCGATTTTGTTGTTTGCATACATAAACACACCTCCAATATCCAATCCCTTTCAGCTTTTAAAAACCATAAATCAAGAATTCACTAGATTTTTCCATGAGCATAAGGGGGTCACTCCGCTCTGGTTTTCTCGATCCCTCGAAAACCGCTTGATATCAGGCAAAGCCTGATGTGTCCCCTACTCCGCTCAAAACGCGCTAAAAACCCTCTTTTTAATAGGATTTCATAACATTTAATAGGTTTTAATAACCTTAATTCCAAGAATTAATAAGTTTTATGAATCCCTTCTACAGCCAATCTACCAATAATTACTCGGTGCTTTTGAGTGCGTCCTTCTTCTGTTCAGCCAGAGCGATCTTTTCTTTTAGTTGGCTGTTCTGTCTGCCTAAGTCCGCTATATCTTGTTCCATTTTTACGATTTCTTTTACTAATTTGTTATTGGTAGAATCAATTTCTGCTTGTTCTTCACTCAGAAGATATTTCTTTTCTTCCTCGTTCTCTTTGATTTTTCCTTCATACTGTTCGATTTTTTCTTTCAGTACGCTTCTCTCTTCTTGATTAGCCGTGATCTGATTTTCTGTTTCCGAAATTTCAAAAGCAATGGCCTTTCCTTCGTAATGCAGCGTGTCCTCTGTTATTTCATACGCCGGATCGACTTTAAAATCTTCTTGTAGGTAACGCATCTTCATCAGATCTGCGCTGGCGTCCTCTTCCTTCACTTCCGCTACCGTAAGTGAGAGTGCCTGAAAGTCTTTTGGCACATCTCCAAAGAAGACCACGTAATAATTTTCGGACACTTGAATCATTTCTTGCGGCAAATACGTATCCGTATCTGTAAAAACCAAACCCGCAAATTCGTAATCCGGCAAGTCTTCGATCATGCTTTGCTCTTTCTTGATATAGATATCGACTTCCACAATGCCGGTTTCCGGATTATAAATGAGATCCGAAACAGTCAGGTCGTTTTGACCAACCCCAACATACTGTCCGATTTGATTCGTTTCTACGTTCACTTCGCCTGATCCAGCTGTGACACGTAAGGTAAAAATGGTTAGCAAACTCAATAGGTACGCCAGTAAGATGCCATAGTAAAGATAGCGCGGGTTCTCTTGAAATTTCATTTTAAGTTCGCTCACAAGTCTTCTCCTTTCTTACTGGTACGGCATCAACGCACTGACCTCATCAACCATAAGCGTGCCTTCCGCTGTGTTGCCAAGCGTCACCCGATAATACAATCGAGATTGCACAGCCGCAGCATTCTCTTGATCGGTTTTTGTCTTTTGGTGAACGACAATCAGATATTCATTTGTATTTTCAGTGTCTAGCTGGCGATAAATTTCTGTCTCTTCTACTTCAATCGTATAGCCAATGGCAGACGGTATAACGTCCGCACTGCCGTTCATTTCTTGGAAGGCTTCCGCACTCATGAGGGTCCCCAGTTGTGCCAGATTTTCTTCCCGCTGATCGGCACCCATTCCAAATTGCAAGCGAGCAAACTCCTCTAAGAAGGCTACTTGCTTCTCGTTTGACCCAGGAAGTCCGGCAGTCGTTTCTCCTTCTTCAACAGGCTCCGTTGCTTGCGTATTTTCTTCTCCGGACGAAGATTCCGATTCACTCGTTAAGAGTTCATCAATCCGTGATTTTAATTGCGTGTTTTCTTCTTCCAATGCCGTAACCAGTTCTGCTTGTTCCTGATTCCTTTTCTCTTGATTCGAGTGACTCCCTAGCCAGTTGACGAAGAAAATCACGTTCCCGACAACTGATACCAATAGCAACAAGTAGATCACTGTAAAGATCTTTTTTTCCTTCATATCCTACCTCCCACGATTTACATCCGAACCGCAAAGTCGGGTTGAAAATATTGAAGGGGCGTTATTTTGGTCACGTCCCCTGGCTGCGGCGCGTGAATAAACGTACCGTCTCCCAAATAAATGGCGACATGCGTTTCTGCGCCTGTGGGACCCCAAAAAAGCATGTCTCCTGCTTTCGCTTCACTGACCGGAATCCGATCGCCAACCAAAGCTTGCGTAACGGTCCAAGTGCTGACCTCTATCCCCCAGGCCTCTTTGTAGACCCATCCGACAAACCCGGAGCAGTCCCACCCATTGGGCGTCTTTCCTCCCCAAACATAGGGCACGCCTAAATATTGCTTCGAAACGTCCAGTAAGTGTTGCACGTCGCCATTGATGGCTTCCTGATTACCTGTTCCGGCCACCAAGTATTGTCCTACTAAGTCCGCATAATGAAAGTTACCGCCGTTATAGTAGATGTAGGGTTTACCATTCGCTTCACTGATTGCGTTTCGATAAGGCATCGTAATGCCAGTCGTATTTCCAAGGGAAGGCGCCACGATGTTTTTGGAGTATTGCTCTGCCAGTTCCAGCGTGTGGACCCCGCCATTTCGTGCAATGTATTGAATATATGCGGTCCCGAAATTGTAGCCCATCAACAAGGCACCTACATCCGTCACACCACGTTCTCTCGCATAATCGATATTTGCCTTCATGTACTTCACGCCCTGCTCGATACTTTGCAGCGGATTGGTGAATGCATTTGGTGCCAATCCGGCTGATTCCGAGGATTGCATAACGTCTGCCAACAGACCTTTGGATTCCACTTGAATGATAGCCAGAATTACACTTTCATATTCCGGTATGCCATATTCGGTCAATACTTCTTGGACCATGCTGCGGTATTGTTCTGTCTCCGGACTCAACCCGACATTGCCGCCGTAAAAACCGATCGGTGCCTGACTATCGGTGCTACTCTCACTCTCTCCGATAAAAATCGAGAGGACTCCTCCCAGGGATCCCGCTATTACCACTAAACCCAGAAGCAAAACGACCAGAACCTTCCATCCTTTCTTTAATAACACTTGGGGCTGCTGCAATAACTGCATGGAAGCATAAAAAGAATGGTGCATACGTTCCCTCCTTCTCCTTAATTCCCGCCCTTAAACCGATCAACTTCTTCTTGAGAGACGAAGACTTTCATTTTAAAGGCTTCTGTTGCACCCGTTGTGAGTACGGTTTCCCCTTGCTGTAGCTTAGGGATTTCGCCCTTCAAACTGTCCGTTAAGACATCACCGATTACACGTTGGACCGTGTCCACCTCGGAATGGTCCAAACGAAAGAAAAACTTATATTGGCAAAGCGCAAAAATCGTTTTGAGCGCTTCATTCGTATCGTTGGCCAGGTTACTTTTCAAAATCGAATCGATGGTCTGGGTCGCAAACAAGACCGACCCGAAAAATTTTGGCATTTCCCGCTGAAACTGAATGATATAGTCTACGGAAGCTTTGTTGTCGGGATTGATCACGTTATGACATTCATCTAAATACACCGAGAAGCGCCGAATATGCGCCCATTCCACTTGATTATTCTCGTACAGTTGCTTCATTTTCCGCCCATTCCGTAAGGCATCATTCCAAATCATCGAAATGGCCGTGTAGAGTTGCGCCCGGAAAACATTGCTGGAAAGGGACTGCAAACTGGAAATGTCATAAAACACCACTTGTTCATCCTGGACATTCGGAACGGTTGTCCGGCCGTTGAAGATATTCCCATTTTCTTGCAGCATACTATCCAATGTGTTGCGGATTTTCTCGATCCGAACCCGTCTGGCCGGCGTGGGGGCTTCTCGTTCAATGACCTGCTGATATTTTTGTGTCATGAAGGCCAACAAATCGATCAAAATAGGATAATCCGCAGAAGGTCTGCCCGCGATAGCCGTTTGTTGTTGTGCCTCTGGCTCGTTGGTATCTATCCAAAGTCCATAGTCTACATAGAAGGCCGCCAACATCCGTCCGAACTCATTCAAATCCGTCTCCGTAAAATCACTATTCAACATCCCGATCATTAGCTTGCATTTCGCGATGTGCTGATGGAAGCTAGCCACATGATCGACGGATAGATCCTTTTCTGATCTCGTAGCGGTCGAGAATACTTCCAGCCAATTGATTCGGCCATTTTTTCCGGCCAAATCGATATACGCACCACCCTTGTCGGCTACCACTTCTTCAAAATCACCTGCTTTATCAAATCCGCGAATAAAATTATCCCGGTTATAGTCATCCTCAAATAACTTTTTAAGCAAGGTCGATTTCCCGTACCGCATTTGGCCAAATAAGAAGGTATGCGAGTATTTTCGATTCCGATTGTCATTCATATAGCGATCAAAAAGAACGACGCCATTCGTGCTGGTACGGCCCAAATACATGCCGTAAGGATCTTCCAGACTCTTGTGGTGGAAAGGATAGCCGCCGCCAAGAGACCGCGCTGGAATGTATTTCCCATTAATCGTAAAATTACTTTCCATTTGTTTATCCAACGGGAGAAACAGGCCGTCCCATTCTTCCTTCATACCCGTCAAAAGAATGGTTGTTTTATAACCAAGCCCGGTCAACTCCCCTTTTAACCGATTGATTTTCTTGTCCAATCCTTCTCGCGTGGCTGCTGATAAATACAAGCGATTCACCACAATTTTGATCGATTCTCCTCTTTGGGAAATTTCATTGGCCACGCGCTGCAATGTGGAAATGCTCATTTGCGATTCCAATTGTTCAATGTTACTTTTTTCTTCCAAAGTGCGGGCGTAAAATTCGTCTATGGACCGATCAATCGTTTTTAAAATATCGTCGCGTTCGGCTGTCAGTACGTCCATTACCGCAATCACTTCATCTCGTTGCATAAGTTGATTTAACCAATAGGTATTCTGGGTTGTTTTCATATCGTATACATGCAGACACGTTTCATAGCCATCTGCTTTTTTGACGTACTTATCTTCAAAAACAAGACCACCTTTTGGCTGAATTTCAGCCATAAATGCTTTGTTATAGGCTTCCGCTGCGTTCGCTTTTTTATTTACTTCTGCTTGAAGGGCTTTTGACTTTTTCATTGTCCGTTCCATGTTCACTCCTCCCCTTCCGCATAACTACTCATATTCATTAGCCGATCTAGTATCTTCAACTTTTTTTCAACCGGGACCGGTTTGGCGCCCAACGCTTGACCACCAAAAATATAAATTTCATTTTCAGCTCGCTGCAGCTCCTGGATTGTAGTGGCTGAAAAAAGTAAATAGTATTCCTGGTTCGTTGCATTTTCTTCTACAAATTTGAGTTGTTCGATGGTGTGTAAGATCCGCTTTTTCTGTAAGTCATTTTTAGAATTCCGATACATTTTGGCCCAATAATTGCGCTGATTGGACGTGTCTACATTGCTCCGAATACTCAAATACTTTTGCGGAAAATTCGTACTCGTCAAAAAACGGGAAAATTCCTCGATCAATCGGTTTTTATCACTCTCAGTCAATGTGTTTAAATCATGGGATTCAATTTGAACCATGTTCTGATATCGTCTATCCCGCATCACAAGATAGCCTTCGGCAGTCAGATCAATGTAAGGGATCCACTCGGCCATCTCTTTAATCCCCCCCATTCGGGCTTTGAAACAACGATTTGATATTCTCCCAAGCAGATTTGCCGTTTGTTTGCATTAGTTCGCCTCCTCTTCCTTCCACTCTTCTAAATGAGCGACTGCCGCATATTTTTGATAATCCAAACTTTTCACTTTCCGAAAGTCTTGCAGAAGCCCATGGGTGATCAGCTTAAAAATTGAGATATTAGGGACCGGTTTGGTAATAAACAGAAACGTGAACAGGACGTTCACGGCATAATAGGCTAGCTTTAAACGGAAGATTCCGCCCGTAAAAAAATCTTCCAACATCAGCGTCAGTAGCAACATCATCAATAAAAAAGGAATGTCACTGGAGTAAACCGCCCATAACTTGATATCGGTTTTCAACTCTTTTGGAATTTCATACATCTTTGTTCCTCCTAAACAGAAAAGGAAGCAGAATTGCATACAACCTGCAATGACCCCTTCCTCACTTTATTTTCGGTTCCCGTTCCGATTCTGAATCTCTTTCGTCGGTTTTGTCGGATCTTCTGTTCGTTTCTGACGTAGATGTGTTCGCCCGTCTATTGCGCGAGTTTCCAAAATGGATTCTGAGATCGGGGTACTTGGACCGGAGTCCTCTTGTTGTAACACGTACCGCAAAGCCGGCTTTGAATCTGTTTGTACTGAAGATCTGTTTACTATCACGGCTTCTTGCATAGGAACGGACCTTCTGACAGAAGAATCCGTTTCATACTGAACGCGATTTGATTCCATAGGAGAATCCTCTACAATCTGTTCCATACGCGGTACATTAACCGTTCCGTCTGAATTGATTCGCGGGCGTGAACCCGTCGTTGTTTGGGAAATATGCGTATTTACCGATTGTTCCATTCCGCTATTTTGAACGTTTACAGCAATATTTCTGTCTACTTGACTATTTATTCTATTTGAAATTTCTACGCTCTCAGAGCTTGATTTTGCGTTATTTGTGGCTGTTTCGTAAGGTTCCAGCGGTTGGAAGGCAGCGTCTTCTTCGTACAAGAGATTTTCCATACGTGGGACATTGACCGTTCCATCCGAATTGATCCGCCCTTTAGTGCCTGTACTTCCAGTAGAAGTCAGTGCTGTCCTCTCCGTAATCACCCCTTCATTCCGTTCGTTTACAGCAACATTTCTTTCTGATAAGGTATTCCCTTGATTTACACGATCTATGCTTTGAGAAGAGCTGTTTTGGACCAATGAATGGCTATCAGCCCCTACAATGCTTGTTGGATCGCTCTCACCATCAGTATTTGCTTCTTCGAAAGACTGCTCCTGTAAAGAATCCAAGGATTGCCCTGCATGCGTAATCCCCGTTGTGGCGACAGAGTTTTTATTTTCATTCAAAGCAGAAGGATCCACACTTGGTGTACTAGTTCCCCCCTGTTTAGCCAACAGCGCATTTAAATCTTTTTTACCCGTCCCGTCTGTTCGGAGAGTTGCTTTTTCTGATGGTGTACCCGCTATTCCCACATCTGATTCAACCGATCCTGCTCCCAGTGGAGAATCTGCGCCTGTTGCTTGTGGGTCTTCCATTTCGTTTGTCATGCCCATTTGTTGTAAGTAGGTTTTAGCCTTTTCTGGATCATTTCCATTCAGCTGCAATGCTTTACCAGCATTTGTTTTCGTAGCCCCTGTTTCCATTGCCAAGTCATTCAATTTTCCTTGTTGAAAGCCTCCCTGGGCGAATGAATGCGCCAGGTCACTCGATCGCATAGCAGTCTGCGCTGTTTGCAATGGGTGCTTGAAACTGTTCATTTTGTCTTGCATACCGTTTTGCAGGTGATTTCCTATACCACCCGCCTCTTGGCGATGTTCATTCCATTTACCTAATTTGTCTGCATTGTAGTCCATGCTGTTGCCAATTCCATTGGCAACTCCTTTGACCCCTCTGCCGAATGCCGCTCCTAACCGTGTGCCTGCATACAAGCCCATAAAAGTCGCTTGCCCATCTTTTACACCCGCGTCAAAACCAAAAATTCGAGGAATGGTTTTTGTGCCGTCGATCACCACAAATGCCGCAACAATCATAATCATGGCATTTAGAATGGGTACCTCGAAGAGGTCCATTGCCAAGATCCAGCTCGTAAACACCTGATACAGTCGCAGAATATAAAAAATGGAGACGAACGTCGCAAAACCATTGATCATTTCTTTTAGAACCACTTTTGCTTTTTGGCCTGTCCCAATATCCGTGTTGATCGCAAAGGGCGCTACCAACTTCGTAGTAGCCAATTCGAATGCAACTGATATCAGTTTGAACGAAAAGAATATATAAATGACAATCAGCGATAAGAACTCCAACAGAATCACCAAAAAGTCATAGGAATAGCGGAAATAATACTCGTCCCAAAAACTAAAGAGACCACCATTATCCAGTTCCTCATCAACAACACTATCGCCAGTTGAAACAAGTTTGACACCTAAGACGTCCTCATCACTGTCTGCTGCTTCAGTGAGATCGAGTGCTTCAAAAGGTAATTCACGGGAGAGATTTTTTCTAGCTTCTAAGTTTTCCCATTCTCCACTTTCCGCAAGAATTTCAATATCTGTGATATTGTCATACAAGACGTTCGCGGCCAACATAATGTTCCCTTCTTCGTCCGTACCCAAAGCAGCGACACTGGCATCTGCGATGGTCAGAAATTGGGTCATGGTCCATGGAATAGCGATAATGAACAGAACTCCCAGCACCGTATTACGGAATAAATCAGAAACGGTTTTTCTTTTCCCGAGAATAAAATTGTACCCCTGAAACATAAGGGCGATCGCTAGGAAAACAAAACTTGCCAATGCCAAATACTGGTAAAAATCCTGAACTTCCGGTTGATTAAAAAAGGCCAATATGCTCGCCAGATGATTAACCATCATTTCCATACCATTTGCCAATCCGTACAATAAACGAAATAAGAATTGTTCAACATAGCGGAAAATCCATGCAGGTATGGACCTCAGTTTAAATAAGTCAGCATACTGCATTAATATTTCTTTTGGAGTCATGCTATAGCTCCTTTCAAAAAAAGAAGTGGCTCCACTAAATTCGAATTTAGCACCACTTCTCTTTATTAACTCAACTTTCGCACACTAAAAAATACCATATAGACTTGATACATCAACATTTCCAGCTATAATATCCTGCATTCCCGAATTGTGTAACGAGAATGGCTGCAAACCTTGATATCAGTGGGTTTTTCCCTTGTTATAAATGCTGATTATAACGAGGTGGAATTAATCTAAAAAATCTCTTAAAGCCTTGATGTTACTAAGTTTCTATAAAATCCTCGTTATAAATTTCCGGGAATGCAGGATAATATTATGCCGCTAAAGCACTTGGAAGCTGCTTTTCCGGTTGTGGGAATGCTCGTTTCAAGAAAGTTGGTAAATTATCGAAAACTCTATCCAGAAGGGACTCCACCATTTCTTCGGACAGGACAGGTTCTTCCGTCAGGGAAGCCTTCAGACAGTCAAATACCAATAGAATCGCCTCTGCAAAGCGGATGTCCTCCAGTTCATCACAACACAAGAAGAACAGCTGACCGATGGTCCTGGGATCTTGCTCTTCGCGTGTACGAAGGGCGAGCATGATGTAACGGGTGAAGACAATTGTCGTGTGGGCTACCATCGCATCGTAACTGCGACACTGGAACTCTTTTCCTAGCGCCAGATGTGACTTTGCCACCTTGAAGAAACACTCGATATCCCAGCGTTTGCCATAGAGACGCACAATTTCTTCTTCAGGCAGATTGACATCCGTGGACAAGATTGCAAGCCAATTTTTGGAGCGATTTCGGTCACGCACGAAGACAATACGGGCCTGAATTTCTTTTTCATTATCGTCCAGTCCCAAGCTGACGACAACAGATGCGAGGATCTTGGCACGACCACGTTTTTTGCGCACAACTTGATACAACTGGGTCAGTGTATACTTTTGCCCTTCATACGTGTAGTAGACGCGGTGCATACGTTTCAGCATACAGACTACCTCGAGTGGATACTCCGAAACCACGCGCTTGATTACTTTTGGAAATGCGAACCAACTATCGAAAAGTAACGTTCGAGCGCAGAGTTGGAGCGGATTTATATCATCAAGCAAGTCGAACAGCGCTTCCGTCGACTTTTTGACGGCTTCCTTCCGACGCTTGTAACCCACGGTGCGCTTATCTATGGTCGGGTTGATTTCCTGGAAACGGTTCGATTGTTTTTCTGAGCTCAATAAAGAGAACGCAAGCGGCACGAAAGTGTTCCCATCCGACCAACCCAAAGTCAGCATGCGAAAGCCACGGACGAACTTCCCAGTGGTATGATCATGAACTAGCGCAAGCATCTCGACCGATTTACTGCGGGCACGGCTGTATAAGGAATCGTCCAAAATCAGGACGCGTTCGCGGTTTTCTGAGACAAGTGGGAGCAATTTCTGGGTAATGACATTTTGACTCAGCAGCAACAGAAATTTGCGCCAATTATAGGTTGCGTTGTTGAGCAAGCGATAAACCGCATCCTTGGCAGGAGCCTCTGGCTCCCGTCCGGATTCCAATGTCCGATACAAATTTTTCTTTTGAAGGACCAATGAAAAGATGAACTGGACCAGCATTACTGGTGAAATGCCTGCTTCTTTCCGAATATTGGATTGATTCAGTAACGTTCCCAGTTTCTGATTGCGAAAAAATTGATGAACGGAAGAATTAAGTTCCTGATTGATTTGATTTTCTGGTAAAATAGTAGCCATAAGACATCCCTCTTTCGTATGTGTTGTGTGGTAACTACATTTTACCAAAGAGAGGTGTCTTTTTGTGTACATTTTTGGTAGTTAAGTCTTTAAGAACATTGATATATCAAAGGATTAAACAGATTTTTTAACTGCGAAAGTTGAGTTATTAATCTTCTTCAATTAATTTCAAAACGTACTCATTTTTCGCTGTGCTTCCTATTTCATCGGGATTATGCGTGAACCAAAAATATATATCATCTTCAATTCTTCCTGCGTAATATGTTTTCTCTCCCCATTCAACCAAGTAATAGCTAGTTTCGTCTGGTTCTTCTGCTACTTCCACCACTTCTGATGCCAATGTTTCACCATTTTCCGCTAATCCTGTTGCATAAATCTTTTCCTCTTCTGCCGTAAAGGTTACGGTCGCATAATCTTTATTGGTCCGTAAATTTTCCACGCTGAACGTTTTCCCCACTAGTTCTAACGGATCTTTCACTGTTGTGCCGCAAGCCGCGAATAGGAAAAACAACGATAACAATAAAACATATCCGATTCTTTTTTTCACACTGCTCACTCCTTTCAAGTCTCTGTTCTCAACCCCAACGCTATTTTTTGTGTAGACTTTCCATGCTTTCTATCTTCTTGGTCAAAATCAGATTCCTCAAATTCCTCTTCTTCCAGTAACAAATCCAAATCAATATATTCCAATGGTTTTCCTCGTAGAATATTTTGAATATCGTACGCGATATTTTCCAATGTCAGCCTATTCCCGTTACAGTCGATTTTATCCTGTTCCAAGACAAACGAAGTGAGCAAGCTCTTGATTTCATCTACCGTCAAATTCTTGTTCTTTCGATCAAACACAGCAACGGTTCCGTTCAAGAACGTATATTCAAGGATCATTTTTATTTCATTCCGCTGTCCTTCATTCAGCTGCATTCTCTGCGGGTTCTGTAGTTCTTCATAATCCACTTGTAGCGCGTGTAACTGTAATTCTGCATGCAACGAAGGAATGCGTAATTCATGACGATCTTTTTCCGTATCAAAATCTTCCGATAAGTATTGGTACCGGTATTTCATACGGGTCTTTCCTGTATTGAAAATCGCTTTTGGTCGGATATCGCGTCCTTTCTTGTCTCGTCGCATGATCGATCGAATCACGACCATCTCGCCTTCCTGTAGCTGCATGAGCCTATTTTCGGAAAGTAACGGCTGCCGATCCACACTCGTGGTGCGAGTAGAATCCAAATCCAACACTTTCCCGCTGCGGCTATCGATTTCAATGGTGCGGTAGCCGATCTTCTCACTGATTTCTTTTGCCGTCTCTTTGTTCGTTGTAAAAATGTATAAGTGGTTTTGGCAATTGTCCTTTATGGACGTCGCTTTATCTTTACCGTATAGTGAATCAATCTGATTGTACCCCTGCACCACCAGCGCAAACAGAATATTTCTTCCGAGACAAACGGTCAGCATGCTATCCATTCCTTCAATGGGTGGCATGTTTCCGAATTCGTCCAAAATGAACTGCACGCGTCTGTGTAATTTCTGACCCCGGGTAATCGTGGCTAGTTGACTCAACGTTTGATACATCTGTCGGACAAAAATTGAGCAGATAACATGCATAGACGAGTCGTAATCAGGCACGACCATGAAGACGGCATACGAATCTGTGATATACAAGACTTCCAATGATTGAATGGCTCTTTCTTTTTCCGACACGTCTTCACACCACTGCATGTGCGCAAAATCTTCAAACTCTTCTTTCCCATACTGATTGTGACCTTTTGAAACACGTTGGAAGCTATACATCACTGCTTGATCCGGATTATCTCTTGGCACAAATTGGATCCGATCCCCATCTGCTAACGCGTAGTCAAAATGAAGGTGGAGTAACCCACATTGGGTCGTCGGACCGGAAACGGCTTCTACACGCCCAATCTCCTTTCCAAAAGGTTGGGTTTGGTTCTTTCGGTAGAAAAGGACTTCAAAATCCTGTCCTTTCAGACGGATATCGGTCCGCAAATGAATTTGTTTCGGAAATCCGACGCGCGTCATATCAATGGAATTGATACTCGTTAATTTTGCAATGGCATCTCCTGTAAAAATCTCCAGTTTTGAACTGGCCACAGAAAAGATCGAGCCGCGGGTATTCCCTTTGGCAAAATTACTGGTAGCGTATTGCTGTTTGGCCACACTGGTAGGCGGCAATCCTTCAAAATACTCGTCCAGGGCGTTGACTTCCGTTTTCCCGCCGTCTTTCGAATAATTTTTTGATCCCATTTCGCTCAAAAAGGACGCTACATTTTTCAACGTAATCCGCTCCGGGTGGTAATTATCCGCGTCATAGTACTCTTCACATAACGCTAAGATAATCGCAGAGACTAACGCTTGTGCGGAATTGTCCCAAAAAGGCTCCTTTGCGTTCGGGTTATTGTAAAGCGAAAACGTTAATGTTTTCGTGCGTTTTTGCGCTTCCGCATAGTCCCCCTTCTCAAAAGCTTGTTTCACCAATTCCAGCGGATTGTAGCTCATGCCTTCCGTCGGATTCAGAATATTCAATACTTCTACGCGATAGCCCCTTTTCCGCAACGTCTCATAGCTTGCAGTATACAATTCGCCTTTCGGATCATTGATTACCAAGTTCGGTTTTGCGCTAGCGCGAGAGTTGATATCAATCATCGGGAAAACCAACAGTTCCCCTTTCCCGGAGCGGGAAGTCCCGATTATCGCGGTGTTTTGTGTGCTTTCGTCCACAAATACCGTTTCCTTTACCCGCGATATCAACGTCCCACCTAAGCCATCCCATTCTTTTTTCTTTTCTGGAACCGCTGTGTAGGTACGGGAAATCTCTTCCAGCGTTGCTAAAGCACTGTCACCTTTTTGATTGCGATTCAAGGTACCATATCTGCTACGCAACTTAAACATGGTGTATAGGGCTACCCCGAAAGCAAGACCATAACTTCCCCAATGCAGCCAGGTGACCCCTCGGGTATCCGGATAAAAATTTCTCAGTTTGATAAAAGTCCTCCAATTGACACCCGAAAATCCCGTTAACAACTGAAAATCTGGCGCTGTAAGAAACAATACCAGCCGTGTGATCGTTTCAATCAGAAACGTAGCAGCAATAGCTGAACCTACAAATACAGTAACGCCAACGAAGAAAATCATGCCCCAGTTTCCCAGGTAGGCCGATAATCCTTTGTGGTTGCCTTCT
>NZ_OY760502.1 GCF_963663645.1 uncultured Trichococcus sp.
GAGCCAGACCGTCACCCTGCGCGCCACCGGCGGGGAGGGCGTCTGCATCGACGGCGGCGCGTGCCGCCCGGCCCTCGTCGTCAAGCCCGCCGGGAGCTATTGCTCGGTGGACGGCTCGGTCGTCCGGCAGCCGTCCATAACCATGCGGTCGGCAGGGCCCATCGCCGTGTCCATGGACGGCAAGGCCAAGACGGTGCGGGGAGAGCTTTCCCTCCAGGTCGTCAGCGGCAAGCTGAGCGTGCTCAACCGCGTGAACATCGAGGACTACCTCCGCTCCGTGGTCCCGGCGGAGTCCTATGCGTCCTGGCCCGTGGAGACGCTCAAGGCCCAGGCGGTCGCCGCCAGGACCTATGCCTATTACCAGAAGCTGCACCGCACCGGGCGCGACTACGACGTCCGAGCCGACACCTATGACCAGATGTACGGCGGCGTGGAACGGGAAACCAAGCGCACTGACGGGGCCGTGCAGGCGACCGCAGGGATGGTCCTGAATCACGGCGGCAAGCCCATTCTTTCGCAGTATACGGCCAACAGCGGCGGCCATACCGCGGACGCCGGGGCCGTTTTCGGCACGCCCAAGCCGTACCTGGTGGCCCACGCCGACCCGGCCAGCCTGGAAGGCAAGATGGCCTCCTGGAAGCGGAGTTATTCCACCGGGGAGATCGTCCAGGCGCTGCGCAAGATCGGCGTGGAGGCGACCGGCCTGACCGCCATCGAACCGGCGGTGACCGGCCCCTCGGGCAGGCTGGTGAAGGTGCGCCTGCGCCACGCCAAGGGGTCCACCGTGGTCCGGACCCGCACGACCCTGGCGAGCTCGCGCGTCCTCAATCTGCCCGAGGTGCTGATGGACGTGGAAAAGCAGGGCGACCGGTACGTCTTCCGGGGCCACGGCCACGGCCACGGCGTGGGCTACTCCCAATGGGGAGCGGCGGAGCTGGGCGGCAGGATGGATCATCAGCGGATACTGGAGTTCTATTATCCGCATACGGTTATTGAGAAAATGTGGAAATAGGATTATTGATGGTGAGTCGTTTTCAGCTTACCATTTATTCTATATGGATGGGGTCACATATGAGAGTTGCTGCCAGTCTGCTGTTGATATTGATGCTTGCCGGGTGTGCATCAAAGTTTAACGGTGATATTATCGATGAAAAGCGTTGTGATACCATCCAAGGAATAATGGGGTATGAGACGCTTTCGGAAAATAATTTCCCCTACAAGAAAATTTATTGTGATTTTGAGAAGGCCGGTGAAATGGTCGTTGAAGAAATGAACACGACCAATCGAAAATTGACGAAGATTGAAATTAAGGAAAAGGAACTTGAAGATATCGAGAAAGTGTTTAAGGAGGCTCTGCAGGATATATGTCCAGAGTGCGTTGCAAAATCAGAAAAAGAAGCTGATATTATAATTAAATCGAAAATAATTCGTTTTGTTGGGCATGTTAAGGACTTTGAAATATCTGGGGATGAAAGTGCTTTTTTTTCTGGAGGTGATCGTAGGATTAAACTCGAATATCAGAGTGCTCTTACTATTGAAACTGATATTGCGGGGAAGGCGTCATACTTTGATCACATCGTTGATCTTGATCTTGATATGAAATTCCATGTTGAAAAGATGTATGCGGTTCTTGCAGCCAATACGAAGATGAGAAATACATCCGAGTTTGTAACTAAATACGACTCTATCCCGTTAGCAACAGGAGCAATTATTGTTGCCCAGGAAATGGGGTCTTTTTTCGCTGTGCCCGTTATGAGCAATGAGATGTCCGGGTACGTAGATATTTACGATCTTTCTAGGCTGGAGGTTGCCCGGCATTTGGACCTCGCCACAGGAGATATTGATTGGTGGTGGACGGGTAGAATTCAAGAAGATGCCAAAAAAGAAATGATAGATTTATACAGTAGTGGTGTTGGAAATCTCAGATATCTGATCTATGATTACATCAAGAATCTGTTGGAGGAGATGAGAGATGCTTCATAGATGCAACGTGATAATTTTAATGTCGTTTATTCTTTTAGGGTGTGTTGCAAATGGGAGCTATAAGGCGGAAAGTTTGCAGCATATTAAGAGCAAGCATGCCGATATGGTCGAGAGCTATAAATATGGAGTGAAGAGTGAGCAATCTTATAGTGAAGTAGCAAAAGAATCAATTGAAGAAGCGGGCGAGTCAGTCCACGAGGGTATGGGGGACTATTATCTCTTAGCCATAGGCATCGATCGGTATAAAAATTTGCCCAATTTGAGGACGGCGAGTGGCGATGCCCGGTCTGTTGCATCAGTTCTCAAAGAGAAGTACGGCTTTAAAGTAAGCGTGCTTTTAAACCCTACTCGCGCTGAAATACTTAAATCGATTGAGCGGTATCGCAAGATGCTTCGCCCAAGCAGCAACCTTGTCATTTATTTTGCAGGGCATGGTTGGCTGGATCAACAAGCGCAGCAGGGATATTGGCTTCCTTCTGACGCCCATATTGATAGCAGTGTAAATTGGGTTGCTGCCGATACGATCACTTCATCCATTCGCGCTATGCAAGCCAAGCATGTCCTCATTATTTCAGACAGTTGTTATTCCGGCACACTTACGCGTGGTATTGTTATTAAATCTCAAGAGCCTGATCGTATTCAGAAGCTCGCAAAGAAAAAGGCGCGGATAGTGTTGTCCTCTGGTGGCATCGAGCCGGTCGTCGATTCTTTTGCTGGTTCCAAAAATTCAGTATTTTGCAAGGCTCTGCTTGATACGCTGAATATAAATAATGGCGTTCTGGAAGGTGTTGATCTTTATTCAATGGTTCGAAAAAAAGTAACAACGCAAAGCGAACAAATTCCTGAGTATGGTGATATTAGAAATTCTGGACATGATGGGGGAGACTTCTTGTTCATTCCTGTCTCACCGCCGCAATGAGGAAGGTCTAAATGAAATTAGTTGGCATTAATGTCTCTCTGCTCTGCGTCTTTTTGATTATTGCGGGAGTTGCTGTTTCCCAGGCTGAAGAAGCTAGCTATTTGCAGAACCAAGTGCAATGCGGAGAACGGGCGCAAGAATTGCTTAATGATGGGAAGGACGCTGAGGCTGCCGGAGTGCTTAAGCAGGGCGTCAAAAAGTTTCCGGGTTCTGATTGGCTTCGTAGTTTGTATGGGCGCGCCCTGTTTTCTGAAGGCAAGCTGGACGAGGCCGAGGACCAGTTCCAGCAGGCCCTGGAGATCAACAAGGAAAATCCCGTGGCCCGGATGCTGATCAAGGAAATCCGCCTGACCAAGGACGCCCTCAAGGACCGCGAGATGAACGAGCTGGTCAATCTGGGCATGGACAAGGCCGGGGATCTCGCGGTCATCGTCATCGGCGTCTGGCTCGGCACGCTGATGACCATGATGTCGGGCCGGATGGCGAGGCTCTTCATTCGCTCGAATTTCGAAAAGGCCCTGCGCCGGAAGGACTGGGACGTGGTCACCGACATCCTGGAAAACCTCATCGCCAACTGGCGCAAGCCCGAGCTGCGCAAGAACATGGAAATGATGCTGGCGAGGATGTCGCAGGAAGAAGTGGAAAAGATCATCATCAATTACGTCGACGTGCAGAAGCATGAAGACGAATTGCTGTTTTTCTTGCGCAAGCTGCATGCGAAGCGGGGATAGGCCGATACGGGAGGATGATTTTTGTTCGAGTTGTGCAGCGAAGAGAGGAGAGCGAGGTGAGGAAGTTTTACGTGTGTGTCGGGGTGCTGGCTCTGCTTTTGTTGGTCGGATGTGTGCGCAAGCAGACGTTTGTCTCATCCTATTACCCCGATACCTCCCCGGCGAATGCGGCGATATTCATTCAAAGGGCCACGGCAGCGCCTCAGTTTCAGGGGAAAGTCAGCCTGGACGAAGTGACCGGCGGCGTGAGCCTGGCTTTTCAGCAGATGGGGGCCAAGGTCGTCGGCACCAAGGAAGAGTCGGATTATACGGTGAACACCAAAGTCATCAATCTGACGGATATTTTTGACAACATCGTCCACGTCACCATTGAGATCGATCCCAGCTTCGGCGGCAAGGCCGTGTATCTTGGGAAATACGCAGGTGAGGCATTTACGCAGTCGTCATCCATCAGCACGATTTCGCGAGGAATCGTCCTGGCGAGAGCGGAGATTTTCGGCTCCATAAACAAACATTACAATGAAGAGGCGCCCACGAAGATGGCCGCCGCTCCCGCCGTGGAGATGCCGCTTCCGAGCACGCCCGCCGCTGTGGCCAGACCGATTGCGCTCAATGTCGCCATGGACAAGCGCTATGCCCTGGTCATCGGCAACGGCAGGTATTCCGCCAGCCCGTTGAAGAACCCGGGCCGGGACGCGCAGGACGTCTCCTTCGCCCTGCGTCGGCTGGGGTTCACCGTCCTGCAGAAGAACGACGCCAGCCTGCGCGAGATGGAGCAGGCCATGGACATGCTCCACGACAACCTGAAAGGCGGCGGCGTGGGCCTCTTCTACTACGCCGGTCACGGCATCCAGGTCGACGGCAAGAACTACCTGATCCCCACCGACGCCAAGATATCCTCCGAGTCCGACGTGAAGTACGAATGCGTGGACGCGGGCCGCATCCTCGGCAAGATGGAGGACGCGGGCAACGGCATGAACATCGTCATCCTCGACGCCTGCCGCAACAACCCCTTTGCCCGGAGCTTCCGCTCGGCCAGCCGGGGCCTGGTCCGCATGGACGCGCCCACGGGGTCCATTCTCGCCTATTCCACCGCCCCGGGCTCGGTGGCCGCGGACGGCACGGGACGCAACGGCATCTATACCAAGCACCTGCTGCAATACATGCTGACCCCCGGGCTGGACCTGAACAGCGTCTTCATCCGCACCCGCATGGACGTCATCAAGGAGACCGGGGGCAAGCAGGTCCCCTGGGAATCGTCGTCCCTGACCGGGCTTTTCTATTTTGCTGGACAAGAAGCCAAAGAGGTACAATAGTCGGTATCGTATAGAATGATCTGACGGGAGCGGGGCGGCTTTTGGCGGGAAGGAGACGGGTGATATGCCCACCCAAAAATCGGGAGCGCACACAAGCCCTTGCGGGAGATTCGGGCGGTTTTCATCCGTTGCCGGGGTATTCCTGTGCTGTCTTTTCCTTGCTCTTGCCGGGTGCAAGGCCACGGTCGGGAAATGGACCCTTGATTTCGGGAAGAAGACGCCCCAGGAGGAATCCGTTCCCGCCATCCGGGTCGCCATGCTCGCGCCCCTGCCCCTGCCCGATTCCGTCCGCCTGGCGGCCAGCCCCCACGGCAAGGTCCTGACCGGCGAGTTCTATTCCGACCAGGAAGCCCTCGACTACTCGGACGGGTATTTCATCCCGAACGAATACCTCTTCATCATCCGGAAGAATCTCGGCATGGCGGCGGAGCTGCGCAGGCTGGAGATGGACATGCACGAGTCCCTGGCGGGCATCGAGCGGGGCGAGTACGACATGATCGCCTTCCCCGCCGTGGTCCAGGCCCGGGTCGATTCGGACGCCCGGGTCGGCCTGGAGGTCCGGCTGGTGGACGGCTCCACCTTCCTCCCGCTGCGGACCGTGGTCGTGGAAAAGCAGGAAGGCAAATACCTGAGCGACCCCCTGCACGAGCCGGTGCACTTCATCGGCAAGCACGAGAAGGATTTCCAGAACCAGCGGACGCTTTTTTCCTACACCGCCTACCTCTGCGCCCAGGATGTCATCAACGAGATCATCAAGGGGGGCGGGGCATGAACAGGCACCTGCTGTGGATTGGTCTCTGCCTGCTGGGGCTGCTGGTGGCCATGCCCGCCTGGGCGGGCGATCAGGAAGAGGAGGAAGACGTCTCCATCGCCGACTCCAGGACGTTCGTCACCTACTACAAGCGCGAAAAGAAATTCAAGGCACTGGTGGAGC
Organism: uncultured Trichococcus sp.; assembly: GCF_963663645.1. Classification (NCBI taxonomy): domain Bacteria; kingdom Bacillati; phylum Bacillota; class Bacilli; order Lactobacillales; family Carnobacteriaceae; genus Trichococcus; species uncultured Trichococcus sp. The sequence continues at coordinate 5,884 of NZ_OY760502.1, forward strand.
TTCTGGAAGAGGAGCTGGCGGACATCGAGACCGCGTGCACGGAGAACGGGGACGCCTGCGACCTCGAAGGCAGGCTCTACATCCTGGACGACCTGGCCGACGTCTACACCTACGGTCTGGTCGATTTCGAAAAGGCCAAGGAATACAACGCGAAGACGCGGGAACTCTACGACCGCATCCGGGAGAAAGGGTTGGACACCCTGCCGGTCTCCGAATACTTCAATGCCAACCGCTTTCTCTACTATGCCTTCTATGCCAAGGACCCGCTTCTGGGCGGGGACGAGTCCATGGATTTCGCCTTTGACGACAACTACGTGGACAGCGTCCGCAAAAGCGACTTCGACAACGTGCTGGCCCGGGTGGCGAAACGCCATGTCTTTCTGGGAGAGAAGCTCGGCTCCGCCCCGGCCGGGCGGGACGAGTCCTCGGCGGCAAAGCGCATCGACAAGGATCTGTTCCTGCTCTACACGGGCTTCATCGACGCATCCCCCACGTATTCGCCTTTTGAAAAGGGGTTCCTGAAGGCCCGGATGGCGGTCCAGGCCCTTTCCGGGGGCCAGCCGGACCAGGACGTCTTCATCGACGCCATCGTTTCCGCGCAAGGCTTCTGCAACGGGCCCGGCACCGGGTCCCTCGAACGGCAGGACAAGGTCAACCGCCTCAACTACTGGCTGACCCTGGCCCTGATGAAAAAGGGCGACTATCAGGGCGCGCTGGTCCACCACGATCGGTTCCTCGAAGGCATCAAGGCGATGGAGGACATGACCGTGAAGCGGTACGTGTCCATGTCGGCGCTGCTGCGGGAGCAATACCGCGCCGAGCTGGAGCAGAAGAACAAGAACCGGCTGAGCGGGAAGAAGTTCCTTGCCGGGCTTTCCAGCGCCGCCGTCGTCATCGCCAAGATCGGGGCGACGCTGATGGCCGCCGCGGCGGACGCATCGGCCAACAGCCAGCCGGGCTATCAGCAGCGGTATGGGAAGAGCACGCTGACCGAGGACACGGTGAACCTGCTGTGGAAGGACAAGGAGCTCGATTTCGGCGTCCACGATTCGATCATGGAGGCCGATTTCCTGAACCCGGTGTACACCATCGACAACGACAACGCGGAGCGGTTCAGCCGGTTCATGGCCCCGTACACCCTGCTGCTGAACCGGTACCTCAACAAATACGAGCTGGCCGTGTACATGCTGGCGATCGGCGACGCCTACACGGTCCAGGGCGATCTGGAGCAGGCGGCGGCGCAGTACCGCGAGGCCATCGAGATCACGGAACGGCAGCGGCTGACGATCTATTCGGAAAGGGAGCGGGTCGCCTATTTCGGGTTCAAGCAGGCCCTGTATTCGAAGATGATCCAGACCCTGATCGGGCTGGACCAGGTCCGCGAGGCACTCGAATACGTGGAGCGGTCCAAGTCGCGGGCGTTTCTCGACATCCTGGGCGGCGACCGGATCGCCCTCAAGAGCTCGAGCCAGACCGAACTGGCCGATGCCTACTACCAGAGCCGGGCCGAGGTGGACAGCGTCCTGGAGACGACCGGCATCGGCGTCGACCAGGTGGCCTACGCCCAGGAGACGTCCCTGCGCGGGCTGGAGATCATCGGCAAGAACCTCGACGACAACAGCTATGATGAAATCTATTCCCTCTCCAGCGTCAAGGTGCTGGAGGCGGACCGGATTCAGGAGCTTATCGATAACCACACCGCCATCCTCGAATACTATTTCACGGAAAACAAACTGAACATCATGGTGGTGCGGCGCGACGGCGTGACGAACACCGGCGTCGACGTCGACCAGGAAGCGCTTGTCGCCCAGATAGGCGACCTGCGCCGGTCCGTGGTGGATCAGAAATACGACCGCAAGCTGGCCCGCGCGCTGTACAAGGTCCTTGTCCAGCCCGTGGCCAGGCAGCTCAAGTGCGACCGGCTGGTGATCATTCCCCACCGGGGCCTGCACTACCTGCCGTTCCATGCGCTGCTGGCGGGCAACCGCTTCCTTGTCGAGCTGTACGCCATCTCCTACGCCCCCAGCGCGACAGCCCTGTCCATCGTCAACCGGAAGAAGTTCGCCAAGGACGGCAAGGCCCTGGTGGTGGGCAATCCCACCGGGGACCTGGCCTATTCCGAGAAGGAGGCGGCGGCCATCGGCAAGGTGCTGCCCGACGCCGAGGTGCTGCTGGGCGACCAGGGGACCGAGACGTTCCTGAAAAGGGACGCGGGCGAGTACAAGATCATCCACATCGCGTCGCACGGCGTGTTCGACCCGGAACACCCCCTGGCCTCGCGCATCATGCTTTTCCCGACGCAGCAGGACGACGGCGCGCTCATGACCGACGAACTTTTCTCCTGCCGCTGGCGGGCCTCCCTGGTCACGCTGTCGGCCTGCCAGACCGGCGTGAGCAAATACAACTCGGGCGACGAGCTCATCGGTTTGCAGCGGGGCGTGTTCTTCGCGGGCACGCAGTCGCTGCTCGCCTCGTCGTGGAAGGTCGACGACAAGTCCACCAGCTACCTGATGACGCGGTTCTACCGCCACCTGGCGAACAACCCGAAGGACATCGCCCTGCAAAAGGCGCAGTCGGACGCGATCCGCAGGTACGGCCAGCCGTTCCATTGGGCGTCCTTCCGGCTCATCGGCGCTTCGAACCGGGTCTACAACCCGGAGTATCCGCTCCTGGTTTCCGCAGACCCCGAGGATGCCAAGATCATTCTTGCGGGCATCCGCAAAAGGTATGAGCCCAATGTCAGGCTGCCGGAGGGCAAGTACACGATTCGCGTGTCAAAGAAGGGGTATGTCCCGAAGGAGATGGAGGTCGCCATTGCCGAAGAGCCGGTGAAGCTGAAGGTGTCGCTCACGCCGGAGTCGAAGGGGGTGCCGTTCCGGGTCACGGTCGATCCCCAGGACGCCCGGGTGCGTTTCATGGGCGTGGGGCTGAAATACGAGCCCGGCATGCAGATTCCCGCCGGGAAGTACACGGTCCGGATCTCGAAAAAGGGCTACAAGCGGCAGAAGATCGATGTCGAGATCAAGGATGAGGCCGTCGAGATCAAGGTCGAGCTGGAGAAGGAGTAGGCCGGTCCCGATGCATGGCACGAGGCGGGCGGACAGGTTGCCAACGGACGTGCAACACGGTTACACGGGTGAAGACGCCTGCTGCGGGACGTTGATGCGCCACTATCCGGAGGGAACGTGAAAAAGGTCTCTGTTGTTATCCCGAGCTATAATCACGCGGAATATATCGAAGCCTGCCTGGATTCAATCTACTTCCAGGATCATCCGGACATCGAGATGATCATCGTCGACGACAATTCCAGCGACGGCTCCGCGGAAGTGATCGCCGACTGGATCGCCGGAATCGAAGCGGACGAGGTGTCCTTTGCATCGCGGTACGATGCCGGGACGGACGAGATCG
>NZ_OY760503.1:647500-752500 GCF_963663645.1 uncultured Trichococcus sp.
GGTCTTAAGATAGGGAATCGATACATGCTCTTTTACGAAATCGAGCACCCTGCCTTTTTTGTGCACAGCTTGTCCATCGGTGATGATCGTCACTTCTTCGCCCATACTCGTGATACTCTTGTAAGGATTCGAACCCAGAAAGGAATATCTCCCGATTTCCCGCTCAGAAAAGACGCTCTCGAACAAAAACTTATGCTTCCCTTGGAGATTGTAATACATACCGATGGGCGTCAATTGGTCCGCATTGACCGTCAAGTGCACCGGAAAGACCTTATTCTGTTTTTTTGCTGCTGCAAATTCTGTTGCTGTCAGATTAAACATTTTATCCACCCCTAATGAGATTTTTTCGCTATTTTTGCTTGTTTCAGGGGATTTTGGGTACAAAAAAAGCCACAACATCCCCTATAATGGGACGATGTAGCCGCGGTGCCACCCATATTAGTTCTCTACTGTTGACTCACGCTCGACTCTGTCGTTCTTTGCGCTCCGTGTCTCCCTTACGGAATCAAGACCCAATGCGTCACCAAAAAATGGGCTATGCATTGTTTTCGCGCTAATACTACAGAATCAAAAAAACACTTCCTCCTCAAAAGGACGAAATGTTTCCATTCGTTTGCCACCTCAGTACAAAACTCGCTCTGCGGGTACGGATGTTACTCGATACCCCGTCCTTTTAACGGCAGACTCCCGGTTTTTGCTACTGTAATTTTCGCATCACGTCTCAGAGATCCATTCACCAACCGCTACAGTGTTTGGCTTTCACTGCCCCAAACTCGCTTTGACTAAACGCCATTGGTTACTACTTCTCATCACAGATTTTATTAGTGTAATTTTAATCCATTATAATCCTTTTCTCATTATTGTCAACTGGGAGATGCTAGTTTTTTTTTGGCAGAGAATCACTTTGCGATAAGCCGGTCCCGGTTGACCATATTCATTCACTCAACTCGGCCCGGAAAACAAAAAATAGAGCAACAACACCATCGTGTCATCACTCTACTCTTCTTAATTCGCTTGGCAAATGATTGTGTTAACAACCGACCTTCAGCTATTCTCTAGGCTCTGATTTTGTCCACCAATGTTTTCAGGATTTTATCAGCTGTTTCGCCATCATCTTTTTGGATGGCCGATTCAGAAATGATAAACGAACCGCCTACAGCCACTATATGGTCATTTTGGACATATTCCATAAAGTTATCTTCGTTGATTCCACCAGTCGGCAAGAACTTGACATCGTAGAACGGACCGCTCAAAGCGTTGATTGCTTTTAACCCACCGTAAATATCTGCGGGGAAAAATTTCACTACTTTGATGCCATATTCCGTAGCGCGTTGAATATCTCCAGGCGTTGCCGTCCCAGGAAATACCGGGATATCATGCTTGATGCAGTACTCGATGACATCCGGAACGATCGCCGGCGAAACAATGAATTTCGCGCCGTTTTCAACCGCATCTTTGGCTTCTTTCAATGTCCTCACTGTACCTGCGCCAACAATAAGCTCGCCTGACTGAGCCAATTTCTTCATTGCATCCAAGGCTAAGTTGCTTCGGAACGTCACTTCAATGAACCGTACCTCGTTCTTGACCAGAATCTCTTCCAATCGATCCAAACAGGAAAGATCCGTAGCGGTATAAAGAGGCAACAATTTTGTTTCTTCGATTTGTCGATAAATTTCGTGTTCCATGTTTGCTAACATATTCCACTCTCACTTTCTTGCGTTAAGGATTTTTATCCTTTTGCCTTCGTGATTGCTTCATGCAATCCTTGCAGATACGTAATGCCCATTCCGCGGTCATACAACCCATAACCAGGCATTGCGACCTCGCCAAAAACCGTACGCCCATGATCGGGACGGACAACTCCATCAAACCCGACATCCACTAAAGCTTTCATGATGGCGTACATATCCAATGAACCATCCGTGCTTAAATGTGCGGATTCCCTGAATTTGCGTTCGCCTAAAAATTCAACATTGCGGAAGTGAACAAAATTGATTCTATCGCCCACTTCATGGATGATTTCAACCATATCATTGTTTGGTTCAGCTCCAAGAGAACCTGTGCAAAGCGTGAGTCCGTTGTATGGAGAATCGACAATGCTGAGGATCTTTTTCAGATCGTGCAAATTCTTCGTGATGCGCGGGAAGCCGAATAGTTCAAATGGAGGATCATCAGGGTGAATCGCCATCTTGACATCCATTTCTTCACAAACAGGAATGATTTTTTTCAAGAAATAGCTCAGGTTTTCAAATAAAATTTCTACCGTAACACCTTCGTACATTTCCACCAATTTGCCGAATTTATTCAGACGCTCTTCTTCCCAACCGGGTAGGCTGAACCCTTTCGATTGGCTGTGGATCAGTTTGTACATATCAGCCGGTTCCATTTTGTCCACGACAGCTTGATCGTATACAAGCGAGAAGCTGCCATCTTTGTTTTCATAGAACAAGTCTGTTTTTGCCCAACCGAAAATCGGCTTGAAGCTGTAGCAAATCATGCGAACGTCGCATGCGGACAGGTTCTTGATTGTCTTAATGTAATTCTCAATGTATTGATCGCGCTCAGGCGTTCCCGCTTTGATCGCATCATGGATCGCTACACTTTCGATCCCCAATAATTCCAGACCGCCTTTTTCCACGGACTCTTTCAATTCTTGGATTTCAGAAACTTCCCATACATCTCCAGGCAGCTTGGTCAATAACGTCCCCACAACACCATTGATTCCAGGTATTTGTCGAACATGATCCAATGGAATTGTATCTCCCTTTTCCCCATACCATCTAAATCCCCATTTCATTACGCTTCACCCTTCCTTTTCCTTAAGAAATATCGTCCTCTTGATTGTTTTCCAGCTTTAATGCGTATCAAGCACTTAAACCATCAGTTCTTTGGTTGATCGCAACTTCAGCGATATGATAGCGCATCCAACCTTTATACTCTTATTATACAAAAAAATATTTTTTTGTAAAGGGAAAATCAAAAGAAAATATTTTTTTCTTTCCGAGTACTGTATCGATAGAGTAAGACAAGTAGAGGGTCGCCGTAAAAAATATTTTCGACAAAAAAACCCGGAAAGATGAAATCATCTTTCCGGGTTTTTCAGATGTGATACCGGCGGCCGGGGTCGAACCGGCACGCCCTCGCGGGCACTGGATTTTGAGTCCAGCGCGTCTGCCAATTCCGCCACGCCGGCATAATATGAAGAATGCAATGTTCCATCTTATTGTTATGGAAAGGCGGTAACCGGATTTGAACCGGTGATAGAGGTTTTGCAGACCTGTGCCTTACCACTTGGCTATACCGCCGAGATGTTGCTATTTGAAAATATTTGAAAAAACTGGGCTAGCTGGATTCGAACCAACGAATGACAGAGTCAAAGTCTGTTGCCTTACCGCTTGGCGATAGCCCAATAAGAGGGCGACTGATGGGAATTGAACCCACGAATGCCGGATCCACAAACCGGTGCGTTAACCACTTCGCCACAATCGCCATAATATAATGTTGAGACAGGGGTAGTAGGAATTGAACCCACACCGACGGTTTTGGAGACCGTTGTTCTACCTTTAAACTATACCCCTATTCAGAGTAAGCTTTTTTAAAGAAATGGAGGGAGGCAGATTCGAACTGCCGAACCCGAAAGAGCGGATTTACAGTCCGCCGCGTTTAGCCACTTCGCTATCCCTCCATCATATAAAAAATGGTCCGAGACGGATTCGAACCGCCGACACCTTGAGCTTCAATCAAGTGCTCTACCAACTGAGCTATCAGACCAAAATAAAATTAAAACGGCTCCGACGGGATTTGAACCCGCGATCTCCTGCGTGACAGGCAGGCATGTTGACCCCTACACCACGGAACCAATGGAGGTTGACGGGATCGAACCGCCGACATCCTGCTTGTAAGGCAGACGCTCTCCCAGCTGAGCTAAACCTCCAGGGATTGAAAACTGTGAACTGACGTTCATTTGTATCCTGTCTGTAAAACAGCTGAAGCTGCAACAGCTAGGACAATGATCCGTACGGGAATCGAACCCGTGTTACCGCCGTGAAAGGGCGGTGTCTTAACCGCTTGACCAACGGACCATAAAATTATTTTTCTGATAAAGCTACGGAGAAGGAGGGATTTGAACCCTCGCGCCGCGTTAACGACCTACACCCTTAGCAGGGGCGCCTCTTCAGCCACTTGAGTACTTCCCCTAAAAAAGAGAACTCCACTATCTGTATGCTTTATCAATGGGCCTAAATGGACTCGAACCATCGACCTCACGCTTATCAGGCGTGCGCTCTAACCAGCTGAGCTATAGGCCCTTCTTAAAAAAAAGCGGGTGAGGAGAATCGAACTCCCGACATCAGCTTGGAAGGCTGGGGTTTTACCACTAAACTACACCCGCATGGCGGCTCCGACGGGATTTGAACCCGCGATCTCCTGCGTGACAGGCAGGCATGTTGACCCCTACACCACGGAACCATGCGTTAAAACTTTTTATATATTTCCCCATACTATAAAGAATAGGAAACACTGTGGGCTTGCGCCCAAGTGTATCATGCTTGTAAGCTGCTGAAGCAGCAACAATCATGACAATTGCGGGGACAGGACTTGAACCTGTGACCTCCGGGTTATGAGCCCGGCGAGCTGCCAACTGCTCCACCCCGCGATAATAAGACAATGGCCTGAGGCCATTATAAGGAGGATAAGGGATTCGAACCCTTGCGCGCTTTTACACGCCTGACGGTTTTCAAGACCGTTCCCTTCAGCCGGACTTGGGTAATCCTCCATAAGCTGATCTAAGTTTTTCATGGACCTTGCAGGACTCGAACCTGCGACCGGACGGTTATGAGCCGTCTGCTCTAACCAACTGAGCTAAAGGTCCGTAGCAAGGTATAATAGCGGCGAAGGGGGTCGAACCCATGACCTCCCGGGTATGAACCGGACGCTCTAGCCATCTGAGCTACACCGCCAAAAATGAAAAATGGAGCCTAGCGGGATCGAACCGCTGACCTCCTGCGTGCAAGGCAGGCGCTCTCCCAGCTGAGCTAAGGCCCCGTGAAGATTGTTGAATCGGGAAGACAGGATTCGAACCTGCGACCCCTTGGTCCCAAACCAAGTGCTCTACCAAGCTGAGCTACTTCCCGTTTGAAAATATTAAAAAATGCACCCAACAGGAGTCGAACCTGTAACCGCTTGATTCGTAGTCAAGTACTCTATCCAATTGAGCTATGGGTGCCTAAATGCCGAGAATCGGAATCGAACCGATACGGTGATCACTCACCGCAGGATTTTAAGTCCTGTGCGTCTGCCAGTTCCGCCACCCCGGCATGTTACTGTTTGTTGCAATCATAAGGTCTGGCATAGTCCTTATGAAAGCGGAAGACGGGGTTCGAACCCGCGACCCCCACCTTGGCAAGGTGATGTTCTACCACTGAACTACTTCCGCGAATGGTGCCGGCTAAAGGATTCGAACCCTCGACCCTCTGATTACAAATCAGATGCTCTACCAACTGAGCTAAGCCGGCGTATTCAATTATGCGGGTGAAGGGACTTGAACCCCCACGCCTTGCGGCGCTAGATCCTAAATCTAGTGCGTCTGCCAATTCCGCCACACCCGCAAATGAGTTATGCAGGGCTCGAACCTGCGACCCTCTGATTAAAAGTCAGATGCTCTACCAACTGAGCTAATAACTCATCTTAAGAAAAAACTCCGCAAGTAGGACTCGAACCTACGACATCATGATTAACAGTCATGCGCTACTACCAACTGAGCTATTGCGGAATAATTCTGTATACAAAAAAAAGCGCGGCAACGTCCTAGTCTCACAAAGGGAAACCCTTCACTACAATCGGCGCTAAGAAGCTTAACTTCTGTGTTCGAGATGGGAACAGGTGTGACCTTCTTGCCATCGTCACCGCACATTTTTCAAGAGAACCTTGTTCTCTCAAAACTGAATCTACAAAATTAAAGGGAACCCGAAAACACCGCTTGAGTTTTCTTCTTTTTAAAAATTGGTTAAGTCCTCGACCGATTAGTATTGGTCCGCTCCATACATCGCTGTACTTCCACTCCCAACCTATCTACCTGATCATCTCTCAGGGGTCTTACTCACTTAAAGTGATGGGAAATCTCATCTTGAGGGGGGCTTCACGCTTAGATGCTTTCAGCGTTTATCCCGTCCACACATAGCTACCCAGCGATGCTCTTGGCAGAACAACTGGTACACCAGCGGTGTGTCCATCCCGGTCCTCTCGTACTAAGGACAGCTCCTCTCAAATTTCCAACGCCCGCGACGGATAGGGACCGAACTGTCTCACGACGTTCTGAACCCAGCTCGCGTACCGCTTTAATGGGCGAACAGCCCAACCCTTGGGACCGACTACAGCCCCAGGATGCGATGAGCCGACATCGAGGTGCCAAACCTCCCCGTCGATGTGAACTCTTGGGGGAGATAAGCCTGTTATCCCCAGGGTAGCTTTTATCCGTTGAGCGATGGCCCTTCCATGCGGAACCACCGGATCACTAAGCCCGACTTTCGTCCCTGCTCGACTTGTAGGTCTCGCAGTCAAGCTCCCTTCTGCCTTTACACTCTACGAATGATTTCCAACCATTCTGAGGGAACCTTTGGGCGCCTCCGTTACATTTTTGGAGGCGACCGCCCCAGTCAAACTGCCCGTCTGACACTGTCTCCCTGCTCGCTAAGAGCAGCGGGTTAGAGTGGTCATATCACAAGGGTAGTATCCCACCGTTGCCTCCTCCGAGACTGGCGTCCCGGTATCTTCGGCTCCTACCTATCCTGTACATGTGATACAAACACGCAATATCAAACTGCAGTAAAGCTCCATGGGGTCTTTCCGTCCTGTCGCGGGTAACCAGCATCTTCACTGGTACTATAATTTCACCGAGTCTCTCGTTGAGACAGTGCCCAAATCGTTACGCCTTTCGTGCGGGTCGGAACTTACCCGACAAGGAATTTCGCTACCTTAGGACCGTTATAGTTACGGCCGCCGTTTACTGGGGCTTCAATTCAAAGCTTCGCTTGCGCTAACCTCTCCTCTTAACCTTCCAGCACCGGGCAGGCGTCAGCCCCTATACGTCATCTTTCGATTTTGCAGAGACCTGTGTTTTTGATAAACAGTCGCTTGGGCCTATTCACTGCGGCTGACCTTGCGGTCAGCACCCCTTCTCCCGAAGTTACGGGGTCATTTTGCCGAGTTCCTTAACGAGAGTTCTCTCGCACACCTTAGGATTCTCTCCTCAACTACCTGTGTCGGTTTGCGGTACGGGCAGTTACTTTCTCACTAGAAGCTTTTCTTGGCAGTGTGACATCAGGAACTTCGCTACTAAATTTCGCTCCCCATCACAGCTTGTCCTTGAGAGAAAAAGCATTTCACTCGTTCTCAGACTTGCTGCTTGGACACACATTTCCGATCGTGTGCATTCCTTAGCCTCCTGCGTCCCTCCATCGCTCAAACAAAAGCAACTGGTACAGGAATATCAACCTGTTGTCCATCGCCTACGCCTATCGGCCTCAGCTTAGGTCCCGACTAACCCTGGGAGGACGAGCCTTCCCCAGGAAACCTTAGTTATTCGGTGGACGGGATTCTCACCCGTCTTGCGCTACTCATACCGGCATTCTCACTTCTAAGCGCTCCACCAGTCCTCACGATCTGGCTTCGATGCCCTTAGAACGCTCTCCTACCACGGAACCCGAAGGTTCCATCCACAGCTTCGGTGATCTGTTTAGCCCCGGTAAATTTTCGGCGCAGGGTCACTCGACTAGTGAGCTATTACGCACTCTTTAAATGATGGCTGCTTCTGAGCCAACATCCTAGTTGTCTGTGCAACCCCACATCCTTTTCCACTTAACAGATACTTTGGGACCTTAGCTGGTGGTCTGGGCTGTTTCCCTTTTGACTACGGATCTTATCACTCGCAGTCTGACTCCCGGATCTAAATCAATGGCATTCGGAGTTTATCTGAATTCGGTAACCCGAGAAGGGCCCCTAGTCCAAACAGTGCTCTACCTCCATGATTCGCATATCCGAGGCTAGCCCTAAAGCTATTTCGGAGAGAACCAGCTATCTCCAAGTTCGATTGGAATTTCTCCGCTACCCACACCTCATCCCCGCACTTTTCAACGTGCGTGGGTTCGGTCCTCCAGTGCGTATTACCGCACCTTCAACCTGGACATGGGTAGGTCACTTGGTTTCGGGTCTACGACCTCATACTTATTCGCCCTATTCAGACTCGCTTTCGCTGCGGCTCCGTCTTTGCAACTTAACCTCGCATGAAATCGTAACTCGCCGGTCCATTCTACAAAAGGTACGCCATCACCCATTAACGGGCTTTGACTACTTGTAGGCACACGGTTTCAGGTACTGTTTCACTCCCCTTCCGGGGTGCTTTTCACCTTTCCCTCACGGTACTGGTTCACTATCGGTCACTAGGGAGTATTTAGCCTTGGGAGATGGTCCTCCCGGATTCCGACGGAATTTCTCGTGTTCCGCCGTACTCAGGATACTGGTAGAGCTGTTTTGGATTTCGCATACGGGGCTATTACCCTATCTTGCGCAACTTTCCAGTTGGCTTCTGCTATCCATTGCAGTCTCATGTCCCAGTCCTACAACCCCAAAGAGCAAGCTCTTTGGTTTGGGCTTTTCCCGTTTCGCTCGCCGCTACTAAGGGAATCGAATTTTCTTTCTCTTCCTGCAGGTAATGAGATGTTTCAGTTCCCTGCGTGTTCCTCGATACACCTATGTATTCAGTGTAACGTAATATCCTATCAAAGATATTGGGTTGCCCCATTCGGAAATCTCCGGATCAAAGCTTACTTACAGCTCCCCGGAGCATATCGGTGTTAGTCCCGTCCTTCATCGGCTCCTAGTGCCTAGGCATCCACCGTGCGCCCTTATTCACTTAACCTATGGTTAAGCTCGCCATTGCTGGCTTGCTAACTTATTTCGTTAAAAACTCATTTAAGTCAACTTAAAACGCGGTAAAATGTTTAGGTTTCTTACTTTATTTTTGTAGTATTCAGTTTTCAAAGAACAAATTTTTCTTGCTTGAGAGATTGATCTCTCAAAACTGAACAAAGAATGATTGAACCAAGCAAGGATTCCATTATATTCCTTAGAAAGGAGGTGATCCAGCCGCACCTTCCGATACGGCTACCTTGTTACGACTTCACCCCAATCATCTGTCCCACCTTAGGCGGCTGGCTCCAAAAAGGTTACCTCACCGACTTCGGGTGTTACAAACTCTCGTGGTGTGACGGGCGGTGTGTACAAGACCCGGGAACGTATTCACCGCGGCGTGCTGATCCGCGATTACTAGCGATTCCGGCTTCATGCAGGCGAGTTGCAGCCTGCAATCCGAACTGAGAATGGCTTTAAGAGATTCGCTTGACCTCGCGGTCTTGCTGCTCGTTGTACCATCCATTGTAGCACGTGTGTAGCCCAGGTCATAAGGGGCATGATGATTTGACGTCATCCCCACCTTCCTCCGGTTTGTCACCGGCAGTCTCATTAGAGTGCCCAACTGAATGCTGGCAACTAACAATAGGGGTTGCGCTCGTTGCGGGACTTAACCCAACATCTCACGACACGAGCTGACGACAACCATGCACCACCTGTCACTTTGTCCCCGAAGGGAAAGTCCTATCTCTAGGATTGTCAAAGGATGTCAAGACCTGGTAAGGTTCTTCGCGTTGCTTCGAATTAAACCACATGCTCCACCGCTTGTGCGGGTCCCCGTCAATTCCTTTGAGTTTCAGCCTTGCGGCCGTACTCCCCAGGCGGAGTGCTTAATGCGTTAGCTGCAGCACTGAAGGGTGGAAACCCTCCAACACTTAGCACTCATCGTTTACGGCGTGGACTACCAGGGTATCTAATCCTGTTTGCTCCCCACGCTTTCGAGCCTCAGCGTCAGTTACAGACCAGAGAGTCGCCTTCGCCACTGGTGTTCCTCCATATATCTACGCATTTCACCGCTACACATGGAATTCCACTCTCCTCTTCTGCACTCAAGTTCCCCAGTTTCCAATGACCTTCCACGGTTGAGCCGTGGGCTTTCACATCAGACTTAAGGAACCGCCTGCGCTCGCTTTACGCCCAATAAATCCGGACAACGCTTGCCACCTACGTATTACCGCGGCTGCTGGCACGTAGTTAGCCGTGGCTTTCTGGTCAGATACCGTCAAGGCCGGAGCAGTTACTCTCCGACTTGTTCTTCTCTGACAACAGAGTTTTACGATCCGAAAACCTTCTTCACTCACGCGGCGTTGCTCCGTCAGACTTTCGTCCATTGCGGAAGATTCCCTACTGCTGCCTCCCGTAGGAGTTTGGGCCGTGTCTCAGTCCCAATGTGGCCGATCACCCTCTCAGGTCGGCTACGTATCATCGTCTTGGTGAGCCATTACCTCACCAACTAACTAATACGCCGCGGGTCCATCCATAAGCGACAGCACAAAGGCCGTCTTTCCTTTCTCAATCATGCGATCAAGAAAACTATGCGGTATTAGCACCCGTTTCCGGATGTTATCCCCCTCTTATGGGCAGGTTACCCACGTGTTACTCACCCGTCCGCCACTATCTCCTCAGTGGAAGCAAGCTTCCATAGAAAAGACCGTTCGACTTGCATGTATTAGGCACGCCGCCAGCGTTCGTCCTGAGCCAGGATCAAACTCTCATGTAAATGTGGACTCTTGTACAGAAATCCTACATGTTAAGCTGATAGCTCTTAATTTCTTGCTGACTTTATGTTTGCGATACTACGTATCGCCTTCGTTTGCCTCGACCGAAATCGAAGCTCCCTGCACATTTGGTTCGTTCATTCTTTGTTCAGTTTTCAAAGGTCAATCGCGCATCACGTATTACGTGATTGCTTATTCATAATATCACGGCTCCGACTCTCCGTCAAGCCTTTTCTGAAAGTTTTTCAGAAGTGTTATCGGCTTGCAGATGCGTGGATCAGCAACTTTTATATAATATCACGCTCTAAATCGTCTGTCAACAATTTTTTCAAATCATTTCAAAGCCGATTCTGGCGGACAACTTCTATATACTATCATCGCAGCCGCATGCTGTCAACGATTTTTTCAGCTTATTTCTGAATGATTACCGACTGCTCAAAAACAAATACTTTGAACAGTCTCTTCTGCTGGTATTAATTATCATTCCATTATATAGTAGACTTGAATATCGGGCAGCCCGTTTAAGGGCAGGAAGCGAGGGTAATGATTGGATAAAAAAATTATTTTTTTGGATATTGATGGTACTTTGGTGGCGGATGACGGTTGGGTTCCCGCATCCGCTGCGGACGCATGCAGACAAGCCCGACTGAACGGACATGAAATTTATTTATGCACCGGCCGATCAAAACCGGAAATCTATGATTTCATCATGGAAATCGGCTTTGACGGCATCATCGGCGCTGGCGGCGGTTTCGTTGAGCTGAATGACGGAATGTTGTACCATAAGACTGTCCCAGCCAGCGAAGTCAGGCGGATGGTGGATTTCTTCAATCAGCATGACGTTGACTTTTACTTGGAATCGAACGGCGGCCTGTTCGCCAGCAAGAATTTTCTGCCGCATGTGGAACGCTGCATTTACGGAGATATCGAAAACGATCCGGATGCCCGCAGACGCAAAGAAGAACAGCCTCATCCCTTCATTGAGGGCTTGATCTACGGGGAAGAAGATCTGTATAAATCTGATGTCAATAAGGCTTGTTTCCTTCAGAGCGACAAACTTTCATTCGCACAGATCAAAGCGGAATTCGAAAACGCCTTTGAAACGATTCAATGTACCGTACCACAGTTTGGGGATGAAAGCGGCGAATTGATGGTACCGGGCATACACAAAGCGACCGCAATCGAAGCGTTGTTGACACACCTAGATCTACCCAAAGAGCGGACGATCGCGATCGGAGACGGCTTGAACGATCTGGAGATGTTCGACTATTGCAAGATCGGCATCGCTATGGGGAATGCCAAAGAAGAATTGAAGGCTGTTGCGGATCACGTTACGAGTTCGGTGGATGAAGATGGCCTGCATCAAGCATTCCGTACTTTCGGGCTCATCTGATAACCGAACCAAATAATCTTATCTATTTTATTAAATTATCTTCATAGTTTCTTCATATTTGAGATTTATCATGATTGTAGGCCAATCACAAACAATCTTTTTTTCAACTTCTTTACTCCTCCAAAGTAAAGAGCAACTCCTTTAGGGCTGCCTGATAACTTCAGGCAGCTTTTTTTTGCTATTTCTTAATTTTTTAGGCATTCCATGATACTATAGGTATTAATATCGCATTGGGCGCAAGCTCTCAATCAATTGAAAACAACTACTTTATATAGATGTAAAAAATCATATCGTAAATGGGGATGTGCACATGGAACCTATCCGCAATAAAATATTGGACTGCAAAAGGATCGTCATCAAAATCGGCACAAGTTCTTTGATGCTGGCAGACGGATCCGTAAACTACCAGACAATCGACCGGCTCGCCTATGTCTTGACCGTTCTGCGCAATCAGGGAAAGGAAATCGTCTTGGTGTCTTCAGGTGCGATCGGCGTCGGGCTCAACCACCTGAACCTGCCGCATCGTCCGAGATCCATACCCGAACAACAGGCAGTCGCTTCCGTCGGTCAGGCCGAATTGATGAACCTCTACACCCGCTTTTTCTCGCACTATAACCAGATTGTGGGGCAAATCCTCATGACCCTGGATATCGTGCAGTTCCCGGAAAGCCGCAGGAATGCCGTAAATGCCTTCGAGCAGTTGTTGAAAATGGGCATCATCCCGATCGTAAACGAGAACGACGCTGTCTCCGTTGAAGAGCTGGATCACCTGACCAAATTCGGGGATAACGATCGCCTTTCCGCAACCGTAGCGGAAATCATCTCCGCCGACCTCCTGATCATGCTGTCCGATGTCCCGGGTTTTTACGATAAAAATCCGATGGCGCATCCGGATGCCGTCCTCTTCCACACCATTCACGCCATCACGGCAAAAGAAATGGCTTTGGCTGGCGGCAATGGCTCGAAATTCGGGACCGGGGGAATGGCAACCAAATTGAAAGCTGCCAAACAAATCCTTAAGAACAAGCAACAGATGGTATTGACGCAAGCCACAGACCCGACCGTATTGTTCGATATACTGGCCGGCAAAGAAATTGGAACCTATTTTGTGAAGGAAGACAAATAGAGGAGGAAATTCGATGAACAGTTTATTGCAAGAAATGGGCATTGCCGCAAAAGCCGCAGCCAACAGTCTTAGGAAAGCATCGACCAAGCAGAAGAACGAGGGACTCCTTGCAATGGAAGCCGCCCTTTACGCGCATCAGGATGCTATTTTAGCCGCCAACGCGCAGGACATTGCAGCCGCGGAGGCCAATGGCTTGCCGACACCAATGATCGAACGTTTGACTTTGAATCCGCAACGGATCAAAGGGATGGCGGACAGTTTCAAGGAAATCGCCCAACTGGCCGATCCGGTCGGCTACGTCGAGGAAATGACGAAATCAGCCGATGGATTGATGATCGGCAAGCAACGTGTTCCGCTTGGCGTCATCGGAATCATCTACGAATCGCGTCCAAACGTCACAGCAGACGCGAGCGCCCTGTGCTTCAAATCCGGGAATGCCGTCATCCTGCGCGGCGGAAAAGAGGCGTTGGAATCCAACAAAGCCATCATGACCGCATTGCAGGCCGGCCTTGTGGACGCCGGTTTCGCCAAGGATACGCTTCAGCTGATTCCTGATCCATCCCGGGAACTGGCTAGCGAATTCATGAAACTGAATGACTATCTGGATTGCCTGATCCCTCGCGGTGGCGCCGGACTGATCCAGAACGTATTGAAAAACGCGACCGTGCCTGTCATCGAAACCGGCGTCGGAAATTGCCATCTGTACATCGATAAGGCTGCCGAATTGGAAATGGCAACACGCATTCTGGTGAATGCGAAATGTTCCCGCCCTTCCGTCTGCAACGCCATCGAGACGCTTGTTGTCCACGAAGCAGTCGCGGATGCCTTTCTGCCTGTTTTCGCGGAAGCCTTGGCGCCTTATAAAGTGGAATTGCGAGGCGACGCGAAGACATGCAGCATCCTGCCTGAAGCCGTTTTGGCAACGGAAGAAGATTTCGCTACCGAATTCCTGGACTTCATCTTAGCTGTGAAGGTTGTCTCTTCTTATGACGAAGCCATCGCACATATCCAAAAATACAGCACCGGCCATTCCGAAGTGATCGTCACCGATCATTACCAAACGGCACAGAACTTCCTGAACGATATCGATGCGGCGGCCGTCTACATCAACGCCTCTTCGCGCTTCACGGACGGCGGTTGTTTCGGCTTCGGCGGAGAAATCGGCATCAGCACGCAAAAACTCCATGCCCGCGGACCGATGGGATTGAAGGAATTGACTTCCTACAAATACATCATCTACGGCGCAGGCCAAATCAGATCCTAAGAGGGATCCTCATCAAAAATATTGAGAGCCGGGACACCGTTCCCGGCTTTTTCTGTCCATCAGCAGCAAACACCGGCTACCGGTGAAAGGAATGATTATAACAATGAAAAAGAAAATCGCAGTCATCGGTGGCGGCATCGTCGGCGCCACCGCCAGTTACTACTTGGCAAAAGCAGGCCACAGCGTCAGCGTGTTCGACAGCGGAACAGGCCAAGCAACAGCCGCTGCGGCAGGGATCATCTGCCCTTGGCTGTCCAGACGCCGCAACAAAAAATGGTACCGCCTCGTCTCCGAAGGCGCGGCATTTTATGACAAGTTGCTGGCTGACTTGGCTTCCGACGGATTAAAGACTGACGCCTACGCACGCTGCGGCGCCCTGGTTCTGGGACAATCCACCGACTATATCCAAGAGGTCCACGACCGCGCGCTGGAACGCCGTGAGCAGGCGCCGCTGATCGGAAAGGTCGCTATCCTGAAGAAAAAGGAACTGCAGAAGCTGTTCCCGCACCTCGCCAACGTGGAGCAAGCCCTTTACGTAGGCGGTGGCGCCCGCGTGGACGGTCGGGAGTTGACGGAAACATTGCTGCAAGCGACAACCAAATTCGGCGGCACAATACACAAAAGTACTGTTTCCCTTTCCGGGGATAACGACGGCACCTTGTCCGTCCTGACGCCGGACGGACCGCAAAAATTCGATGCGGTCATCCTGGCAGCGGGCGCCTGGCTGCCCCAGCTGCTCCAGCCGCTCGGGTATACGGTCGATGTCCGCGGTCAAAAAGGGCAGCTGGTTGTCCTCCAAACCGAAGACAACGATCCGCAAAACTACCCGGTCATCATGCCCCAGGGCGAAATCGACATGCTTCCGTTCGGCCACGGGAAAACAGTCATCGGCGCAAGCCACGAGAACGACAAAGGCTATGACCTGCAGCCTGATGCTTCCGTTACGGATCCGATGCTGGAACAAGCCCGCACTTGGCTCCCCCATCTGAAAGAAGCGGCAACAATGGATATCCGCATCGGCACAAGGGCCTACACTTCCGACTTCAGCCCCTTTTTCGGCAGTGTCCCGGGTCTGCAAAACTGCTTCGCAGCAAGCGGGCTTGGTTCATCCGGATTGACTTCCGGCCCGCTGATCGGCTATCTGTTGGCCGAATTGGCGCAAGGGAAAAAAAGCACCTTGCCACCCGAGGATTATCCGGTCGCCGCTTACATCAAACCGGTCGATCGCTAGAAAACATAGAAATATTATCCGCTGAAGCTTGTATTTTTTGCTATCTCAATGCACTTGGAATATAATTATGTTAAACGGAGGTGAAAAATATGTGGAAAGAATTTAAAACATTCATCATGCGCGGGAACGTTCTTGATCTTGCCGTCGGGGTTGTCATCGGGGGTGCATTTACAGCAATCGTCAATTCATTAGTCAAAGATATCATCACACCGATCATCGTAGCCTTGACCGGCAATGCAGATTTGACCGGGCTTTCCTTCAAAATCGGACAAGCAGACTTCACTTACGGTAATTTCCTGCAAGCCGTAATGAACTTCCTGCTGATCGCACTTGTCCTTTTCCTGATGATCAAGGTCATCAACAAAATGAAACGCAAAATGCCTGAGGAAGAACCAGTGGAAGTTGAAGCCGAAGTACCGGTTGTTGAACTTTACCTGAAAGAAATCCGTGATCTGATGGTGAATCAGAACAAAAAAGCCGAATAGTGCTCAACAAAACCTGGGGCTGTCTCAAAAATGAGGCGGCCTCTTATTTGCGGCTTATCTCTTAGCATAAATTCAATTCCACTGAAAAGTATACAAAAATGAACCCTATAGAGGGACACTTTTTTAGTGTCCATTCTATAGGGTTCATTTTCTTTTTCTTAAAAAGCGTCGTCCTCATCCTCATCATCGTCTTCAATCATGGATACATGCCAATCACTGATGCTGTTCTTCCCTTGAGCGATTACAGCTTCGGCAGCTTCTTTTACCGGCGTCCCGATTAATTGATGGTTGATCCCTTCCAACAGCATCGGAAGGTTTACCCCGCCAATGATGTAAACAGAATCTTGCAGTTCTTTCTCTAAACTATTTGTCACAAGAACCGATTGATTGTACGGGCTGGCGCTTACTAGGTCAACAAATACGAGAACCCCTTCACCTTGGTTTACTTCATGGATAGCTTCTTTAATTGTTGCGCCTAGTGCCTGCACGTCGTCTCCCAGATTCAAGTTCGCTGTTGCGATATTATTAGTCGGCCCAAAAATTACTTCTGCTGAATTTTTAAGCCCATCACTTAACGTACCATGTGTTGCAATAACGATCCCTAACATTGATAATCCTCCTTGGTTACGGAAAGGCCATTGCCTATCTGAACAATTCCATAACTTTTGTAATATTTTCCATATTTAAGTTCTTTCGGCTCAAATCCGACTTATCCAGATAAAATTGTGTTTTTTGCTCTTTTTCCGAGGTTTTTGCACTGAAGATGTAATTGATCCTTTCGTCCGACGACTGATGATCAATACTTAATTCCGACAATTTCGCCTTAGAAACATCATTCCCGATAACATGCAGCGGCGCATCTGCGCCTACGCAATCAAGGAAAAATATCTTCGCTTTCTTATTCTTAGGCGCACGCATCGCTTCCAAACCACTATCCCCAAAACTGCCTTCATCCACAAAAGCAAAAGCTGTCTTCTCGTCTTTTGTCTCATTGATCATTGCCAACAAAGTCAAAATTGAGGATGTATTCCGGACCACCGTTCTTCGGCTAGGCAATCCTTTTGTGATTTTGCCGAATAGGTAGAAATAAATGCCATATGCAAGAGCAATGAAAAGAGTACGAACAGAAATCAAGTCAGCCGCACCTGATGCGTATCGCATGTACACAAGCGTTCCGGCTATACCTGCAAGAAGCAGCAACACGGAACTGGCAACGATGAAACTGGTTGTCCGCTTTTCCTGTTCTTTCCGGTCAAATAAAACATAAGGACCAAAATGCTGGATTGGCGTGTCATAATACGTGCAAATGATCTGATCCGCTTTTTCGATGTCGCCAACGTAAACGTTCCTTGAAGCATACTTTTCGTGACGATTGTACTCGATTACCTGCACATCTTCTCGCATCTCAGAAATATCCGCCACCAATGCCGAGAGAAACCGCCGTTTGCTTTTATCCGTACGACGCACACGATAAAAAGACTGGTATCGAAATAGCCAATCTTTAAATTTTTCATTTTGCTGCATAGTATTTGCCACCTGTCATTTTGGTCACTATTTTCCCGATTGAGAAAAGCAGCTATTTTGCAATAACTGCTTTCCCGCCAGGAATTATTTTATAAACCGAATTGCTTTAACACATCCGCTAAGCTGGAACTTGCAGAAGATGGCGTTGCTTGGAAATAGATGTTTTCAACGCCGTATTCTTCATTTAACTCTTTTAATTTCAACGCATCTGCTTTGTTCAGATAAACTGATTTTGTGACCAAGATATCATCATCGCCCTTTTTAGCAATTCCGCCGATGTTCAAATCCTTGATCGGGACACCATGTTTAACCAGATTATAAATTCCGGTAACTGTTTTCGTGATCAAAATAGCGCTATATTCTTTAAATTTGAACTCATCCCAATAGAATTTGCACTTTTCTTCCGTCATGACAATTGTTTTTTGCCCGGTACGGCTGCCCGCACTCTTGTACAGATCTTTCATGAATTTATCTTTGGCAACAACATCATCAACTACAAAGATTGAATTGACGCCATCCCGTTGAGACAATGTCAACATAACTTGACCATGGATCAATCTCTCATCTACACGCGCTAAATTTACTACTCCCATTCTTCACACTTCCCTTTCTTAATGACCTTTTTACAGAAGACCTATGCCAGCCAGAACAATCAGAATCAGCGTCAACCCTACCAACGCACGCGTTACTTTCAGACCTTTTTTGATGTAGTAGAAGTATACACCCAGAACAACAGCCAATGGCAACATACCCGGCATGATTTTATCCAGCATTTCCTGAAGGACAAATGGTCGTCCGGAGATTGCAAATTCTAAGCTTGATGACACTTTAACATAATTCCCGGCTAAAATCCCCATCATGAACATCCCTAGGATAGACAACATTTCGATAACCGTCTGAATTCCAGCACTATGCATCACACCAGTTGCATTTTTACCTGTCTTGAATGCGCTTCGTGCAAACAATACACCCAACAATACTTGGTAAAGAGCAAAAGCGACGAATGGGAACAAGGCGCCGATCGGGCTACCCATTTGTGCCCAAGGAACAGCGATAGCGATAAAAATGTATTGTACCGTTCCGGAGTCGATCGAATCACCGATCCCTGCCAAAGCGCCCATCAAACCAGCTTTCGTATTGTACATCAAATCATCAGTCATGGTAACTTCTTCGCCGTTCACAACCTCATTGGCGCGTTCTTGTTCCATCGAAGACATCAGCCCTGTGATGACTCCGCCCCCCCACGACAGTTGCGTATTGAAGAACAGCAATTGGCGTTTGTAGGCGGCTCTTAATTGATCCTCATCCTTGTACAGTTTGCGCAGAATCGGCATCATCGCATAAAGGAGCGAAGGCGCTAAATAACGTTCGAATGAGTGAGGGATTTCGTTTGCAAAGTGCCAGCGTAAATAGGTTTTCGTAACATCTTTAGCGGTGATTTCTTCTGGTGCTAACATATTTTTTTCTTTAGCATCTAGATTAGCGTTTATCATTTTTTCATCTTCCTTTCAATTTGCCTGCTTTTTAGAAATCGTCATCATCGTCATCATCAAACGCCGCACTGCCAGCGGAAGCAGGAGCTGCTTTTGCACCCTGTCCTTTAGCCAGTACGAAGATGGCTGCAATTAAAGCACCGATGATGGCATACGTTACCATTGTGATTGACAAGGAAGCCAACACGACACTCATCAAGTATGCTAATAGGAAGAAAACCATATAGTCTTTACGACCGATAACATAAATTGTTGTTGCAATACCGATAGCTGCTAGACCGCCACCGACAACTGTAAGAATATGGAACACAACTGTACCTTCAAGTGCGGTGATGACATCCGCAATAACGGGTGCTCCGTAGTACAAGGCAATGAACACTAACGGTACAAATAACAAGAAAGAAGCGATTGTCGGATAAAGGATGATCGATCTCACGATTCCGCCGTCATTCAAATCTTCTACGGCTTTATCGGTGTATTTACCCAAAAACGTATTGATGAAAAATCTGAATTGATACAGATAAGCACCCAATAAACCTACCGGTACGGCTACAGCTATTGCTGCTTCAGGCTGCAGGTTACCCATCAAAGCAACCGGCACCGCGATCGCCGCTGCGATTGCTGGTTCAGAAGGCATTGTTCCCCCTGGAGAGAAAACCCCCATATAAATCAGCTGAATCGCTGCTGTGATGATCATCGCTTGTTGTACATCGCCCATTACGATACCTGCGATCAAACCCGTCATCAAAGGAGAGAACCGTAACGTTAATGTCGCTCCTCCTAAAAATGCCCGTGACATGACTGCCCCTACCCAAAGTGCAATGATCAAACTTTGCATTGCAGTAATATTTTCCATTGTCTATACCTCCGTATTTATATATTTTTCTAAATCTATTATTGCTTTTTTCAAGACTGCTTCATTGATCGTCATCGGCAACAAATGCACTTTTTGCTTTTTGTTGACCAGTTCGACTATGTTGTTGAGTTCCTCTTCCTGCAAAGGATACTCGCCCATTTCAGTTAATGATTTCGGTAAACTTAGAGCTTCATACATCGGAATCAACTCGTCAATCACTGGCCATTTGCCTTCCAGAGCCAATTGATAGAAAATGCCATAGGCCACTTTCTCACCATGCAGGTAGTTGTGGACTCCCGGCAGATACGCTGATATTGCATCATGAATGGCATGGGCGGCAGTATTACGGGCGTATTTATCTCCGAATCCCCCAACCAATCCCGCAACCCCGAATATGACTTCAGACACCTTTATGAACTCTGCAGATACTGTTCCATTGCGCATGTCCTCGATAGCCTTCAGACCATCTTCAGCGAGGACATCCTTGCAGATCCGCGCCGAATGCCGCGCGAGCATCAAGAAATTATTCGCTTGAAACTGCGGCTGCTCCAATATCATATCGGATTCATACCACTTGGCTAGAGTATCCGCGATTCCTGCGATAAAGAACTTCATCGGCGCATCGACGACCAACGTTGGATCAGTGATCAGAAACGCTGCCTGTCTTTTGTAATGCTCGGTTTTGCCTTCGGCGAGCCCATTATCTTTGTACATTACAGATAAGGGAGCCCAGGGTGCACAATTGCTGGCCAACGTCGGAACGACACCGAAAGGTTTTTTCGTTAATGAGCCAACGTAGTACACCAGATCACACAATTTCCCTCCGCCGACACCGATGATAAAGTCAAAGTTGCCATCGCCGACTAGTTTGGCCAATCGGTTTGCTTCATTATAGCTGCACTCACCGTTGTATTTCTCATACTGGATTGCGAAGTCCTCATCCAGAAATTCCAAATACGGACTTGCCTTCTGCCATGAAATCGTGCCATGAACAAGCAGCACGCGTTTCGCACCGTATTCATTCAGTATGTCAGGGATCATTTCCATTGCGCCTTGCCCATACTTATAAAATTGCGGGCCAACTTTTACATTTACAACTGTATCCAAATTTATACACCTCCCTCATTTTGTAATATAGGGACTTACCGGTTGCACCACCCGTCGAGGCATCCTCCCTTCCACTATCGCTTCACAGTCAGAAACACATTTGTCTCCCATTCCTTCCAGGCACTCCATTGTGTACGCGGACGTGTGAGGGGTCACAATGATATTCGGATATTCCAGGAAAGGATGGTCACTGCGTCCTGGTTCAACTTCCAGTACATCTGTCGCATATCCGCGCAGTTTCCCGGTTTGGATCGCTTCGATGATTGCCTCTTCATCGACCAATGCCCCACGAGCTGAGTTGGATATGTAGACACCGTCCCTCATTTTCGCGATGGCTTCTTTGGAAATCAGATGGTAGTTCGTTTCATTCAGGCTTGCGCAGAGGCAAATGACCTCGGCCCGCTCCAGAAGTTCGTCCAATTCGACTTTCTTGCCGCCGAAAATCTCGATTTCCAACGCGGTCTTGTTCGGATCGACCCCCAACACTTCACACCTGAATCCATAATGCAGGATTTCGACGGCTCGGCTGCCGATATTGCCAACACCAATGACACCCACCGTTTTCCCGCATAAACCGTTTCCAATAAATTGCGCTCGATTTTCCCAGCCATCTTTTTTGACTTCCTGGGCCGACTCAGTTGTGCGTCGCATCAGCGCAAGTAAATTGGTAACATTATTTTCTGCAACTGCGTCGCGCTCAATCAGAGGTGGAACAATCGCGACAACCGTACCATGTGCCTTGGCAGCTTCCAGGTCTATATTGTTGTACCCGATTCCATGACGAGTGATCAACTTCAGTTCATCCTTATGTTCAAAAAACTCGCTAGTGAAAAATGGTGTTACACTCGCGATAATAATATTATACCCTATTAATGATTCAGCTAGTTGCTTTCCCTCAATAGAACTATCAAAATCGAAACGATCGACCTGTCCGATTTTTTCCAGTCTTTCCACATGCGTGTCAAACATCTTCCCAAAACTGCTTGAATTGACAATGGCTATCTTATTTTCTTGAGTCATTTTTCTTTGCCCCTCCGCTTGTAAAACTTTTTCTCGGCCACATTCTTTTTTTGTAATCGTTTTCGTAATTCATATTTTGATTATAATAAATATTTTTTACTTTGTAAAGCTAAAATAAAAAATATTTATTACTAATCGCGAATATGCTATACTATTCCCAAGGAGGTGCTCATATATGTCAAAAAATTATATCCAAATGATCCTGAAACCGCACTACGAAACTTTTTCAGCCACTGAATTGAAGATTGCCGATTATTTCGTGAGCTTGGGCATGGACCTAGTGAACAAAACATTGTCCAATCTAGCAGAAGAAACGGATTTTTCAGAATCGACGATTTTTAAATTCGTGAAAAGAATAGGCTTCAAAGGCTTCCAGGATTTCAAAATCAGCGTCGCATCAAACTATCGTATGTCTGAAGAACGCACGCACCAGTTAGCCGTATTTACCGACATTACCGCTTCGGACACGCCGAGCGATATTTCTAAAAAAGTCATTCAATCCTCACAAATTATGCTGCAAAGCCTGATGAGCAAACTATCCGGGGAAGCTCTGCAAGAAGCTCTTGATATTATCGTAAATTCGAAAGCGCTTCATTTCTTTGGCCTTGGTTCCTCCGCAGTCATTGCGCTCGACGCCTACCACAAGTTCTTGCGAACCGCCATCCCCGTGAACTATGTTTCGGATTATCATATGCAGCTGATGCACACTTCCAAATTAACGGAAAATGATTGCGTCTTCCTTTTCTCGCACTCAGGAAAAACGGCGGAAACAATCAAGATAGCGGAAGTAGCTGCCCATAACAAAGCCAAAATCATCTGTCTGACAGGGAATCCGCCAGGTGCCTTGAACCGATTGAGTGATGTCAGCATCGTAGTCGAAACGGAAGAATCCATTTTCCAGTCCGAGGCACTTTCAGCCAGATTGCTTTATATCACAGTAGTGGACATCATCTACTTGTCGTATCTCTATCATGATGAGCATACAAATATAGAATCAATCGACACGATACGCGAAATTCTTTCGACAACAAAAATAGAGGTGGATAGATAATGCCTATTAAAGCAATCGTTTGCGACATGGACGGCACACTACTGACTGCTGACCATGACATCAGCCCCAAAACCCAGGAACTCCTCCTATCGCTCCAGCAAAAAGGCATCACCTTGGTATTGGCCAGCGGGAGAAGTTACTTGCGCTTGATGCCGGATGCCCTGAAACTGAAGATGGATTCCCACCAAGGCTATCTGATTGATGTAAACGGCAGTTCCATTTATGATTTCCATTCTCAAACCAGGGAAAGATTAGGGATAATGGATTCGGAAGACATCCAAAAAGTCACATCCGTATTCCGTACATTCAATGTTGAGATCCAGTTTTCCCAGGATGCCGGCCTGTACACCTATTTGCCGGATTCGCTGTATGCCTTAAAGAAGAAGATCCGCGGCGAAATGAGACTGCCTGACGATTATCCTTGGGCCAGCGGCATGTACGGTTGGCTGTGCGATATGCGGGACGGCTATCCTGAACAAAAACTGATCCTTGATCTGAAGGAAGCGCCAGCTTCCTGCAACAAAATTTCGATCAGCCAAGACCCGCATTTTATGGAGGCTGTGACGCAGTCTTTGCCCCATTTGGGCCTGTACGATGAGTACGAGCTGGTCTTCTCCGATGAAAGGAAACTTGAAATCACCAAAAAAGGCATCAGCAAAGGCAATGCCTTGGATACCTTACTGGAAAAACTTGGCATTTCCAACGAAGAAGTAGCCGTTTTTGGCGACAGCGAGAATGATATATCGATGCTTTCCGGCAGACCCTATTCCTTCGCAATGGCTAACGCGTTGCCCAAAGCCAAGAGCGCGGCAGCCTACACAACGCCTTCCAATGATGACGAAGGCGTCTATCATGGCTTGAATCAATTGATAACAGAAGGATTGCTTTAAACGCGGGAAGAAGAGGCCTGGTCATAGATTTTCGATTTCGGCAGCGGAATTCCCCGCCAAATAGGCTTTGACGGGGAATCTCATGTTGTCCGCGGATGTTTTTCCCCGCCAAATAGGGTTCGGCGGGGAATCTCGTGTTGTCCGTTGACATTTTTCCCCGCCAAATGAGTTTTGGCGGGGAATCTCGGAGCAAAAACCCACCCCCCATACAAAAAGGGTCCGTATCAAAACCAGAATAGGAATTTCTGGCTTTAATACAGACCCTTTTTTGCGCATCAACCCGGTGGACCGATGCATTCGTAAAAAAAAATAAATTTTTCCTGTCAGAAATAGATCCTCCACAACCCAAGCGCCAGCAAACCCGCCAACAACAGCGCATGCCCTTTGATCTGCATGAACACAACAGCGATGAATTCGCGCAGAAAAGCGTACGGCAGAAAATAAAGCGGCGTCCAGGCGCCCAAGCCGTCCGTTTCCAACCCCACCCGATGCGCATAGAGGCTGCTGCGGACAACATGGAAGTTGTTCGTGATGAAGAGGCATTTATAGCCTTCTTTGTACGCGTCCATCATCCCTTTGGAATAGAGAAAATTTTGGTACGTGTTGACGGACTTGTCTTCCTCAAGAATCACTTCTTCCGGAATGCCGTTCTCGATCAGATAACGTTTCATGGCGTAAGCTTCGGAAAAAGGTTCGTCCACCCCTTGTCCACCGCTCACAATCAGACGGCAGGGCCGCTTCTGCGTGCGCTCGGTCTGATGCCGGAAAAACCGGATCGCTCTGTCCAACCGTCTCCGCAGCAGCGGGCTGATGCCTCCATCCGGCAGCAAACCCGCTCCCAAGACAATAACGAAATCTTTATCGAGTGCAACCGGAACGAATCCGTAAAAAGCTGTGGCGATAAAAAACAAGATCAGCACCACGCCGAAATAGATGATGAAGTAGCCCATCAAACGCATGAAGCGCCAGATCAGGTAATGATGGAACACAAAATAATTCAGCAGGAACAGCAGATCCATCAACAAAATGAAGGCACCCACCGCGACCAGCAGACCGTACCGCTTGGCCCACCCCTCTTTCTTGAGCAACAGCAACCCATTGAAGACCAGCGCCAAGCCAAAAAACAGGAAAGCAAACGGCGAAATCAAGCCAAACAAGACGCGAAAGAGCATCACCGCGTAACGGATCCACGCCACTTGGGGCGATTCATTGCCCTGCAGCATTCCCACGAAAAAGAACAGCAACGATGCAACCAGCAAGTAGCTTTGGAATTGCCTATTTTTCCCCATCCTCTGGAGCGTGATAACCCCGCCAAACGAGAATACGCTCAATAAATAGAACAGCAACGGTCATCCCTCCTGTTTAGAAGCCGTGGAAAGCTTGGTACACTTCCTGTTTCTTCATATCCCTGATTTTTGCAGTCTCTTTGATGGCATCTTTGGAAGAAAGCCCCTGTTCCGTCATCAACTTTCCCACCAATTCGGCGACACTGAGGTCATCAAATGTCTGTTCAACAGGCATTTCCGGATCATCATTACCGGCTATCATCAGACAGATTTCCCCTCTGATTTCCGTTTCTTCGGCCCAAACGGCCAACTCTTCCGCCGAACCCCGGATGAACTCCTCAAAGCGTTTCGTCAATTCGCGACAGATGACGACTTGGCGCTCCGCACCCATCACGGTTGCGATATTTTTGAGCAGCTCCTTCAGCCGGTAAGGCGATTCATAGAAAATCATCGTCTCTTCCCTGTTCTTCAAAGACTCCAATTGAGCCACTTGGTCTTTCTTCTTGCGCTCCAGGAAGCCGAAAAAGTAAAACGGCTGCGGCGCCAATCCGGAGGCAATCAATGCCGTCACACCCGCATTGGCTCCAGGCAACGGCACAACCGGCACGTTTGCATTGATGCAGGCGCGCACCAAATCATGGCCCGGGTCGCTGATGGAAGGCATCCCCGCATCGCTCACCTGGGCGATCGATTGTCCGCCAAGGAGCTTATCCACCAATTGCGGAATGCGCTCCTGCGTATTGTGCTCGTGAAAACTGATCTGGGGCGTATCCACTTCGAAATGCGTCAGCAGTTTCCGTGTATTGCGCGTGTCCTCCGCCGCAATCAGGTCCACTTCCCGCAGTATCTTTATGGCACGGAAGGTCATATCTTCCAGATTGCCAATGGGGGTCGGCACTAAATAAAGCGTTCCGCTCTCGTGTTGTTCATAACTTTTTTGCAGTTGCATCTTTGTTCTCCTCTGATTTCGATTCATTTTGGTGGTTCTGGCGACCCGCTAAATCCCGTCCGGTCCAGAGCTGGGCAGATGGGTTCCGCGTACCTTCAAAAAATGCTCCTTCTGCTTGCGGGTCAGTTTCTTGAACGCCGCCTCCGCTTTGGTCGCTTCTGTTCTGGAACCGAAGACTTCCTTATAGATCATTCGGACAGGGCGGCGTGCCTTGGTATATTTGCTGCCGATGCCTTTGTTGTGCTCCTGTTCGCGCCGAAGCGTGTCCGTTGTGTAGCCCGCATAAAAAGAATCATCCCCGCACTGCAGCACATAAAAGTAGTGCTCACTGCTCGCCATAGAGGACATCCTTTACCTTCTGGCTGTATTCCCCTTCTTCATTGTACACAACGAGCGGCGGCAGCACACGAAAACCGTCTTCCTTGCCGTCTTTGATGCCTTCGATCAGGATCATGTTCGCTTCCTTGTTCTGTTTCGGGTAGATGAACTGCAGTTTTTTTGGCGCAATCCGGTTGCTCCGCATCGTTTCCAGGATCTCCATCAAACGATCCGGCCGGTGGACGAAATAAGCCTTGCCTTTCATCTTCAGCAGGTGGCTCGTCTGTTTCATCAATTGGTCCAGCGTCAAATGGATTTCGTGGCGCGCAATCGCAAAAGCATCCAATTCATTCGTGAAACTGGATGCGCTCAGCTTAAAGTAGGGCGGGTTGCAGGTGATGACATCGACGGAATCCGGTTTGATGAAGCGGGTCACGTCGTTCACATCCGCGTGCAGGAAGGATACCTTCTCCTCCAACTGATTCAGCTGGACTGTCCTGCGGGCCATATCCACCAAACGGTCCTGCAGTTCCACCCCGACAATCGGGTTCTTGGTTTTTCCTGTCAACAGGAACGAGACTGCCCCGTTCCCGGCGCAGAGATCGACAATCTTTGCTGGCTTCACGCGCGGCAATTCAGCGAAATCAGCCAACAGCACCGCATCCAGCGAAAAAGAGAACACGGCTGAACTTTGGATGATCTGGATGTTTTCCCTTTTCAGCACATCCAACCGTTCGCCTTCCTTTAATACATTTTCCATTCATATACCCCTTTATCTATACATATCATCAAGCATGCAGCAGCCGAAACAAAATCCGGCCAATACGTCACGTCAGCTACCCTTATCCTCAAAACAGAGGCCAGGACTTCTGTCCCCGCCTCTGCCAGTCATACATCCATCATTTGTTGACAGCACCCGCAGTCGCGGGATACTGTCAGTTTTTCCGATCTCTTTCACCGTAGATGACATCGATACAGAAAACACAGGGCTCATCATTCACACGACGGGAACCATAATAAACATTGCAGACATGAAAACCATCCTCGTACAGCTTCTGTAAGTTCAGACGGGACTTCGACATTTCTGGCTCTTGCTTCTGCGCATCTTCTTTTTCCTTCGTAAGGAAATCGATCCGATCGCGCAGATGCTGGTTCTCGATTTGAAGATTTGCGTTCTCTTCTATCAGGTCATCCATCTTCTCTTGAATCTCTTTAACATCTGCTCCCATCGATGAAATACGGCTTTCCACCCGATGAAATTGGTCATACAAGGCACGTTTATCCATTTTATCCACTCGCATTTTCCATACTTATTTTTCAATCTTGTCGTGCAGATTCTTACATCCTATAATTCTGAACTGGCAAATTCAACCGTTTTATTGTGCTCGAACAGACGCACTTTGACGACTTGACTGAGCACATTCAACTCCACAACTTTCCCCTTTCCCTCAGGCGTCATTACTTCCTGCCCATAATCAGGCATCGCTTTTCTGAGGGAGACATACGTATCGTTCTCATAATTCAGGCAACACATCAAACGCCCGCACAAACCGGATATTTTCGTAGGATTCAGGGACAAACCTTGGTCCTTCGCCATCTTGATCGAAACCGGCACAAAGTCACCCAAAAAGGTCGAGCAGCAGAGCGTTCTTCCGCAAGGTCCGATCCCTCCAAGAATCTTGGCCTCATCGCGGACGCCGATCTGGTGCAGTTCGATCCTCGTGCGGAAAACAGCCGCCAACTCGCGGACCAACTCCCGGAAATCGATCCGGCCCTCGGAACTGAAATGGAAAGTCAAACGACTGCGATCGAAAGTGTATTCCGCCTTGATCAGCTTCATATCCAATTTCAGCTGCTTCATTTTCGTCTTGCACACGGCAAAGGCTTCTTTCGCCTCCGCGCGGTTTTTTTCATCCTGCTCGAGATCCTTTTTGGTCGCGACGCGGATGATATGTTTATGCGAAAGGATGCCGCCGTCTTCATTGCATTGTTTATCGACAATGACGACTTGGCCAATCTCGACAGCATTCCCATTATTTATGATTAATTTTTCGTCCATTCTGTACTTTGTCTGGCCTGCTTCATAATAAGAGATGGGCCCGACAGGCATAAAACGAACACCAATTACGTTTCTCATTTTCTTTCTCCTCCAGAAGCTTTATCTATAGGCTATTCCCGAGCGCGATTTCTTCCAGTACCCCTTGGAGCTGAACATTTGCTTCCAGATGTTTCTTTCCATTGAGGATATTTTCCATATGCCGGGTGATTTCCTGAGGATGCAGTTTTTCGGCAATGCGCTCGTACTCTTTTCCGTGATTTTTGTTGACGATAGCTTGCTTATTGCTGTACTTGGTATACAGTAAATCACGGTAATAGATTAATAGCAAGTCCAAAAAGAAGTGCCCATCATTTTTGTCTTTCAGCCCGTCCATCAAGTCGGTCTGCACAAACACAAATGCTTGGGGATTTTTATCGGTCATCAACTGGAACCAAGCCCATGTCCGCTTCTTGGATTCGTGGAAGCTTTCCTCTTGGTTCAACAACAGGGCTTCCTCTTGGTTATTGGTGATGGCCGCCAACAATGCCGCATTTTCATGCTGTATCCCCTGTGCCTCCAAGGTTTCCCCTAACGCTTGCTTATTGACGACCTGGAAATGGACGATTTGGCACCGCGAGCGGATGGTCGGCAGGATGTTCTCCTTTGCCGTTGTCATCAGAATCAGGTACGTATCGTTCTGCGGCTCCTCCAAGAATGTAAGCAGACTGTTCGAAGCGCTGACCGTCATTTTTTCGGCGTCATAAATCAGATAGACCTTGCGGCTGCCTTCCATCCCGCTTTTGGAAAGTTCCGCCTTCAGTTCACGGACTTGGTTGACTTTGATGGTGTTGCCATCCGGACTGATTTCCGCCACATCGGGAAATTCGCCTGCCGCAATCCGCAGGCAATGATTGCAGTGCCCACAAGGCTTACCATCCTGCAACTCCTCGCAAAAGAGCGTCTGGGCTATCCAACGCGCCAATTCTTCTTTGCCGGTTCCCCTTGCCCCTTCAAACAAGTAGGCGTGGACCAGCCGTTTTTCCTGAATCGTTCGTTGGAACCTTTCGAGCAGTTCCGGCTGTTGCCTCATCAAAAGCTGTGTCACACCATCCATCCTTTCCTTCGTCATCAGAATCTATGAAAACTATCTACCGGTAAAACAAACACGGTCGCTCCGCCTACATGCACTTCCATCGGATAGGCGATCGCGTTGTCCAACGGCACATCCATACTGACTGGGGTCGCCACGAACTGCTCGCGCGCTTCACAGTTGACTTTGATGATGCGCAATACTTCATCAACCCGTTCGTCTTCCACACCGATCATGAAGGTGGTATTACCGGCGCGCAGAAAACCGCCTGTAGAAGGCAATTTCGTAGCGCGGACGTTCGCTTCCACCAACTCATCGGACAGGATTGCACTGTCTTTATCTTGAATTATAGCCATAATTAATTTCATAACGAATCCCTCTTTTCTGTATATTAAAAAGGTCGATCAGTGATGATTGAAAAATAACCTTGCTCTAAAAATAAGTTGGATATCTATTTTTGATGATGTGATAGCACGCTTCCGCTACAGCTTCACGGCTCATCGTCCCATCGACGACCACTATCCGTTCCGGATTGGCCTTCGCCAATTGCTGATAGCCTGCTCGGACTTTTTCGTGGAAAGCGAGCTTTTCCTGGTCCAAACGATTATATTCCCGTTCGTCCAGATTTGCATGGATCCTTTGAATGCCTACTTCCGCCGGGACATCGATATACAACGTCACATCCGGCTCGATGCCTTCTGTTGCGAATTCGTTTATTTCACGGATACCCTCTTCACCGATGCCTCTTGCGTAGCCTTGATAAGCGATTGAACTATCTACAAAACGATCACAAAAAATGACGTCTCCACTTTTCAAAACGGGCAACACCTTTTCGATCAGATGTTGGCGGCGGCTTGCCGCATACAATAAAGCCTCTGTCCTAGAATCCATGTCCGTATGCGAAGGATCCAGTATCAACGAGCGGATCTTTTCCGCAATCGGGCTTCCGCCCGGTTCTCTCGTCGCTACCACTTTACGGTTCATCTCTTGTTGCAGACGTGGCACTACTTGCTGCAACGCAGTTGTCTTGCCTGAGCCATCCGGCCCTTCGATTGTGATGAAAATCCCTCTCACTTTGCACACTCCTACGATTCTAATACTTCCATTATACGCTAAATGAAAGTTTTTTTATACAGATGAATCCGATATAGCTTTGTCAATTTTGCAACAATTAATTGCCGTTGTCGGCTTTTTACGAAAACAGACCAAATAAAATCCTGTTATCCCGAACCGACGTTTTGCATACAAAACACCTACTCAAATAAAAACACAAAATAAAAAAGAGTAGCTGACAATCTGCATGTGCAGATCCAACCACTCTTTTACACGTTGCCTTCTGATGAGTTTTTAAAAGCCTGTAACACGTGATTCCTAAATTTCCTGTTCTACTATTAATCGATGTCAAAAACATTCATCTGTCAACAAGTTCATTCGCAGGGATCCCAAGTCCCTGCTTTTTCCTCGAATGTTTCACAGATGCAGTCTTCAATACAAGTGCTGCGCATACAGGGAAAATGATAAAAATTACAATCGCTGCATTTATTTGCATGAGATTACTGATAAATCCTGATGTCAGTGGCGAAATAAAGGAAGCCACACCAATGTAAAAGCTTATTGACAACAATTGCCCCGTAGACAACAACTTTTCCGGTGTAACTTTATGGATCATCATTCGACTGCCCAGACTAAACAAGGGTACAGTAAAAATTTGCAGAAAACTGGCCATCACGATTATCTCAACAGTAGCAGCGAAATAATAGATCCCAAACTGGACAATTAAGGCAAAGCAGGCCAAATAGATGAGCATTTCATTTTTAATTTTCTCACTGAAGCGATTTAACAAAAAATAGGCCGGCACTTCACAAAACGACTGAATCGCCCATTTCATTCCCACAAAACGGTAACCTGTCGGAAGCGAAAGTATTTTATCAATAATCAATGTGTTGTTGGCCACTATCGTTAGGTAGACCAGAAAAAAAACGAAGGTAAAAGCAACGAACTGCTTGTTCCGGACAAGCTTTATGACATCTTCTTTGCTGATTTCTGCCGAATGGATTCCATTCAGCGCATCGTTTTCTTTAATCCTTGCTGACAGAAAAAGCAGCAGCAAGGCAATTCCGCTGATGATGTATGCCAGCAGCGCATAGTGTGTTCCCGACACGATCAGAGGCAAGAGCAGGCTGCTTATTCCCCAACCAAGAGAACCGACCGCTTTAATTCCAGAGAAATGGCTTCGTGCATTTTTGTTGCTGATGACCCAGTTATCGACAACCGCTGCCGATGTATTGCATAAGCCGCCTGCTAAGGCCAGCAAAATGAGGTGCAACAAGAAAATACGTTTTGTGATAAAGAAAAATAGGGACGCAAATAGTGCTAGACAAATGATGACCGCTGCATAAAACATTTTGATGCGCCTCTTTTTATCGCATAAATAGCCGACATAAACTTGAAAAAAGATTGTTGTAAAACTGTATGAAGCTAATAGCCAGCCCCTTTGGATGGAATCATATCCAAGATGGGTCAAATATGGCACAAGCTGGGTCATCAATCCTGCCATCAGTATATATTGGGACAGGTAGATGCCCCTGAAACAATTAATTAATTTCATTGCACTCCACTTCTCAAAATGGGCCTGAGCATAGCTGCTCAGGCCCTCTTATTTTGTATACGCGCCGGATGAGCAGGACCAAAAAATGATGCTCCTATTAAAACTGATCAGCCTATTTCAATTCCGGCCAAAACACTTTATTCGCTACGATCAAGTCATCCAATATGTCTTTTGCGACATCTATGCTTGGGACCGTTTTATTCATTGCCAGCGCTTGCCAAAGCTTCAAGTAAGAACCTTGTTCCCATGCATCCACTGCGAGTTTTTCTGAAGCAATCTGCTGTTCCATCAGCCCTTTTTCAAATGTTGGGATTTCCCCCATTGAGATTGGTTCGTATCCGTCCTTACCCACGATACAAGGCAGTTCGACCATAGCATCGTAGGCAAAGTTTGCAATCGCTCCCCGATTTTCGGTGATCAGGATCATGCGTTCTTTTGTGTTAAATGTTAAGGCACACGCTAAATCTGTAATGAACGATGCATGTTCATTTGATTTGAAGGAAGTATCCTTGGCAGTACCGTTTTCAGTTATGCGTCTGCATTCACTGAATACGTCCTTTTCACGGCCATCGATAATTTCATTGGCCCGTGTATACTCCTTATTTGCATGTTCAACAGTTGAATCTGCCATCAAATAGTATTTTAAATAAGTGTTCGGGAGGAATTCCGGTTCGATTTCATGCAGTTCTTTCGCGGCCCGCATGGTTTCTAACCAGCTTTCTTCCTTATGTTGACCTTTTTGAGTGTTTTCGGTGTATCCTTGCCTTTTTACGTGTTCACTAATTGTTGGCATTAGATCCATACCTTCATGATCCACAATTTTGGTCCACCATCCGAAGTGGTTTAGACCAAAGTAGGAAGTTTCGAAGTCTTTTCGATCCTTCAAACCGATCACTCTGGCCATGATGTCTTCCAAACATACCGGCATATCACAAATATTGATGATCCGTGAATTTGGTCTGAAGCGTCTTGTACCTTCAGCTACGATTGCAGCAGGATTTGAGTAATTTAACATCCAAGCATTTGGAGAATATTTTTCCATATAATCAACAAGTTCAATTATCGGGCCAAGGGATCTTAAGCCATACGCGATTCCACCAGGTCCACAGGTCTCTTGTCCAACAACGCCGTGCTTAAACGGTATTTTTTCATCCAATTCCCGTAAGGCATATTTCCCCACTCTCAGTTGTGCCATTACGATATCGATGTCAGTGAAAGCTTCTTCTGGATCTGTCGTATAGGAAAACTCAACTCCTGGAGCTCTTTCATTTATGATAATTTTGCATGCTTCTGCTACGGTTTTTTGTCTTTCTTCATCATTATCGTAAAGCTTCAGTTTCCTTAGGGGTAATCTATCCAAGCTTTCCAACAACATTACTACTAGAGCGGGAGTGTAGGTGCTCCCCCCACCTGCGATCAAAATTGAACTTTCTTTTTTTGACATATCCCATTACTCCTCATTGTATAATAAATTTTCAAATGACTCTCGAACCATCGGAACTGTCAGTCCGACAATCACTTGAATTGCGCCTTTTCCATCATTCACTAGACCATGTGCACCGGTTTGTTGGAATTGTTGTACTGGTGCTACTTTTTTAGGATCTTTGACGGTCAGTCTTAAACGGGTAGCGCAATTTGTTACATCCACCACGTTATCTTTTCCGCCCAACAATTCTAAATAAGAGGCTGCCTGGTGCGAATGTCTGCTGCCTTTTTCTTCCTTCTTCTGTAAATAATCTTTTTTCGTATATAGTTGACCGACCTCTTCTGTCTCTTCTCGTCCTGGTGTCTTCAGATCGAATTTTTTGATCATAAATGTGAATGTTAAATACCAAAGGAGTGAAAAGAGCAAGCCGATTAAAATCTGAGCGACATAGGTATTCCCGTGAAATTTCCACAGAGGCAGCCAATTAAGCGTTGTGAAGTTGATGATTCCGCCACCAAAATCCCCTACAACACCTATAGCATATGCGGAAGTCGCTAAAGTCGCCGATAATAAAGCATGGATCAAAAATAACGAAGGCGCCAAGAACAGGAACGTAAACTCAATCGGTTCGGTGATACCGGTCAATATAGCCGTTAGTGCCGCCGGAACCATAAGCGCGATTACTGTCTTCCTTTTTTCAGGCTTAGCCGCCTTAATGATAGCTGCGCTTAATCCGATTGATCCGAATATTTTCGACATCCCGGATAGTGCAAATCCGCCCATTGGATACATTTCTTTTAGGTTTTGAGCGGATGTTTGAAACTCTCCAATGTGCGATGCCCAGTACGCAGCCATTCCGCCCTGAACTACTGCGTTATCATAGGCAAATGGGGAATAGATAAAATGATGCATCCCTGTTGGTATCAATATTTTTTCTAGGAATGAATATACCCAAACACCGAGATTGCCTGAATTAATGAAAAATCCTTGTAGGGATCTCACACCCTCCTGTATGACAGGCCAAACAAAAGCCATCAGGACAGCTACCGGAATCATGGCAAAAAAGGCAAGCATCGTTACAAAAACAGAACCGCTGAATATGGACAGGACTTCCGGCAAAGACTGTTCAAAATATTTATTATGTAAGTACACAGTGATTCCGGATACTAACAGGGCACCCACCATCCCTGTATCCAGCGTTTTGATACCGGCAATCATAGCCAGACCGCTTGATCCGCCCACATCCTGCATAATGTCCGCCATGAATGTTGTTGGCCAATACGTCAGTAAAGCGTTGATAAAATAGTTAAATGTCAAATAGGCAACCAAAGCTTCCATTGCGGCTCTTCCAGAATGCTTTTTCGCAAGTCCGATAGGCAAGCCGACTACAAATAAAAGTGGTAATTGGAAAAAGACTGTCCATCCGCCCGCTGCAATAAGATGCCAAAATTTCCACCAAAAGGTTCCTTCGTGGGCGATTTGGCCCATGATTTGTTCATTCTGGAACAAAATCGCCAAACCAACAATGACACCCGAAAAAGAGAAAAGCATAACCGGAGCTAGCATAGCTCCCCCAAATCGCTGAACTTTCTTCATCATAAAATGAAGTTCACCACCATCTTTTTATTTTTAAATAAAGCGCTTTATTTACAAGTAGTTTAACAGTTCGCCTTAGATATGGTAAGGGGTTCCATTGAATTAGGAGGACTTCACAGTATATAAATTTTTATCACAAAACAGTGTGACTATTCACAGAATTCAGCTTGTAAAACGCTTACTCTACCGATATACTTGGTTCTATAATAGAAGGAGGGACTCCCTTGCTAGAAGAAAAAATCAATGAAGTGTTTGATGAATTGTCCGAAACAGATCACTCGATCTGGGCTTATGTTTTGAAAAATAAAAATGCAGTACGTACCATGACCATCAATGATGTAGCAAATGCCTGCAGCGTTTCGAGAACCACCATCATGAGATTTAGTCAAAAACTGGGATTTTCCGGCTTTTCCGAATTCAAGTACGCACTTAAACAGGAAACCGATTCCGTCTCCTCAATTTTTTCCCAATCTGAAGATATCATTTTGGAAAATCATACGTTTACAATAAACAATTTAAAGCAGAAAGATTTTTCTGCTATATGTGAACTCATCTCAACTGCAGGTCGCATATTCATTTACGGTTCAGGGGACATCCAAAAACTTGTTTGCAATTATATCAAAATGCTTTTTTTGCATAGTGGTGTCCTCGTTTATAATTTTGATGCCATCTATATTAACGAAGAATTCTACAATATAATAACCGAAGATGATGTCGTCATCTTAATCACTTTGAGTGGGGACTCAGACTCGATCGAAAAAATAGCTAAAAAACTGAAAAACAGAAAT
The DNA here is from genome assembly GCF_963663645.1 of uncultured Trichococcus sp. NCBI lineage: Bacteria > Bacillati > Bacillota > Bacilli > Lactobacillales > Carnobacteriaceae > Trichococcus > uncultured Trichococcus sp. The sequence goes on from NZ_OY760503.1 coordinate 683,722, forward strand.
GTAAAAACAATTGCGATTACAAAGTTAAAAAACTCATCCATTACTAAATTGAGTACAGAGAATATTTACATTTACAATTCGAAAGTACCCTTGACCGCTGATCCTAACAATCTTTTTGAATCAACCTCCATTCTCTTTTTCGTAGCTGAATTTTTATTGATAAAATATAACCAATGGCAACAGAACGCACTCATCTGATGGTCTACTTCCAGTCGCCCAAATAATGCTCTCATACTAAAATGGACCCTGTAGACAGACACTGTTTTTCAGTGTCTGCCTACAATGGTCCATTATTTATAGAACTGCTTTTATGCCATGCACCATACTTTCATCAGCCGACAGGATCGTCGAAATACGGTGCGCAATGATCAATACACCGAACGAAAGGCCGACGAGGTGATGATCGCCAACACGGAAACGATGAGTTGTTTCCAATAAGGGATGAGATAGCTGAACATCCACTTCATCGCGCTGCCGATGACATCTTTATTTTGTTCTTCCATGATGATTTCCTCCGTCAGGTAGTTAGGCACCTAACTAAAATGCAAAAGAAAAGAATGCGACCGGGACAGTTTGTCTTCGGCCGCATTCTTTTGCGTTACATTTGTTCAATTCAATTACTGTTCAGTTGCTGCTTTTTGTGCGTCTCTGCGATCATTCAATTCCGTTTGGATTTCCGCCATGCGTTTGTCATCCAATTCGTAGAATTTCATAGCGATCAAGGAAGCAATCCAACCCAAGATCATCAGGCCGACGAACAGGAGCATCGTTATCCAGAAGATTTGTGAAGTTGCCGGAGTATCCACAGAAGGGAATACTTCTTTGAAGCCGATGGATGCCAACAACAAACCGATGATTGTTTGCCCAAGAGAAGAGATCATTTTATCAACGAATGAGAAGATTGTCCCCATAACACCTGGTGCATAACGGTCATTTTTGTAAACTTCATAGTCTGAGACATCCGGAATCATCGGGATAACGATACCGCCGGATATATTTCTTACCCCTGTCCCCAAAATGTACAAAGTGACGAATGCCAATGACATAGCGTTCATATCAGTCATGCGGATCTGCGAAGGATCACCCAACCAAAGCAACAGGAACATTCCTGAATAAAGGCCGATACACAACCAAGTGGAAACAACGAGAGCTTTTTTGGAGCCGAATTTACGGGCGTAGCGCGTTCCGATTTGGATCAGGATCAAAACGGGAATCATCGTGATGGCTGAAATGGAACCAAAGACACCATAATCACCGATGATGATACCGAACAGCATGACCATTACGATGGAGTTGCCGGAAACGGTTTGTGCCAACTTGTCGGTTGAAGCTGCTACGATAAGCATCTGCAAAGGACGGTTGCCTTTGATGATATTGAACATATCTTTTAACTTGATTTGTTTTTGTACGCCACCTGTACCAAAGTTTTCGGTTCTGTCTTTTTCCCATAGCCCGATTACGGCAAGTGCCGTCATCACTCCGGCAATGATGATCACGGTGATGACAAATTCATGGAAGAAAGATTCCGTGAAGCCGCCATGTTTCGGTACCATGTAATTCGATACATACACTGCAGCACCAGCAAATATAAGCGAAGTGTAGGACATGTCGAATGTCGAGAACAACGGACGTTGCTGAGGGTCATTCGTCAAAACCGTTTGTCCGGCTTTGGTACATGCCGTCTGGAACGTATAGCCGACGATAAATACAAGATAAAGGATAATGAAGTAGATCAGACGCAGGTTTTGAGGAACCAGGTGCGTCGTGAAGAACATCAATAAGGTGATGATTGTCATGACGGTAAAGCCCAAAATCATGAACGGTCTGAATTTGCCCATTTTCCCGTCTGTCTTATCGATCCATAGCCCGATAATCGGGTCCGTAATCCCATCCCACATGCGGCTCATTGTAATCAGGGTGGATACGATGACGGTCCCCAAGCCGACAACGCCGGTAGCATAATAGGATACGAACAGCATTAAATAATAGAATACATTTGTTGCAGAGTTGTTCAATGCAAAAGCACCGATCTGCCATGTTTTTGCGCGTCTGTAACGGGACTCTTTTGCTGTTTTAACTTCATTTACTGTCGTTTCCAAATGAATTCCTCCAATTTTATATTTCTTGTAACTGCAAACCCTCCAAATAACAGCGTTTACATAATGCGACATGATAAGTATACCGGTCACATCGGCCTTCCACCCACAACCTTCCCACAAACCAAAAGTATCCAAGTTTTACGAAACAAAATATAATTGCCTTTTATCGATATGAAGTATCATATTGTAAAACTCGGACCCGATATACAACATAATATATTAAAAGCGCTCCCAAAACAATATAACGCTTTCATTATTTCTGCATATTTTTTTGAATGTTCAAATTTCCGTAATATACCATTGACTTTAAGTCTTTAGGCAGAATTTTCTTGATTGTGAGTGCATTGGCGAATATAAAGTTAACTTGCGCTGACAATTACCCTTGGCACGGTTTATGCCGTTCCTGAATTTTTAAAGCACGACAAAAAGGGGCTGTCTGGAACTGAATTCAGACTAAAATAACCCGTCAAAACCAGTTTGGCGGGGAAAAACAGTTCAAATCGCAGTCAGAAAACCCGCCGAAACCACCTTAGCGGGGAAAAACATCCGCGGGCAACGCGAGATTCCCCGCCAAATCTATTTTTGGCGGGGAATTCCGCCGTGAATTCGAGCCTCAGACCAGTCAACAATACCCTCCAACCACAAACGGGGCTGTCTCATCGAGACAGCCCCGTTTGTGTCATTCCGAATGGAAAATGTCTTCTGCACGGTTCGTACGCTTGCGCCAACGGAATTGCTTGGCTTTTTTTGGTGCGGAAATGTCCGCTTGAATCTGTCTTTCTTTGGCTTCACGCAGCAGGAACAGATATTTCGCTTCCGCTATCTTCTCGAAGATACGCAAGTCTTCAGGCAAATCATAAGCATTCTGCTGCAGTTGGGCCAATGTTGTGTAATGTTGATGGACTTCACTGATCAAGTCGATCAGTTTTTCGTCGTATTGCTGCTTTAAGTGTCCCTGCTTCTTGCTTGCGCTGTTCAAATGGAATACCATTTTGTTTTCCGTTCCCCCCGTTGTTCCTACCCTTGTTACAGTTCTCGGCGTCCATCGATGGCACGGAAGAGGGTCATCTCATCCGCGTATTCGATGTCGCTGCCGACCGCCAGGCCGTAAGCCAGACGCGTCACTTTGATGCCCGCCGGCTTGATCAGGCGCGAAAGGTACATGGCCGTCGCTTCCCCTTCGGCTGTCGCATTCGTCGCGATGATGATTTCTTTGACGGTCTCATCCTGCAGCCGTTTGATCAGACTGGCGATGTTCAGATCTTCCGGACCGGTCCCTTCCATCGGCGAAAGGACCCCGTTCAACACATGGTACAAACCGTGGTATTCGCGGATTTTCTCCATCGACATGATGTCGCGGGGATTTTCGACCACCAGAATAATGGACTTGTCCCGCGTGTTGTCCGAACAGATGTTGCATGGATCTGATTCGGTAATATTACCGCAGATGGCGCACTGGTGTAAATCCCTTTTTGAGCGGATCAGCGCATCCGCGAACGCCAGTACAGCCTCCTCGTCCATGTCCAAACAGAAAAAGGCCAACCGGGCTGCCGTTTTTTGCCCGATGCCCGGCAATTTCATGAAACTCTCGATTAATTTCGCTATCGGTTCTGGGTATTGCATCTCGAAAAATCCCCTTTTCTTCTATCAAAAGAAAGGAGGCTGGGACTAAAGTCAACACTGCCTGACTTGTCTCACCCTCGCTCCCCTCATTCATTTCGCTTATTGCCTGTAGACTGGCTTAGAAGCCCGGAATCGCACTGGCAAACTTGCCCAACTTAGCTTTCGTTGCCTCATCGATTTTGCTGAGTACATCGTTTGTTGCCATCAGGATCAGATCCTGCAGCATTTCCACATCTTCCGGATCGACCGCTTCAGGTGCGATGACAACATCTGTCACCTTCTTGTTGCCGGTCATCGTGATTTTGACCAAATCATTTGAAGCCGCACCGACAAACTCCGTTATATTGAGTTCTGCTTGTGTCTGCTCCATTTCTTTCTGCATTTTTTGCATTTGTTTCATCATGCCTTGCATATTTCCCATTCCGCCTCGCATTGTATGACTCCCTCTCTGTTTGTGTATGTTATTGTATTTACTTTTTCATTGCTTGTTTGCTTCCGTCAGTCATTGACGACGGTCACGACTTCATCCCCGAAAAGGCTCAGCGCCTGATCGATGACTTCCTGTTCTTTTTGTTCCTCGATCACGATCGGATCGGTCTCGACCGAAAAATCATCGGTAAAATTACCCGGATGATAATCACCGCGGTAACCGTCTTCCATTTCCGGCATCGGTGGTTCAGGCGGCAGATCCAGATCGACCGGCTTGGCCTCATCGACTTTTGCTGGAGCCTGCTGTTTAGGGGCAGACGATTGTACCGCCGCCTGTTTTGGCGCGGCGGCTCGCTTAGGCTCGCTTTCGGACTCAGCAGCCGGGCTGCCGTTCCGGTTCTGGATGTAGTTGCGTCGCACCGATGTCCACTGCTCTTCCGTCAAGCACACCAACTCACCGGGACGCTGCAGCATCCGCTGCGTTGCCGCATCCACGGCCGCCTGCAGTTCCGCATCTTCCGTCGCTTTTTGGCAAAGGATATCATACTGGAACGACAGGATAAAACTGGTCGGACTCGCCGCCACCGGATTGGCCTGCTTCAGCACGGCACGCTGGGTGACCGAGAGCACATCCAGGATGTCCGTCCAGAAATCGCGGACTCTGGCAAGATCCTGCTTCGTCGCCTCGCCCAAGATCTGGTAAGTCCGGCCCATGTTCGGTTTGAATCCGGCCGATGTATTCGACTGACGGGCCGTTTCTTTCTTGGCAGGTGCCGTTTTGGCCCCCTCCTGCGAAACGGTAAGGTTCCCGGAAGCGATCAGTTCCTGCAGCTTCGCAAGTTCCTTTTTGACGAGCTCCAATTCGTGCGCCAGCCTCTGGACCTCGCCGCTAGGCGCCGCTTGTGCGCTCGGGGCTGCCGCAGTTGCATGCGCCTTGGATTGGGACAGCTTCACCGCCAACACTTCCAGATAGATGTCCGGTTGCGTCGAGAAGCGCATCTCCCTTTGGGTCTCGTTGAAGGCCTCGATCATCTCGTAGAGGAACGTTGCCGGCGCCTCCTGCGAGAAAGTTTGGAAAGCTTCACTGTATTGTTGCGTATTGTCGGCAAAGGCCTTGCCTTTTGTTTGCTGATAGACCAGCACATCCCGCGCAAACAGAATCATCTCCTCAAGGAAACGGCCGGCTTCTTTGCCTGAACTCAGGATTTCCTGCAGCAGCTGCAGCGCCGCTTCCGTCTCTTCATGCAGCAACGCGCTCGAGAAGGAAATCATCATTTCTTCCGTCAGACTGCCTGACACCTTCACTGCATTGTCGAAAGTGACCGATTCCGATCCGTAGGAAATGATCTGATCGAGCAAGCTGAGCGCATCCCGCATCCCGCCGTTCGCGGAGCGCGCGATGACATGCAGCGCCTGCTCATCGTAGCCGATCTTCTCTTCTTGCAGGATATAGGCCATCCGGTTGATGATGTCCTGATAGGAAATCCGCTTGAAGTCGAACCGTTGCGTCCTGGAAATGATCGTCAACGGAATCTTGTGCGGTTCCGTCGTTGCCAAAATGAAGATGACATTTTCCGGCGGCTCCTCCAGCGTCTTCAGGAGCGCATTGAAGGCCCCGGTCGAGAGCATGTGCACTTCATCGATAATGTAGACTTTGTAATCGGCTTGGGTCGGTGCATAACGCGCTTTGTCGCGGATATCCCGGATTTCCTCCACGCCGTTGTTGCTGGCGGCATCGATTTCGATGACGTCGTTCAAGCGCCCTTCAGTGATTGCCTTGCACGTTTCACATTCGTTGCACGGTTCCCCGTCGACGCGATGATGACAGTTGATGGCTTTCGCAAAAATCTTGGCTGCACTCGTCTTACCCGTTCCGCGCGGTCCGGTAAAAAGGTAAGCATGGCTCGTTTTCCCCTGTATTAAGGCATTCTTCAGCGTCTGCGTGACCGCTTCCTGACCTGCGATGTCTCCGAACCGCTGCGGGCGCCAAACCCGATATAGTGCTTGATAGCTCATCCTTTTCCCTCTTTCACTTTTGCTTCGTCCATCTATTATAAGGGAAAAACAGTAAAATAGAAAGGCATCACTCTGTGGCTTTCCTGTGTAATTTAAGCTTGGATTTTGCTTGGTTTTGGAGGAATTCAGCTCAGATAAAATGATGAAATAATAATAGTTGACAAAAAGTAAGCTAAGCATTATAGTGAATCTATCGAATAGTTCGAATTCGTATTAATTAAATTTGTGATACTATTCCGGAAAGAATGAAATTCAAATAAAAAACGACAATAGACAATAAAGGGGAAAATGAACATGACAGCATTTTGGGATTTGGGCAAGGTTGCCTTGAAAGTCAATGATCTGAAGAAAATGACGCAATTCTACCAGGAAGCGCTGGGCTTAGATTTAATGGAAGAACAGGAAAATTCGGTTGTGTTGGGGGTTGCTGCGGACAACACGCCTCTGGTTGAACTGATCCAGCTCCACTCTCCGGCTGCCCGCAAAAGAACGACCGGCCTTTTCCACTTGGCGATCCTTTTGCCGACCCGTGCGGACTTGGGATCCATCCTGTATCATTTGCTGACGAAGAAATACGGCATTGACGGCGCAAGTGACCACGGCTACAGCGAAGCCATTTACTTCAACGATCCGGAAGGCAACGGCATCGAAATCTACCGCGACAAAGAGCTGTCCGCTTGGGATGTCCGTCCGGATGGCAAAATCGAAGGCGTGACGGAAGCGATGGATGCGGATGGCGTAATCGGTGCGATGGTCAAAATTTATGACGACATCCCTGCCGGTTCCATCATGGGACACGTCCATTTGACCGTTCACGATCTGGTCGAAACCCAACAATTTTACGAAAACGTGCTCGGCATCTCATTGAAGTCGGACTTTTTCGGACAAGCAAAATTCTTCGCCGCCGGAAACTACCATCACCACATCGGATCGAACATGTGGGCTGGGAAACATCTGCCGGCTGCTGAAGAGAACCAACCAGGTTTGGCGTACTTCACTTGGGTGGTCGCCGATGGTGCTGCCTACGAAGCACTACAAGGCAGACTGGTTCAGGCAGAAGTTTCGTTTGAAGAAACGGACAACACACTTATCTTCAAAGACAACAGCGGCATCGAGATCCACGCTGTCATTCATAAAGGGGAGTAATTCATTTATCATCCAAAAAGCGTAACCGGCGGGAATTCCTGCCGGTTACGCTTTTTTGGATGTAATCGAAAAAAATTATTGGGAAATCAAAAGCAACTGTCATAATTATTTCCAACGCTTTACAAACTGACGACTGTCAGACTTGTTAGGGAAATTTTTTATCATTTTGAAAGTGGGGGATATGATTGACTACGATTACGGATCGACAACCAAAACAAAAATTATGGAGCCGTTCCTTTATTTCTGCTTTGTTAGCAAATGCATTAGTATTTTTAGGATTTGAAATGATGGCGCCCACGTTGCCACTCTATGTGTCCAGTATCGGAGGCGAGGCAACACAGATTGGCCTTGTGACAGGGATTTTTGTAATTTCGGCCATTTTGATCCGGCCCTTTACAGGCGTCATGGCTATGAAAATGGACAAGAAATATTTATTGGTGATAGGTGTAACGATTGGGGCACTTGCAACGGGCAGCTACTATTTAGCGACAGAAGTCTGGGCATTAGTATTGGTTCGTATTCTCCATGGATTCGGTTTTGGCATTACGACGACCTATTTCACAACAATTGCCGCTGAAAACACTCCCGGAGAACGACTGGGAGAAGGGATCGGATATTTTGGTGTGGGAGAAACGACCATGGTTTCCATTGGGCCGCTAATTGGGGTCATGATTCTGGAAATATGGGATTTCAAGGGACTTTTCTTGAGCGGAATGGCATTTATGCTGTTGGCGTTGCTCGTTACTTTGTTTATATCGCGTAAACCAAATGATTCAAGAGGCTCAGAGCAGAAGGCAACGCCGTCTATTCAGTTCAAATTAATTGAAAAACGGGTGCTGTTCCAGTCGATGCTTAGTGCCTTAATCGGAATTTCTGCAGGTGGAATCATGTCCTTTATCGCATTATTTGCCGTTGAAAAAGGTCTCGCTCAAACAGCTATGTTCTTTACCGTAGTAGCGTTAGCAGGACTTGTTGTCCGTATTTTCTCCGGCAGAATCTATGACCATTCAGGACCCATTTATGTGTTAATTCCGTTTGGTTTGGTTACTTTGGCTGGGCTTGTTCTACTTGTGTTTGTACAAAATGATAGGCAGTTTTTGATTGCAGCATTCCTTTACGGGCTTGGTTTTGGTGCGATTTTCCCTGCCCTTCAATCTTGGTGCATCAGCCTGGTAGACGAACATGAACATGAGAATGCCGTTGCCTCTTTTTTTAATTTTTTCGATATCGGCATTGGCGTTGGCGCGATGGCGCTTGGTGTACTGGCGCAAGTGTTTGATACCTATGCGGCAGTCTTTTATGTTTCCATTGGTGCCTACGCACTATTCCTGTTGCTCTGTGTTTTTTACGCCAAAAAACTGCTGGCTTATGTTAAAGAAAGGAGCTTTTAATTTTGAGTAGAGAAAAAATCAAAACAATTGCTACTTCTCATTTTAATGATTTTGGTTATGAAGGGACAAAACTCTCCCAAATTGCAGAAGAAGTAGGCATCCGCAAACAATCACTTGCCTACCATTTCCCCAATAAACGCGTGCTATTTCAAGAAGTCTATACAGAAGCGGTAGACGACGAGCTACAATTTATTCAGCAGTATTTCCAGCAACATGGAGAGGAATCGATTGAGCAGCAGCTTTATCAGTTCTTAACGGAACATAAGGAACGCTTTCTGACGAATCCAAACACAAAACTGATGCTGACCATTTCTTTTCTTGTACCGGATGAGATGCATGAAGATGTTATGCAAAAAATCTATCAATATATAGAGGTATTGACTGCAACGTTAGGATCTTGCTTTGCAAAACAACCATTTCGTATCGGAGCGAAAGAGTGTGCGCTAGCTTTTGTCACATTGTTGGATGGCCTGGACGTTCAATTAGTCTATGAAGATAGCCAAAGGTATGAAAAATTACAAGCAATAGTCTGGGATATCTTCTGGAAAGGTATCAGTCTGTGATACTGGGGAAAACAGCCACTCCAATCAGCAGATGCTATGCTGATGCTTCTAAGGCATGAACACAATAAGCTAAAAAAACTAAGACGCAAACCCTGCCCTACAGGATTTGCGTCTTAGTTTTTTTCGATTTCAGATATGAAGACTTTTGTCCCAGTTCCGTTCGGATTTATTCAGCAAGATAGCTTTCATATGAAGAGCCGGTAATCTCTCAAAGGATTACTTATAAGTGTCTTCCAATTTCCCCATCCACAAGCCAAGTGCTAAGCCGGCAAAGAAGAGCAAGAGAACGACAGCATAATTAAGGAAGGTGAAGCCGCTGTATAGTTCCAATGAGGGAGCAATGATGGTGGTGGAGGCAATCACCACGCCGAACACAAAATGGAAGACCGTCGCATACGCAATGTTCAGTAAGTACCGTACCGCTTTGGCAAAAAGAAAAATGCAGAGAACAGCCCCGATGGCCACGGGAATCAAGATCGAAAAATCAAGCAGGCGAATGCCTTCTGTCAGAGGCTGGTACAAATTCAGATAAATTAAAAAGTTTGAGGGGCTCAAGCCAGGGACAATGAAACCAGAAGCAAAAATGGCACCCGCCAGCAACCAGGTGAAGAAATTTTGACCCACATGCAGATTGAGATTCTCATTGGACCAGTACAGAATGAAAAACATGACAATGGCAACCGTTAACGCTAGTATGATATGCCCACGCGTGCGTCCATGCTTGCCCGCTTCCCGGTAAAGCGAAGGAAGCGTTCCGATGATGGCTCCTATGAAAGCCCACAATACATGGACGGGATAATACTGCAGCCCGTAGTCCAAGGGATAGGCCAGTACGAAGACGCCCAAGATTCCCCCTACCCCAACCGGCAAGAAGTACATAACCCGTTTGACAAAATCATTCGTGATATCCGAGAGAAAGACAATCAGTGGTTCGTATAAGCCAAAAACAGCCGCAAGTGCGCCACCGCTGACTCCCGGAAGGATAGCCCCCGATCCGATCATCATCCCTTTAATCATCCTGAGCAACCAGTCTATCACTTGAATCCTACTTTGTTCTTTATGCGTTTTCATGAACCAAATTCCCCTTTATTTTTAAAAGTTTCTATAATTATCCTATTTCATCAACCAGGTGCGTCTCTTTAAAAATTCCAGAGGCACGCTGCCCCATCTCCCGTTCCCACTTCTGCTGATCTTTTCATCCTATAAGCGTACAGGGAGAATCAACATAAGTCCAATTATTTTAAAAATACAGGCTTACCATCATGCGTGCGTGATTCTCTAAAAATGAAGGGCTATCGGTCTTATCAAAATAGAAGCCATTCTTCGCCTCTTTGATGAAGTTTTCCATTGTGCCACGTTTGCTGTACGTCCGAAAGACTGTTTCCGCAGAGACGTTATTTGAGTAGTTGGTGATGATGTATTCATGTCGGAATAGGAGCTCGTCTGCTTCGCGTGTCGATTTGATACAAACGCGGCGTTCTTTGGACCAGCTTTTTGCTTGGTAGGATGTTGAAGAATAAACGACTTCTTTTTTATCCCAAGGATGATTGTCATCAATCTGAATAAAGCTCTCCGCCAGTTTCGAAAGGTTTCGATTTGCTTTTAAGCGGATCACAAAGAAGCTGCCATAAACTTCGCAGAGATCGTAAAGTTCCGGAGTAGCGAACCCGCTATCTCCACGGACGAGAATATTGCTGACAGGAACCACTTGGTTATAATGTTCAAAAAGCGGCTCCACAAAAGCGCCAATGCCAGTAGACGTGTAGACGTTGCCAGAACGAAGTTCTGCTTTTAAGAAATCTCCCGTCAATCCATCGAAAGCGACTAACGGATGGTAGCCATTGGTTTGATAATGCGCATTGTAATCAGTTTTCTCTTGGTTTCCATACGTATCTGAATGGGTCGAATCCAAGTCGAAAATCATTTCCGTCGTATTTCTTGCCAACCGTACCTTATCGATCATGGCTTGATTAAGCTCTTGCAGCTGAGAAATATTTTCTTCGCTTATGCGATCCCAGAATCGGGAAAGTGAAGCCTGAGAGGCAAGATTGGATTTATCCAAAACCACCTTAAAAATAGGGTCTTGCTTCAACAGGTTTGCGGAGGAATCGGTCGAATAGCCGGCGATGTTTTGATAAATCAACTGTTCCATCAAAGAAAAATTATCATGGGTATGATAGAGTCGTTTGTCCTCTATTTCCAGATGCTGTTTTGATAGGTCGGAAAAATTAAGGGAATCCATAAATTCTTTGACGAGAATCAGCCCAGAGTCGGTGGATAGATTTCCACCCGTATTTGAAACCGTCAATTTAGAGTTGAATTGTAACTTTTTTTCATGTAATGTAGCCATTGAGAGAACCCCTTTCTATGGTTGTGTTGTGGTGACTTAACCATATCAGATTGGGGTTCTTTTTGTACACCCTAAGGGTGTTTGTCAAACAAGTGAAAAATGCTGTTGCAGCAATGCTAGTAATAGCTGTTTGAAATTGTATGAATTATTCAGGATAATAGACTTTTCTTAAAGATTTGGGAATTTCTGCTGGAATCTGGATAGCTATTTCATTATACAAGCTTTTCATCCACAACAAAAGCACCATCTAGAGGGTTGCTTTTGTTGTGGATGGGATAAGGTAAAGATGGTTGGGTATTAAAGGAAAACCAATGGCAGAACCAGCCCGTTCCCTTCCAAACAGTCGCCACTTTATAGAAACTTAGCTGCACTAGCAAAGATTAACCCTTCTCGAAGTGGTAACTACATTTTACCAAAGAGAGGTGTCTTTTTGCGTATATTTTTGATGTTAAAGGCTTTAAAAATCTTGATATATCAATGGATTAGATAGATTTTCCAAGTGCGAAAGTTGAATTAAGTAAGTTATGCTTATGAACGAAAGACTCTACCCCTTTTTGTTGATTTTTTTCAAATCAATCATACAACAATTGCCAAGTTGACAATCGTTAATCAAGCTAATTTGTTTTGATCCAAAGCACTCGGCATAACCATATACTTGTTTTTATAGAATTGAATCGCTGATAAGCCGATCAAAAGAACGATTCCTATCAAAGCCACATTTGGCAACAAAGTATATTCCCCTTGGAAACCTTCTGGCGCTGATAAAAAATTATAGATTCCAAAATATGCCCAGGCAATCGGAATTGGAAATAGTGCATTTTTTGTTTTTAGCAGAACCAGTAGCGTCAAGCCAACTGCAACAAGAAGAATGACCGAACTCCAGATTTCTTCAGAGATTCCAAATCTCCCCCATTCTGCTTTTACAAGCCCAGCTGCTATATTTACAACTGTTGCTATAAAAAGCCACCCTGAATACAATCCAAAAGTAATCGGCAGCAAGAAACGTCCGCTTGTCTGAATTTTCCCAATGCGCTCTACGATTAAAACCATGACGATCAAGAATGCAAATATGAAAATTGTTGACAATCCGATTAAATTATAAGAAAAACTAACAATCCACACTATATTTAAAGCACAGGATAGCCAGAACAAAAAACTGATCTCATCAACTGCTCGCTCATAGTAAGAATCTTGATTCTTGAAAATCATGACAACAATAGAAATGATTAAGAAAGTGTATATAACGCTCCAAATACTAAAAGTTGAAGGTGCGGGTGTGATGAGCGTTTGATACATATCAGAAACTTCTTTTTGTGAAAGACCGTTGATGATACCAAAAGCACCCATGCCATTTACGATTAATGTGACAATCAAAAAAATTGCGTTGATCCATGATTTTGTTTTAAGTTTCATTTTCTTTCCCTCCATTTGTCATCATGATGATTCAGCTATTGCGCACTATTCTTTTGCTGCTTTCAAGATTTGCTTTAGTTATGCCTCTTATGGAATATCGGATTTTTGAACAAAGGCAAGAATAGGTTCAATGTGTTTTTTGTCGACATAATTAGTCGGATGATAAAACCCTTCAAGAATAGCTTTCTGCTCTTCCGTTTTGTTTTTTTTCATCTCCAGGACTTTTCTGAACACATTTAACATGCTTTTAAATAGTCCTTTCACTTTTGAAAAATCAACACCTCCAGGCAGATAAAAAAAATTGTGGAATGCCAACTGTTCTTCCGTAAAATTATTCCGCTTGATCACCTCAATATCTTCTCGTACATTGTTGTTACCGGCACAGGCAAAAATAATAATGGGCTTGTCTTCAAACCATTTCAGCACTTTTTTGATTTGATTCATCTTGCCCATGTATACACCCGTTCCAAAAATGATGTTCTGATATTCGTTGATCTCCTCTTTTTTAAACTCCGAAAATTCTCTGATTTCCCATTGGAGTGCTTCAGCAATCCAAGTCGCATACTGAAAAGTATTCCCATATCTGCTTTTGTATAAAACGATATTCTTCATTTTTTCAGCCCTTTCATTACTTATTTTATCTACTATATAAGCCGTGAAGTAAAGCTAGATTCTATACTAGTATTATAGCGCATCTTGTTAGATACAAATGTCTATAACGACTGGATTCCGTTAACTTAGGCTATCCGATAATTATTTTGCAGTCCTTGCATAGTCTAAGAATTAAAAACAGCCGGATCTCCGCGAAAAATCGCGGAGTATCCGGCTGTTTTTTTAAGCTATTGGAGGTGTTCCTTCGGCGTTTGATACAACTGCATCGATCTGGACTAAAGCATCCATCGGCAGCGCTGAAACTGCAAATGTTGTCCGTGCAGGAATACCGCTTGGGAAAAAGGTTGTATAAACTTCATCTACAGCAGCCATATCAGCATAATTTTTAAGAAGCACAGTTACTTTGACCACATCGTCCATTGCGTGATCGATACTCTCAACAATCGCCTTGATGTTTTTCAAGCACTGTTCAGCCTGCTCTTTCACGCCACCGGCTACCATTTTGCCAGTTTTTGGATCCAGCGGTAATTGAGCGGATAGATGATTGTAATGAGAGAAAGCTACCGTTTGTGTAGACAGTGCGTCTTTAGGCGCATCTTCCGTATTTCTGGCTTCTATGATGAGCCCGTGTCTGTCTTCTACTGCTTGCGGAGGTGTACCATCTCCGTGTGATACCACCGCTTCGATTTGTACCAAAGCATCCAGTGGTAATCCTGAAGCCGCAACAATTGTTCGGGCGGGCACATAGGCTACGGCTCTGGCGATAGCTGAGTCCGGGAAAAAGGTTGTATAAACTTCATTTACAACTTCCATATCCGAGAGATCGTTAAGGAAGATATTTACTTTAACAATGTCGTCAAAAGGAACATCCATACTTTCTAAAATTGCCTTTATATTCTTCAAGCACTGTCCAGCCTGTTCTTTCACGCCACCGGCTACCATTTTGCCTGTTGCTGGATCCAGTGGTAACTGAGCGGATAGATGATTGTAATGAGAAAAAGCTACCGATTGCGCAGATAACGGACTTACTGGCGCATACGACGTATTATTTGTAACCTTTACGAGATCGCCTACTTGCGGCGCATTTGGAATTGTACCTTCCCCGTTTGACACAAGTGCCTCCATTTGCACCAAAGCATCCATAGGCAGCGCTGAAACTGCGAGCGTTGTCCGTGCAGGAACACCGTTTTGGAAAAAGGTTGTGTAAACTTCATCTACAGCCGCCATATCAGCGCTGTCTTTAAGGAATACAGTGACTGCGACCACATCATCCATAACATGGGCAACACTTTCGACGATTGCTTTCATATTTTTCAGGCATTGTTCCGCCTGCTCTTTCACGCCATCGGCTACCATTTTGCCTGTTTTTGGATCCAGCGGTAACTGAGCGGATAGATGATTGTAATGGGAAAAAGCTACCGATTGTGTAGATAGAGAACTTTTTGGTGCGTTTTCTGTATTTCTTGCTAATACTGTGTTGTAGCCACTCATTATATTTGTATCCCCTTTTAGATAATTTTTTAGCTTACAGCAGCAACCCATTAAAGCGGTTACTATAGCATTCACTATAGCAAGCGGACTGTTTTTTGAGTATGTATACCTTGCACGTTTTTACACCGACTCTGTGCAATGGGCACAAAAACAGATAATGCCTAGGGAACATCTTTACACAAACTAGCTCCAGCGAGTGCATCTAAGACACCACCGACAATTAGAGATCAAAGAAAGCCTATTTTTTTACTCCTCCTTTCATAAATTGGTTGGACTCAACAGCAGCCTAAGATGAGGGAAATATCCCGCAGACACTATTTACCCGTCCGTTTGTTTTGTTCTTGATCATAACGATCTCCTACAATTTTACACCTAGCCAGGAACCAACAAAACCCCAATTTTCAGCTCTTCCAGAGTCTGCCACTTCTTCAATTGGAATATCAGGATCCACACGATGAATATAGTACAAATCAATAAAATCCGTTCCCAGACGTTTTAAAGAGCCTTCTGGAGAATTTCTCAATGTTTCTTTATCAAAAATGTTAAAATAATGAAGTGATTGAAATCAATTGAAGAGGTGGGAAATGTGGAAACATTGCTCTTTTACACATAAACAATTCTCTTGATAAAGAATTAACTATCATATAGCGAAAACATTGCTCGAAAATTTCCATAAGATTGAGGGATTTTCATTAGAAACAGTCGCAGAGGTATGTAATGTAGCGCCTTCTACAATTAATCGTTTCTGCAAAAGAATTGGTTTCAGAAATTTTTCAAGCTTAAGACACAACTGTACCCATGAAGTATGGGGCATCACTTTGAAAAAAACGCATATTTGCCCTAAGTGGCGATAGTTTATAGTTCTTGCAATTATAAAGAAAACGTGGAAATAATTGAAATTGATCCCACTGAACAGATCGAGTTGATCGTAAAACATTCAGCTCAGAGTTGTCATACTAGGTTTTGAAAAGAATCAAATCTGCAAGCTTTCGTCTAGTTCAAAAAAATTTTGTTCTTGCAGGGAAATTTTGTGAATACAATACAAACATTTTTAAACAAATGGATGCTCACATATTGCAGAGAAGATATGCGCAATCATCGCTTCTTCTATTCAGGGACAATTACTTATGCAGCAGGTCCAGAATTCCTGATTAGCTTTGAAAAGCTTAAAAAGAAAACGTGGAAAGAAATCTACTCGATTACCTTCTCGCTAGCCACATCAACATCTGGAATTGTTTGATGAAATTTTACAATGCGGAAAAATTGAAAATAGTGCTGTCAGTAGTCAAACCTTATTAAGATTGTTTGACTGTATTGGCATTGATTCCAATAGCACCAATCCTTCTCAGCTCTTAAACTGGATCACTCCTTTTGACCAGTTTTTTCTGCATCACTAAATTCGAATGAATTCAGAAACTTTGGACAGTCTGAGAGAAGGAATAGCATATGATTTCCACGAAGGATTTTTTCTGGGGCACTCGCCTAGCTGCTAATCCCCAAGCAGAAGGTGCTTATAATCCTAGATGGGCCTGGTCTTGTGCAGACAGACGTGCACAACTGGTGGCGGTTGATTCACCCCGTTTTGTCACTTATATCCATAAAGATGGGAATCCAGGGTACAAATCAATGGGACATAATGGCCAGATTCCGGAAGGTGCAAAATTCGCTTCTAGAGACTGAATATTTCCCAACCACCAAGCAGTGGACTTTTATCATCGTTACAAAGAAGATATCAAGTTGTTTGCTGAAATGGGCTACTCAATTTTGCGTTTATCCATCTTGGGCCCGGATTTTTCCCAATGGTGATGACAGGGAGCCAAATCAAGCGGGTCTTGATTTCATCGTTCATTGAAGCATGCCGCAAATACAATATCGAACCCTTGGTTTCCATTTGGCATTTTGACACACCCCTTGCTTTAGAAGAAAACTATGGTGGCTGGACCAACCGGAAACTCATTGATTTCTATGTAAAGTATGCGGAGACAATCTTTCATGAGTACACAGATTTGGTTAAATATTGGCTAACCTTCAACGAAATCAATAATACCACTATGTTCCTTGATATGTTTGGTAGCGCAGCGTCTGATGAGGCGTATCAAGAAGGCTACCAAATCCTGCATAATCAATTCGTGGCCTCGGCTAAAACTGTGCAATTAGGGCATAAAATCAAAGACTTTTTAATTCACATGATTTGTTGATTACATTCTTTCTGGAACCTGTATCCTCTGATATTTTGGCCAACCAACACAAGTGGGAATCCGGTATCTATTACTGTAAATGTTAAAATAATGAAGTGATTATGCCAAATCAATTGAAGAGGTGGGAAATGTGGAAACATTGATTTATAATCTGTTTAGCTTACATAAACTTTCTCTCTTGATAAAGATATTAACTACACATAGCGAAAACATTGCTCGAAACTTCTCAACCGGGGCCAAAAATCCTGAGGGATTTTCATTAGAAACAGCATGCAGAGGTATGTAATGTAGCGCCTTCTAAAATTAATCGTTTCTGCAAAAGAATTGGTTTCAGAAATTTTTCAAGCTTAAGAAATTCTGTAATGAAGTATGGGGCATCTCTTGAAAAAAACGATACTGCCCTAAGTGGCGATAGCTTTATAGCGCAATTAATTGAAAACGTGGAAATAATTGAAAATATCCCAAAAGAACAGATTGAGCGGATTGTAAAACAAATCAGCAAATCCCGATAGAGTTTCATATGTGGGTTTTGAAAAGAATCAAATCCAAGCTTTGGAGGACAAAAAAAAATACTTCTTGCAGGGAAATTTTGTGAAACTAATACAAGTATTTTTAAACAAATGGATGCTCTGGATATATTGACAGAGGAAGATATGATCATCACTATTTCTATACAGGGATATTTACAAATCAGAGGAATTCCTCTTATTTGAAAAACTTAAAAGGACAAAGGGAAAGAAATTACCATTACCTTCTCGGAGCCACATCAACATCTGAATTTTTGATGAAATTTTACATTTGTGGAAAAATTGAAAATAGTGCTGTCAGTAGTCAAACCTTATTAAGATTGTTTGATGTATTGTTCCCATGATTCCAATAGCACCATCCTTCTCAGCCTTAAACTGGTCTCCTTTTGACCAGTTTTTTTTGCATCACTAAATTATAATGGAAAATCAGAAACGGCAAAAAAGTCGTAAGAAGGAATTTGATATGACATTTCCAAAAGGTTTTTTATGGGGAATTTAAAGGAGCCCTAGCTGCTTCAAGCAGAAGGTGCTTTTTGCATAGATGGGCGTGGCCTTGTGCATGATACAGACGTGCACAACTGGTGGCTCGGTTGATTCACCCCGTTTTGTCACTTATATCGATAAAGATGGGAATCCAGGGAAAGCAAAATCAATGGGACATAATGGCCAGATTCCGGAAGGATGGCAAAATTGGCGGCTGTCCTAGAGACTGAATATTATCCCAACCACCAAGCAGTGGACTTTTATCATCGTTACAAAGAAGATATCAAGTTGTTTGCTGAAATGGGCTACTCAATTTTGCGTTTATCCATCTCATGGGCCCGGATTTTTCCCAATGGTGATGACAAAGAGCCAAATCAAGCGGGTCTTGATTTCTATCGTTCAGTTTTTGAAGAATGCCGCAAATACAATATCGAACCCTTGGTTTCCATTTGGCATTTTGACACACCCCTTGCTTTAGAAGAAAACTATGGTGGCTGGACCAACCGGAAACTCATTGATTTCTATGTAAAGTATGCGGAGACAATCTTTCAATGAGTACACAGATTTGGTTAAATATTGGCTAACCTAGTAACGAAATCAATAATACCACTATGTTCCTTGATATGTTTGGTAGCGCAGCGTCTGATGAGGCGTATCAAGAAGGCTACCAAATCCTGCATAATCAATTCGTGGCCTCGGCTAAAACTGTGCAATTAGGGCATAAAATCAACCCAGACTTTTTAATTGGCAACATGATTTGTGGGATTACATTCTATCCTGGAACCTGTGATCCGGCTGATATTTTGGCCAACCAACACAAGTGGGAATCCGGTATCTATTACTGTGGTGATGTCCAAGCCAAAGGTAAATACGGCACTTATGCCAAACGTCTCTGGAAAGAGCACAATGTTGTGCTCGATATCACGGAGGAAGATCTTCAAGACCTTAAAAATGGGACTGTTGACATCTATACTTTCTCATACTACATGTCTAACAATATTACCACACACACGATCAAGAAATGGTTTTGGTAACTTCTCAACCGGGGCCAAAAATCCTTATTTGACCTATTCGGATTGGGGATGGGCGCATGATCCCTTGGTCTTCAATACTATCTTGAAAAAATCTATGATCGTTATGAATTACCACTGATGGTGGTAGAGAATGGTCTAGGTGCCTTTGACAAGGTGGAAGAAGATGGCTCAATCCATGATGATTACCGTATTGACTACCATCGCGCTCACATTCGTGCAATGGCAGATGCACGTTTGATAACGGGGTAAACTTAATTGCTTATACCACTTGGGGCTGTATTGATATTGTCTCAGCGACAACTGGTGAAATGCGTAAACGATATGGTTTCATCTATGTGGATATGGACGATGAAGGTCATGGGAGTCTTGACCGGACACCAAAAGATAGCTTTTACTGGTATCAGAAAGTAATTGAAACTAATGGACGCAGTCTTTCGGTAAAACTAATTTATACTAAAATCAGAAACAAAAAAATCGAAAGAAGGAATAGCATATGACATTTCCAAAAGGTTTTTTATGGGGCGGCGCTACGGCTGCAAACCAATTAGAAGGAGCTTACAACGAGGGCGGTAAAGGCCTTTCCATTTTTGATATGGTTCAATTTGTACCAAAAGAAGAGCGTGGGAATGAAATTGAAATGGACGTCAGAAGCAAAAAAGAATTAGAAGATCTTTTAGCAGGAAAAGGTGGCGACAACTTCCCGAAACGCCGTGGTATCGACTTCTATCACCGTTATGAAGAAGATATTGCACTGTTTGCAGAAATGGGATTTAAAACATTCCGTATGTCCATCTCTTGGCCTCGTATTTTTCCAAATGGTGATGACAGGGAGCCAAACGAAGAAGGGTTAGCTTTCTATGACAAAGTATTCGATGAATTATTGAAGTATGGCATTGAGCCACTTGTGACCTTATCTCACTATGAAATTCCACTTACATTAGTTCAAAAATACAATGGCTGGACAGATCGACGTGTAGTTGAATACTTTGTTCATTATGCAGAAACGGTATTTGATCGTTACAAAGGAAAAGTGAAATACTGGTTAACGTTCAATGAAATCAATGTTTCAACGATGTCTCCATATATTGGTAGTGGTATTCTTATAGATGAGGTAGAACACAAGGAGCAAGCGGTTTATCAAGCCTTACATCATCAGTTTGTAGCCAGCGCCAGAGCGGTCAAGGCCTGTCATGAAATGATCCCTGATGCCATGATCGGTTGTATGCTGGCTCGTATGGAAGTCTATCCGGAAACTTGCAGTCCGGATGATGTATTGGAAGCACTGAAAGAAGACCAAATGAACCTATTCTTCACTGACGTTCAGGTTCGTGGGTATTATCCAAGCTTCATGTTAAGTTATTTTGAAGAAAATGATATTAAGATTGACATGCTTCCTGGCGATGAAGAAATATTACTGCAACATACAGTGGATTACTTATCCTTTAGTTACTACATGTCAATGGTTGCCAGCGGAGCACCTGATAAGAAGAAGGAAAAAGGGAACTTCTTCAGTGGTGTGAAAAACCCTTATTTAGAGTCATCTGATTGGGGATGGCAAATCGATCCTAAAGGATTGCGCATTACCTTAAAGAAAATGTACGATCGCTACCAAGTACCGTTGTTTATCGTGGAAAATGGACTTGGAGCCTATGATAAAGTAGAGGAAGACGGCTCAATCAACGACGATTATCGTATCGATTACATGCGTGCACATATTGAGCAAATGAGAGAAGCAATCAAAGAGGGTGTAGATCTTATGGGGTACACAAGCTGGGGTTGTATCGATTTAATCAGTGCAAGTACCTCTGAAATGTCCAAACGATACGGTTTCATCTACGTTGACCAAGACGATTATGGCAATGGCACGTTAGAGAGAAGCAAGAAAAAATCATTTGATTGGTACAAGCAGGTAATTACTACAAATGGAGCTGTATTTTTTGTATTGTTTTTCGTTAAAAAAGCGAAAATGCGTGTCCAAAAACCCGTTACATTATCTATGTGCAATTAATCCCTCGTGATAATTTTATGGCAATACTACCTCTTCAGCAAAGGTGTCCGTAAAATTTATTTGAATCAAGCCAAAGGAGCGGAAACTAGCGCTGCCTGAAGGTAAAAAGAAATAGCTATTTGATGACGTCTATTCTATAGGGTAAATCCCGAAGACCCGTAATAAGCATCACTGATAATAGAGCAATTTTATAAAATATGGATTTGATTATTAGCCTTTACTGTTTGAACCAATGACTGACATTGAATTGTTTTTATAGGCATATCTAAGCTCGTAACTAAAGAAATAATTTTTCTGACATTTTGTTCTTTCATTTCTTTTGTGTTTATGGTGATTACCAATTCTTTGAAGAAATCCGCCATGACTTTTTCATACATTTTATTATTCGTTTCAGAAATGCTGTTTTTGAGCTCGTTGTAGAAAAAAGTACAGTTAGCAGAGTCATTCTTATTTATGAAAACAACTAAAATATTGGAAAGCAATGCGAACACTTCATTACTGTATTTTCTTAAGTGACTAAAGACTTCTAACTTCTTTCTAGTTCTTTTGTACAGTAGCAAGATCAATTCTTCAGGGAAAAAGTCCAATGAATTCGTAAATAACACTAGCTCATAATAGGTCCACTCTTCACAGTCAAGAAGATATTTTTTTAATATATTTAGACTTTTTGGGTTAGCAGGTTCCTTTGATATATAACTAATCGTTAAGTCGCAAAGTGTTGAATAATGCAGATATTTTATCTGATGGGTAATATTGTAGTCGCGTTCAGTACACATTTTTAATTCTTTCATTCTATTTAAACCTGAATAATTCATACAATTTCAAACAGCTATTACTAGCATTGCTGCAACAGCATTTTTCACTTGTTTGACAAACACCCTTAGGGTGTACAAAAAGAACCCCAATCTGATATGGTTAAGTCACCACAACACAACCATAGAAAGGGGTTCTCTCAATGGCTACATTACATGAAAAAAAGTTACAATTCAACTCTAAATTGACGGTTTCAAATACGGGTGGAAATCTATCCACCGACTCTGGGCTGATTCTCGTCAAAGAATTTATGGATTCCCTTAATTTTTCCGACCTATCAAAACAGCATCTGGAAATAGAGGACAAACGACTCTATCATACCCATGATAATTTTTCTTTGATGGAACAGTTGATTTATCAAAACATCGCCGGCTATTCGACCGATTCCTCCGCAAACCTGTTGAAGCAAGACCCTATTTTTAAGGTGGTTTTGGATAAATCCAATCTTGCCTCTCAGGCTTCACTTTCCCGATTCTGGGATCGCATAAGCGAAGAAAATATTTCTCAGCTGCAAGAGCTTAATCAAGCCATGATCGATAAGGTACGGTTGGCAAGAAATACGACGGAAATGATTTTCGACTTGGATTCGACCCATTCAGATACGTATGGAAACCAAGAGAAAACTGATTACAATGCGCATTATCAAACCAATGGCTACCATCCGTTAGTCGCTTTCGATGGATTGACGGGAGATTTCTTAAAAGCAGAACTTCGTTCTGGCAACGTCTACACGTCTACTGGCATTGGCGCTTTTGTGGAGCCGCTTTTTGAACATTATAACCAAGTGGTTCCTGTCAGCAATATTCTCGTCCGTGGAGATAGCGGGTTCGCTACTCCGGAACTTTACGATCTCTGCGAAGTTTATGGCAGCTTCTTTGTGATCCGCTTAAAAGCAAATCGAAACCTTTCGAAACTGGCGGAGAGCTTTATTCAGATTGATGACAATCATCCTTGGGATAAAAAAGAAGTCGTTTATTCTTCAACATCCTACCAAGCAAAAAGCTGGTCCAAAGAACGCCGCGTTTGTATCAAATCGACACGCGAAGCAGACGAGCTCCTATTCCGACATGAATACATCATCACCAACTACTCAAATAACGTCTCTGCGGAAACAGTCTTTCGGACGTACAGCAAACGTGGCACAATGGAAAACTTCATCAAAGAGGCGAAGAATGGCTTCTATTTTGATAAGACCGATAGCCCTTCATTTTTAGAGAATCACGCACGCATGATGGTAAGCCTGTTGGCTTACAACATCGTTAACTTTATGCGTACACTTTGTTTTACAAGCGGAGCGGCCAGCATGCAGGTGGACACAATCCGATTACGCCTCTTTAAGGTCGCAGGTAAACTAGTTCGAACAGGACGTAGACTACTGCTGAAACTCAGTTCTCATCATGTCCATCAGGAACTGTTCTATCAAGTCCTTGGAAATATCCAGCAACTCTGTTGGTAAATGAAATGGCTCGAATTTAAAATCGGATTTCTTTTCAAGGGACGAGTGCGTCCAAATTTGGCTGAATAGCCATGGTTTAACTAAGCAATTTAGATTTCTAAACCTGTTGGAATCTGAAACGTAACAAAAAGTACTGATTTCGGTAAAATTGACAACAATGGATCATTTTTGTATAGGTATGAATTATTCAGGTTAAATCATTTAGATTAAACGATCGAGAATACTCACTCATAAAATAGTGGTCAATATCCGGTTTATGATCATTATAAATAAAATAAAATTCATCTAGAGAAATATTTAAATTAGCCAATATTTTAAACAGCTTGTCAGTAGTAGTATCACTTAAACCTCTCTCAAATCGTGAGGCTGCAGGACGAGTCAAAATATCATGGTATACATTTTTCGATTTCAGCTTTTTTGATAGTCGAATATCTCTAACTATTTCGCCTACTTTCATGTAATCCCCCATTCCTTTGTTGCTTATCATTAACATTTTCCCTGCAATATCTAACGGGAATATATTGTTAATTATAGAACAAGGTACTAAAAATATACAGTAGGGGGGCTTTTTGTGACAGATATACTTGAGAGCTTAGTCTGGGATGTTATTGGTGGTTTTTAATAGGGCAGTCGTTCATTATAGTAAGTTAGACCTTGATGCTTAAACAAACAGGAAGGATAAGGTGGATAATAATGAAGAAGATGATTATTAGTAGTCTGGTAGTGACCACATTACTGAATGCAGGAACACCAGTCATGCAAGCCGCTGCAGCAGAAAAAAATGAGTCTATACAAGTTTCTCAAACTGCTACTGAAATAAATGAGAGTATTAATAAAACTGAAATTATCAAAAATGATAAGTATATTCAATTTGAAGAAGAGTACTCAAGCCTACAGGAAGCTAAAGCCAATAAGTTCTCAACATTTAGTACGGGAAACAGAGCCACATTGTCTGAAGAAGAATTTTATTCTTTGGTGCAAAAGTATGACGGAGCAGAGAAGACTGTAGTAGTAAATAGCACTACCTTATATCAAGAAAAGTTTGTTCAAGGCGGAATAAATTTCTTTGCTACAACATACTCTGGTATGCAACAGTTACGATCTGATTTAGCAACAACAGCTACTGGTTTACAAGTTAGTGGCTTTCTTACTGGAGCGCTAGCAGGTGGTTTTTTAGGAGCTTTCGTGGGTTTGCTTGGATCTGATATACTAGCAGATCGTGTAAGAGATGGAAGTAATCACATACAATCGTGGCTTAATGCATTACTTTAACTGAGTCCTTCCCAATCTCCTATATTGATAGTATCTACCAAGCTTATATTTAAATAACGAAATCTATTGTAGTTATATGCTCATTAAAAAGGGAACAATCCTTATTTTTAAAGGATTGTTCCCTTTTTATGCCTTTCCAAAAAATGCCCTTTTTAATTTCCCCAATAAGGATTATGAAATCCCACTAGATAGTGCAACGATATATATGTGAACCATATGCTACCAATAACTATAAGTACTCCTTTAGTTATGTTACTTAATCCTTTCCAAGATAAACCAAAAAATATTATAAAAGTGGGAATGACAAAGTTGCTTAATATTTCTCCAGCTGTAATTGCATGCCCTTTATTCATTTGTATGGAAAATACTACAACCATAAGCATGATAATATACACTATTGCTCTGCTCTTATTTAAAGTTACTTTACCAAAAAGCATTATAACTCCCCCTAACGTGACTTTATTGTACTATCTTTAAAGTGTAACAAAACATAGAAGATTTTTCTCGTTCTCTGTGTGCCTCCAAGCAATTGGACCTTAAACCTTCTGTGGCGGGTTACACTAGCATTATAAAAGAGAATCCATCTGGACGGAGTAAATGGAAAGAATAAGCAACAAAAAGGAAGAAGTATGTTTTTTCATTTCTGATTTCAGGGTACGGTGAATAATTCGGCAAAAATAATGATTGGAGTATGATATAATTTCTTCAATTCTTAAGGCAACTTATATAGACGTAGTTTTGAATCTTCTTTGCGCAGAAGCATAGATACTGATTCACAAACTAATTTTTAGGAGATGATAAAATGGAATATAACTGCTACGGGCAACCTATCGGACCAAGTTTAAAAGAAAGTTGTTTTAGAGAACTGAATGCAACAATAATAGAAGGAAACACTTGCGATTTAATCCATGCATCAGAGAGCCATGCACACTTATTCTATACCGACATTTTCCAAAAAGGACTTACTCCGCCAGATTGGACTTATCTGCCCTTCTCATCCTTTCCATCAGAAGAAGCGTTTTCTGATATTTTCAAAAAGACTTTTTTGTCCGACGACCCTTACTTTTTTGGAATTTGGAATAAAGAGCATTCAAAAGTGCTAGGCACTCTTTCGCTAATGCGTAACGATCGACAAAATGGCGTTATCGAAGTAGGTTATGTAATATATAGCCAGCAATTGAAAAAAAGCATTCAAGCTACCGAAGCACAGTATTTGTTGGCAAAGTATGTTTTTGAGAATTTAGGGTATAGAAGATACGAATGGAAATGCGATAGTCTAAACGAGCCTTCTAAATTAGCTGCAAAGAGATTAGGATTTGAATACGAAGGCACATTCCGGCAGGCAGTTGTATACAAAAATAGAAACCGCGATACATCGTGGTTCTCAATGCTTGATTGTGAATGGGACCGTAATAAAAAAAGGCTTGAAAAATGGTTATCGCCGGATAATTTTGACCAAGACGGAAAACAGCTGCTTTCTTTAAACAACCTAAAATAATTGGTAATTACCTTTGTCACTTTTGGGTACACCCTAAATAGGCATCTGTAAAAAGTAACCTTCATTCATTGCCTGCAACAAAAAATAGACCAAGACTGAGATCTTTGTGTGATTTCAGTCTTGGCCTGTTTTTAATTTTCACATACATAGCATCCGTATGGGGAATTGCCGCACCAATGGTACTACTCTGTACACCCGTCGGAAATTGTTTTGCTCTTTCAAATAATAGGATCTCATTTCCTTATTTATTATTTTCATTCGATGCTTTTACAGTCGCCCCAACCATATCTCTCAGCATTTTTTTGGGGTCATTTGCTTTCACTATACCACTGGTACATCCGACTCCATCAGCTTGCAGCAAAATTGTTCTATAAACATCATCTGTCGTGCTGATTCCAGCTGCTTGCATAACTAATACATTCGGATTAAGACTCTTAACAGCTTCGATTGTTTCTTTAACATAGCTTTCATCGCTTGTTTTACCGGTACCAATTAACTCTGAAGGTTCGCACAAAATAATATCGGGTTTGAGCATTGTGATTGCCTTTGCCTCTGCAATTGAATCTGCACATACAATTGTGATTATTTCAAGTTCAGCTGCGCGCGTAATTGCTTTAGCTAGCCCATTCAGAGTCAAGGGACGTTCAGCGTGATTTAGAAATACTGCACGTGCACCGGCTTCATAAAGTGATTCGGGTAACACATGACCCATTCCTTTATCCGGATTAATGCCATCTAAATGCTGAGCTGTCACAATAATATTTTTGGAATTTGATGAAACACCTGCAACATCGGCAAAGGGCGCGGTTACGAAAATTGAAATCGGAAATTCTTCGGCTAGTGTATCTGCTTCTCTGACTAGTTCCAATAAGTTTTCTCCAAACAAATAGGATTTGGGGTTAAAAACAAAGAATGGTGTACAGATATTAGTTTTTGCCATGATTTTCTCCTTTCATTTATCAAATGCTCGGGTGAGAAATACGCTTGGCTTTTAGCCGATTACGCCCTTCAATGCTAATTATAGGGCCCTAGATTACTAAACGCCAATTCTAACTTCCATATAATACATGTACTTGCTATTCTGCACTTGAGAACCTTGCTCTTCCAAATGGCTATGGTCCATCATCGCCTGCAACAAAAATAGGCCAAGACAGAAATCGTATTGTGATTTCGTCCTGTCCCATTTTGATTTGCCGCATATCAATATACGCTGCCGTTGAATTTATGTTATTGCGCGAGCGAATTTAATTTACTCGTTTCTTTGTTTATTTGCCTGTGCCAAATGTAGAAAAGCGAACCCGTGTAGAGGTATTGCAGAATAAATTGAAGTATTTCTGGTTTGGAATACCATCCGAACAGAACATACATTGGCAAGCCCAGCAACCCTTCTTTATGGTAAAAAATAGTCTCAGATAGGTCAAAAGCTTTTATGAACAGCGGACTGTCGCTGGATATCAGGTTCATTGATCCCAGAGCGGATAGGCCCTCATGGATACCGTACCCAAGCAAAAAGCCGGCCTGTAGGATAAGATAGGCCAAGGTGATGTTGAACAGAATCCTTAAATTAACTTTCACCAGCGAATGATTGATCAGAATTGCCAAAATCAAAGCTGCTGTAATCCCCGCAAACAGTGCTACGATGCCGTACTGTCCGGCAAAAGTGAAGATCGCAACCTCTACGCCCTCACGCGCCACCATTATGAAAGCAACGCTGGCAATCCCAAAGGCAGACAGATTTTGGCTGACACTGCTTTCCACAGTCGAGACCATGTTTCGGCCGTGCTGAATCATCCAATAGATGAACGTAGTCACTAATGCCAACGCAACGAAGCTTGCTCCGCTCTCCCATAATTTTGCCACTTGCTCCATTTTGTCGATTGCAAAACCGTTTTACTGCAAGAGAGGTGTTTTTCTTGCTTCGGAAAGCAATACCGATCTTTCGGTATGCCGGCACTTCTAATTCTTTCGTTATGATTTGATAAGGTATCCTCTTTAGAATAAGCTCAGGCAGAATGCTGATGCCCAGCCCACTTTCTACCATGGACATAATGGCATAGTCATCCCATGTTGTGAAATGTACGTTTGGCGTTATATCGAAACGCTCAAATATTTCGGAAATCTCCGCTTTTGCACCTTTTTCCAATAGCATAAAGGGATCCTCACAAAGGGCAGACACCGGGAAGGTATCACAATTGGCTAAACGGTGATTTTCAGGCAGCACGACAAGCAACTGGTCCTGCTCCAAAAAAAGCGTTTCGAGATCAGGATGTGTTGGCAAACGCAAGAAGCCACAATCAACGCGCCCTTCCAATAGCCACTCTTCTATTTCGGTATAATCCCCCAAAAGCAATTCATAGTGGATCTTTGGATAATCCTTTTGAAACTCTTTGATGATATTCGGCAGCCAATGCGTTGCTACGCTTGAAAATGTCCCGATACGGATCAACCCGGATTGTAAACCATTCAGTTCCGCAACTTCCATTTGGAGTTTTTCATATTCGCTGCAAATTTCCTTGGCGTGAGGAAGTAATTTCATACCCTCACTGGTTAATTTGACGCCGGATTTCCCTCTTTCCAGAATGACCACGTTCCACTCTTTTTGTTTGAAAATAAATAGCTGAAAAATGCGCAAAAAGGCACTCCCATGCTATAATTTAGGTGGAAAAATTTTTTTTAGTTTGCTCTAGCCTGTTGCCGCAGTCCTAGAGCTTTTTTTGCGTCGTAATGTTCGCCAGTGCTCAAGATTTTATAAATTACTCGAATCATTTTATGTGCACAGGCGATGATTGCCTTCATCTTCGAACTTCTACCAGAAATACGGGCGTATAGATTATGGAACGCTTCATCTTTTGATCTTCCCGCAGTGCCTCCGGCCTGGAAAAGGATGGATTTTAAATACTTATTTCCTTGTGTTGTATGGGAAGATTTTTTTATTCCAGCGCTCTCGTAAGATCCTGGGCATACTCCCGCCCACGATGCTAAGTTGCCTTGTGATTTGAAGGCCTCTACATTTGGGCCAATTTCACTCAAAATCACGCAAGCAACGATAGCACTGACTCCAGGAAGTTCAATAAGGAGATTATACTCTCGCTCAAATCTCTCCAAAACATATTGCTTGATTACAACTGTAATTTCTTCTACTTGATTTACCGAATGACGATAATGTTCCAAAGATTGCCCTAGAAGGAATCGATCTTCAAAAGATAATTTACCGTCCATCGCTTCAACCAACTCAGCTGCAGTAGCTTTGACTTTCCCGTGAATTTTGGGAAGAATCGTTTGTTCTGTAATTACTTCTCCATCAATGAACATTTCGAGTAACGTTATTCCAGTAATGCCATAGATGTCCGAAAGATAACTCGTTAGCTTAATGTTCGCCCGTTGTAAAATATTATGAATTTCATTTTTACATTGGGTGATACGTTCGGTATAGGCTTTCCGACGTCTTGTCAGAAGCCGCAATTGTTGAACTTCTTCGCAAGGGATGTAGGATGGATGGATCAGACCACATCTACCAAGTTGGGCAATCCATTCCGCATCGTTCATGTCTGTCTTCTTTCCAGGAAGATTTTTAATATGTTGCGGATTCGCCAGAATCAACGTCAATGTCAATGCTTCTCGAAGTTTCTTTGTTGTTGTACCAAAGGTACGATGCTGTTTTTTTGGTTTGTTTGTATCTAACGGGCCGTCAAGTATACAACAGACAATAGACTTTTGATGCACATCGATTCCGCAACAGGTTTCAACCATAACTTCCATGGAAATCCCTCCTAAAATAAAATGAGAAGATAACGGATTTCATCGAAATAGATCTGTAATTTTGTTTCCATACTCAAAGGTATATTCGGTTTTTCTCAACAAGATGAAATCATTCAGTTTTCTATACGGGTTCGGCAAAACACCGCTAAAATTGTTGAATTTGTGTTATCCGGCTGATGCCGGATTGAGAATAGTTCAGGATCAGGATTTCGGCTGCTTTTGTGAAACTCCCATACTCAACTGTTTTGACAAAGGCCAGATACTTTTGAATATTTGTGTCCATCGTACTAGCTCCTTTTGCATTTGATTTTGTCATACATCATATGATAAACATTCGTTATTATACTTCTCAATCACATGATACACTATGGATACAAAAAATCCACTGGGAGTGAAAATACACCATGTTCTACGTAAGCGCCATTCAGAAAACTTCCCCTTCTCATTTTGGGACGCCGCTTCAACAAAAAGTCTATTCGGCCCTGGAGGCATTAAAAATACCTTTTGAGAGGGTCAATACAGATGAGGCCATCACAATGGAAGACTGCACCACGATCGAGGCAAAGCTCGCTATGAGAATGGTAAAAACACTGTTCCTCTGTAATCGGCAGAAAACAGCTTTTTATTTGTTCATCACTGTGGGCGACAAACCCTTTCATTCCAAAAAATTTAGCGCTGCATTGGACGTGGCTCGGGTCTCCTTCGCCCCCTCTGAGTTGATGCAGACCATGCTCGGAACAAACATCGGTGCAGCCACTGTTTTCAGCAGCCTTTTGGACACAGAAAACAACGTTCAGATTGTCTTTGACAGGGATGTCCTGTTGAACGAATGGTATGGGTGCAGTGACGGCACAACGACGGGATATATGAAAGTGCGCACAGAGGATATTTACGGGAAATTTTTGCCTTTCACAAACCATATTCCGGTTACGGTGGAGGTGCAATATGGGGATTTATAAGAATAGGATTGTAGTGAAAGTTGGCACTTCCACCCTCACAAATGAGCTGGGAAAAAGTGATCTGCGGTCTTTTGATCGGCTTGCATGCGTGCTGTCTGATATACAGAACATGGGATACGAGGTGATTCTGGTTTCTTCTGGTGCGATTGCCATCGGAACCAACAAGTTGAAAATGAAAACAAGGCCGAAGAGCATGCGTGCAAAACAAGCCGCGGCAGCTGTGGGACAATGCAGCATTATGCATCTGTATGATAAATTTTTTTCGGATTACGATAAAACAATCGCTCAAATACTTCTTAATGCGGAAGATATCGAGCAGGAAGAAAAGAAGGATAATTTGACGAACACATTTAATGCGCTGCTCGAAATGGGCGTAATTCCTGTAGTAAATGAGAATGATTCGGTGAGCTATACAGAAATAGAGTCGACGGATCGTTTATTTGGCGACAATGATATGCTGTCTGCTGTCGTCGCCGTCCTTTGCGGGGCCAAAAAACTGATCATCCTATCCGATATCAATGGATTTTACGATAGCGACCCTCGGCTGAATCCCGAAGCGCGATTGATCCAGCGAATAGAAAAAATTGATGAAGGCGTATATTCTCTCGCAGGCGGCGCCGGATCCAGGCGCGGAACAGGTGGGATGAAAACGAAGCTGCAAGCCGCAAGCTTGGCTACTTCTCAAGGTACAGATACCATTATCACCAACGGTAAAAATCCTGAAGCTTTGTATGGGATTATGAAGGATCAGCCTACAGGAACACTGTTTGTTGCGCAGTCACAGTAATACAGAATTAACGCATTCGGATTGCCTGCCCGTAAGGCAAGCAAAATAAAAACACCGCCAAAGTCAGCTGATACCTGGCTAACTTTGGCGGTGTTTAGTGTTTATTCCCAAACGGGTATGGACGATTTGTTGGTGACCTCATCTATGATTTTTTCAACTTCAGGAGTTTGATAGTAATCGACGATGATTTGGAAATCAGGGTCTTCGCTTTCATCTTCTCGAGCAGCGATCACGTTGTAATAAGGTTTGGATGAGTCGGCCACGGGTTCAAGGAAAATGGCGTCCTCAGTAGGCACCAAGCCTGCATCAGCAGCCATGTCATTATTGACTACGGAGGCATCGACGTCCGTCATAGCGCGTGCCGTCTGATTGGCAGCCAAGACCGTGAATTTGAGGTTTTTCGGATTTGATGTGATGTCATTTACAGTAGGCAACAAGCCCTTTTCTGCATCCAATTCAATCAATCCGGCAGCCTGCAACAACAGCAAGGCTCTGGATTCGTTCGAAACATCATCCGGTATCGCGATTTCCCCACCATCCGGTATTTCATCTACAGATGTGTGTTTTTCAGAAAAAAGCCCCATCGGATTCAGTGTCGTATACGCGATTGTTGTGTTGCTGTATCCAGCATCTTCATTCACTTGTTCCATGTAAATTTCAGTCAAAGCCGCGTGCAGATCAATTTCGCCCTCTTCCAAAGCTTGGATCGGTTTCACATATTCCGTGAATTTTACCAGCTCGATTCTTACGGGTTCGTTGTTTTCTTCAAGTTGTTCTTGAACATGTTCCCACACCTCATTCCGTTCACCGACAACGCCAATTTTCACAGTCCGGATATCTTCTTGAGCCGCTTCCTGGCCGCACGCAGCGAGAAACAATGCCGCTGCCCCAACCGTTACTAAACTTTTAAATATTTTTTTCATGTTTATCCGCCTCTCCCCATACTTCGTTTAAGCGATTTTGCCTGTCTTCTTCCAAAGGGATCATTCGCTCATGATTTCCCTCTTTTTTATAAAAATCCTGATGGTACTCTTCCGCAGGATAAAAGATGCTTGCAGGTGAAATTTGCGTGACGATCGTTGCAGCGATTGCCAGCTTATCTTTCAACTCCTCTTTTGAGCGTTCCGCAATTTCTTTCTGTGTTTCCGAGTGATAAAAAATTTCCGGACGGTACGACGAGCCGCGGTCCATGAACTGTCCCATGGCATCTGTCGGATCCGTTTGTTGCCAATAAATATCCAGCAACTCCCCATAGGAAATCACACTATTATCAAAAGTGATCTGGATCGCCTCTGTGTGCCCGGTTCCTCCTGCCTTCACTTCCTCATACGTCGGATTTTCTTTGAACCCCCCGGTATAGCCTGAAACAACGGACTCGATTCCAGGTCTTTCGTCAAACGGTTCAAGCATGCACCAGAAACATCCTCCGGCAAGCGTTGCAATTTCTTTGGACATAGTCTTATTCTCCCCCGAAAATGGCGTTCCGCCAATTCATAACATTTTTTCATTACATAGCAGGAAGTTACTTTTAGATAGTGAAACAAAAGCGATCACTGATGATCGCTTTTTCCGATCGATTTTGACAACAAAATGAAATCAGTCCATTCAAGGAAAATGGTCTCTTCAAGGCGGGCTGCTTTCTTTTGGCTTTTTTGGTTCCCCCCATGACAATAAAAAAAGCCGGATTTCCCGAAAATGCGAACATGGCTGTCCTTCTGCGCATTTGCTAAACTTATAGTAATCTAAGGCCCCTATTGCTGCTGTTTACATTTAAATGAGGGCTATCCAAGGAGGAAAGCCAATTGAAAGACCCTTTATACAACGTACCGCAGAGTAAAAAAGTTCGGGTAATAATCGACACGGATGCTTATGCGGAAGGCGATGATCAGTTCGCCATTGTGCATGCATTACTTACGCCTAAATTCGACGTAGTCGGTATTGTCGCTGAACAGTTTGGCACCGGCACGTTCCCGAACAGTATGGAAAAAAGCTATGAGGAAATAAAGAAAGTTTTGCGTTTGATGGATTTGGAAGATAAAATACCTGTTTTCAGAGGCGAAGAGCAGGCTCTAGTTGATGAGAAAACGGCCGGCAACTCGGAAGGCGCAAGGTTTATGGTAGAGGAAGCCTTAAAACAGGACGACAGACCTTTATTCATCCTGAACATGGGAGCGATTACAAATCTGGCTTCCGCCTATTTGATGAACAGTGAGATCGCCGATAAGTTACTCGCCGTTTGGGTAGGCGGAGGGGCTTATCCTGTAGGTCATATGGACTTCAATTCAGGAAACGATCTGAATGCGGTGAATGTTGTCCTGTCTTCCACGATCGAGTTATGGCAAATCCCGCTCAGCGCCTATACGATGATGGAAGTCTCTTTCCACGAACTGTTCGAGCGGGTGAAGCCATGCGGCGAAGTTGGAAATTACTTGGTGGAGAATCTGATGCGGGTGAACGAGTCGGAGTGCTCCTTGAATCTGGATTTCCTTCCGTTTTCGAAAAACCTCAGTAAGGCAGGAAAGACTATGCTGATCCGCTCAGGAGAAGGCTGGTCGTTGGGGGATAATCCGGCAGTCGGCGTGCTGATTTCGCCGCAAGCCAAAGATGCCGAGGAGCGCCGGGCCCAAAAGATGAACGCTGACGGCAGCTACGGGGAATATGTCAGTGAAAAACGCACCATCAAAGTCTATCACAGCATCAACAGCAGAGTAATTTTAGAGGATATGTTCGCAAAGATCCGCTATCATTTCGGCAACTGATTCGTTGAATTGATTTTTTTAAAGCACATGAAAAGCGTCTTCCGATACGGACTTTCGTATCGAGAGGCGCTTTTGCTATCTTCACTTTTGAATCCAAACTTAGCTTCTGCTGACATCCCTTGGAAAAAAGAATGCTAGTGCTTGAAGTTAGTTATTCTATCTTAAAAGCTTTTTCCTTCGCTAAATAGAAGGGTCGTAAATACGCGACTGTGTTGGATAATGGCAACACATCCGCACTTAGCTTGATATTCAATACATTTGTTAAATAGTCCCTTCTGACAGAAATACGTTCCCATAATTCCGGATAGGATTTTTGTATTTCATGCTGCAGGTTCTCATCGGCTATAGCTACGCACTCTTCGGCACTCACCCCTGTATACCCAGGTACCGATGGGATGATATCGATCTGCAGAATCATGCCGCTTTTCAGTTTCTCAGAAGAATCTGCATAGATTGGGGAGGACATCCATTCTTCATCCGCTGTCAGATGCCCTGGATTCAAATGCCAATGATATTTGCTTTTAGGGAATACATCCTCAATAAGCTGGTACAATTCATTTCCGGCCATTCCAACTTTTATGTTTTCCAGCCAACTGACTACAGCTGCGAAATACGGTTTTGCGACGACTTCCAAATAATCTCTTTGCGTATCCGGAAGTTGCTCTGCTTGCTCAACCACAAACCCGGTCCGACTGGATAAACCACCTTTGAATCCAGTGGTCAGGGACATAGGATCGCCCAACTGAATTTCTTTGTGAGTGGGATATATATTGGCAAGTTCAAAACGCTGTCCTGCCGCGGCAATCGTAACGACTGAATTGTACTGCCCATCGGCGTTCAACAGATTTCCGATTTCTGTTTCTTTGCAGCCGGGCTCAATAGCGTTCATCGCCCGCAGCATGCAGCGCGACGACAAGTTGGCCCCATATTCATAGTGTGCAATTTCGTTTGCGTTATTCGTAGTCCGGGCGCCGTTATCCCCAATCATCACATACGCACCATTAACTAACTCACACTCTGTTGGGATGGTATTTTTGAGGGCATCTACAATAAAATACGGTACATCAAACAGTGTGGACGGATCGCTTTGCTTCGTCGTAAACATTTTCCAGCCGATCACACCGACCCGTTTCTTTTTGGCGATACCCAAATCAAGAAATATGGATTCAAGTGTTTTTTCATTCTCCATCGGCTGGTTAGGCAATGAGAACTGTGGGTAATGGATCAAATCGGCCGAAACGCGTGCATGCGTACATAGCTTTAAGTTCTCATTGCCAAGAATCAAAGTAAATTTCTCTGGCCTTTCGACAACTAACAGGCCCTCTTCAAAACGGGGCATAAAACCGGTTAAATATTCAAAATTGCCGGCATGTTCCTTATCCGCATAAATGACCAAAGCCTCAAAGTTCTCCTCACTCATTCTCTGCAACAGTTTTTGTTTCCGTTCAGCAATCGTTTCAGCATTTAAAAAAGTAGGGGCAACATGCTCGAACACTTGCGGCTCGGGCAAACTCTCTAATATAATTTTTCTGTTCAACACACAACCCTCCTCTTTCATCTTTGATAATAGCTTCTGTACCACTTTTAATGCGACTTACGCATTCCCAACAACAGAAGAAATGCCAGTATCCGCAAAGTAACTGTTACTGAGCCGAGAAATTTTCACGCTTACTTCTTATCGTACTGATACCTATCACAGTTTACTATTTGATTTTCAGAAATGAGGAATATAACATGTTCTTTCATCGAATCCTTCTAACCCTGCCATGATGTAAGACCAAATTTTAATCGGTTATGGATAGTACATAACCTATGCTCTAAGAAAAAGGGTTCTATAATCAATGGCACTACTCTCTACACCCATCGGAAATTGTTTTGCTCTTTCAAATAATACGGTCTCATTTCCTTATTTATTATTTTTATTCGCTGCTTTTACAGTTGCCTCGACCATATCTCGCAACATTTCGGCCATTTGAAGTTGCGCCCTACAGTGTTAATTATAGGGTGCTAGATTACTAAATGCCAATTCTAACTTCTATATTATAAATGGATATAGTCTATCTCCATCAATGTCTGCAACTAGAAGAGGAAACGGACACTTCTACATCATTTTCTTTAACAATCTGCTCAATTCCTTCTTTATAGGAGAGGGAGATTGTCTCTGCTTGTGCCTGGGCAGGAAAAAGAGACGAGACAAAAGAAAATAGTATTATTGAAAGTATCATTGATATATTCAATATTCTTTTTATATTATTCATGAGTACCTTCACTTTAGTTAGATTTTAATTACCCTTCACCATCCACAAATTGATTTATCTCTTCGAGGCTCTTAACTCCATCTATACGCTTTGTCTCTTCCCCCTTGGAATATTGCCGCAATGAAGGGATCTTTGAAACATCCAATTCACTTAATCGCTCATCCTGTACTGGGACAGCTGATAAATCGACAATATAAACATTTTCGTCTTTATTGAATCGAAAGAAAGAGGCTTCATAAACTGGTTTCATTTTTTGGCAATATACACAGCTATCTGCACTGTAAATTAAATAGTAGTCATCTTTGTTAAAAACTTCGCTAATCTCTTCAATATCATTTAATGTGATTTTTTGTTTGAAAATAAATAGCTGAAAAATGCGCAAAAAGGCACTCCCATGCTATAATTTAGGTGGAAAAATTTTTTTTAGTTTGCTCTAGCCTGTTGCCGCAGTCCTAGAGCTTTTTTTGCGTCGTAATGTTCGCCAGTGCTCAAGATTTTATAAATTACTCGAATCATTTTATGTGCACAGGCGATGATTGCCTTCATCTTCGAACTTCTACCAGAAATACGGGCGTATAGATTATGGAACGCTTCATCTTTTGATCTTCCCGCAGTGCCTCCGGCCTGGAAAAGGATGGATTTTAAATACTTATTTCCTTGTGTTGTATAAGATTTTTTTATTCCAGCGCTCTCGTAAGATCCTGGGCATACTCCCGCCCACGATGCTAAGTTGCCTTGTGATTTGAAGGCCTCTACATTTGGGCCAATTTCACTCAAAATCACGCAAGCAACGATAGCACTGACTCCAGGAAGTTCAATAAGGAGATTATACTCTCGCTCAAATCTCTCCAAAACATATTGCTTGATTACAACTGTAATTTCTTCTACTTGATTTACCGAATGACGATAATGTTCCAAAGATTGCCCTAGAAGGAATCGATCTTCAAAAGATAATTTACCGTCCATCGCTTCAACCAACTCAGCTGCAGTAGCTTTGACTTTCCCGTGAATTTTGGGAAGAATCGTTTGTTCTGTAATTACTTCTCCATCAATGAACATTTCGAGTAACGTTATTCCAGTAATGCCATAGATGTCCGAAAGATAACTCGTTAGCTTAATGTTCGCCCGTTGTAAAATATTATGAATTTCATTTTTACATTGGGTGATACGTTCGGTATAGGCTTTCCGACGTCTTGTCAGAAGCCGCAATTGTTGAACTTCTTCGCAAGGGATGTAGGATGGATGGATCAGACCACATCTACCAAGTTGGGCAATCCATTCCGCATCGTTCATGTCTGTCTTCTTTCCAGGAAGATTTTTAATATGTTGCGGATTCGCCAGAATCAACGTCAGATTGCTGTCATAAAAAATATTAAATATTGGAATCCAATATTGCCCAGTACTTTCGAAAAAAACATGCGTTACGTTCTGAGATTGAATCCATGTCAATGCTTCTCGAAGTTTCTTTGTTGTTGTACCAAAGGTACGATGCTGTTTTTTTGGTTTGTTTGTATCTAACGGGCCGTCAAGTATACAACAGACAATAGACTTTTGATGCACATCGATTCCGCAACAGGTTTCAACCATAACTTCCATGGAAATCCCTCCTAAAATAAAATGAGAAGATAACGGATTTCATCGAAATAGATCTGTAATTTTGTTTCCATACTCAAAGGTATATTCGGTTTTTCTCAACAAGATGAAATCATTCAGTTTTCTATACGGGTTCGGCAAAACACCGCTAAAATTGTTGAATTTGTGTTACCTTCAATTCAATTATAAGTGGCAACTTATTTTCTGTCATGGATTTGTTCGCGAAGCGAACTTAGAGTTTTCTATCTCGAGATTAGGCGTAAACATGACAAACATACCAAGAAACAAAGCTAAGGAGATTGTCCAAATAGTGGTTATAGTTCTTATTTTGGGAGACATAGCAATCTTTTGACCCAGAAATAGCCGTAGTAGAAAATAAATTAAAAACAGGGTGACAGTGGGGACCAGAATATAAAGTGTGCTGTTCCAAGTTCTCGGAGCACCAACAAAAAAATAGTAGAATACCAAAGCGATTGATATTGTTACTCCTACTGCTGGCTGAAATGAAAAATAGGTATACATTTTTTGTCTTTCTGACTTATCCATCTCATCATCCTTTCCACTTTCCAAGTGACAAGCTTTTAAAAATACTTGCTGTGGAGAAACCTAGAAACATATTCCATTATTGGCAGCGCTACCTTGTCTTTATCATAGCACTTGTTGTATAATTGTCAATATAAATTAAATATTTTGTTAAATTATCTATCATTATCCAGCGAAGTAAATAGACATATAGTTCTTTTTATTCGGTTTTTGTATTACACCACTTTACAACTTTTCACGCCCCTCAGGGCATAAAAATACAAACAACCCCAAATTTTTTGTATGATTGATTTGGAGAAAAAACCAACAAAAAAGGAGTTGTTTGCTATGAATCAATTATATCAAAAAGAGAATTTATAAAGATGAATGAATTTTCACCAGGAGTGACTTGTTTATTCAAGAAAGCGAAGGGAAAAATGCAAAAGACAAAAAATCAGGCTCAACTATATGCTTTTGTTACAGTGCTTCTATGGGCATCGGCATTTGTTTTTACAAAAATCGCGCTGACTTACTATACCGCAGAAGCGATAGGCGTTCTTCGTTATGTGATCGCTTCGCTGTTATTCATCGCAATCGGAATTTTTTACAAAATTGGATTTCCGGGAAAAAAGGATATCCCTAAATTCCTGCTGGCCGGCGTTTTAGGTTTTGCACTGTACATGATCACCTTCAACCAGGCTTCTAAATATCTGACGGCAGCAACAGGCAGTGTTGTCATCGCATCGGCACCTATCCTGACTGCTCTGTTCGCCCGGATCATTTTCAAGGAAAAAATCAGACCCTTAGGCTGGCTCGCGATTGCAGTGGAGTTCAGCGGCATTCTGGTTTTGACCTTATGGAATGGCATCCTTTCAGTGAATGCAGGCATATTATGGATGTTTGGCGCAGCCGTCTGCATCAGTAGCTATAATCTTCTGCAACGTTCTTTACTGAAAAAATATTCTCCTTTACAAGCGACGGCTTACAGCGTATTTACCGGAACGCTATTCCTGTTGGTGTATTTACCGGATGCGGCGATACAATTCGGCAATGCCCCTCTCTATCAGTTGTTGGTGATGGGTTTCATGGGTGTGTTCCCAAGCGCACTCGCGTATATGTTGTGGGCAAAAGCACTGATGACTGCGGAAAAGACAAGCGATGTAACGAATTATATGTTTGTTACCCCATTATTGGCCGCTTTGATGGGCTTCCTGATAATGGGCGAGATCCCTACATTGGCGACATGTGTTGGTGGGTTGATGATATTTGCAGGATTGCTCCTATTTAAAAAATCAAATGCATGATTACGTGCTATCCGCGAGTGTAGATAGCTAAAATGGTATGCAAAAAAGCACAGAAATTAACCTGTGCTTTTTTACATGCAAGTGTTTGTCCTTGTCCCGCAAACGCGCCTATTGGAGTTTCAAAGCTCTTAAAGCGTGGTGATGATCGGGCCTTCCTTCGTCACAATAATCGTATGTTCGTATTGGGCGACCATGCTTTCTTCTGTAAAGAAGGTCCAGTCGTCATCTTCAACTTGGAAAACTTCCTCTTCGAATGTTGAAATGAAGGGCTCGAAGGCGATGACCATGCCCTCTTTCAGAATTTCGTCATCCCAGCGCGAGTAGTAATTGAAGATATGATCCGGTGCTTCGTGGATTGCGCGTCCGACACCGTGTCCGGTCAGGTTTTTGATGACCGTCAAGCCATGGCGTTT
Organism: uncultured Trichococcus sp.; assembly: GCF_963663645.1. NCBI lineage: Bacteria > Bacillati > Bacillota > Bacilli > Lactobacillales > Carnobacteriaceae > Trichococcus > uncultured Trichococcus sp. The sequence continues at coordinate 724,498 of NZ_OY760503.1, forward strand.
CGCCACGTTATGCACCGCTTTTCCGAGATTGCTTGTTTTTGCGCCCGGTTTTACCTTCGCAAGTCCCGCGTCGAATGCTTCCTTGGCGACTTCGCAGATTTTCTGCAGCATGACATGCCCCTCACCGACTACAAAGGAAATGCCGGTATCCGCAAAATAGCCGTTTTTGGAACCTGAAACATCGATATTCACAAGGTCGCCTTCCTGAATGATCCGATCGCTCGGAACCCCATGCGCCACTTCTTCATTTACGCTGATGCACGTATATCCAGGAAAATCATATTCCCCTTTTGGTGCCGATTGCGCTCCGGCTTTTTCGAAAAGCTCCGCTGCAATGTCATCGAGTTCTTTTGTGGTGATTCCAGGTTTCGTGGCTTGGACCATTTCATCGCGGATCGCTCCGCAAATACCGCCAATTTCTTTTAATCCATTAAAATCTTCTTCCGTCTTTGCAATCATTTTGTATCCTCACTTCTTAAAGCATTCTATGTTTATCGTTCCAGTTAGATTCTATCACAAACCGAACGGATTTTTCTGAAAGTAACATACTTGAAAGCAAAGATGTTTTTGCAAGGAGTAACTTTCGTGCTATCGAACTTATTATTTGTGCACTTTGCCAATGTTGACGTCAGCAAATAAAGGCTACAATCTAGTCAAAACACCAAATTCCTGAGGAGATTATATCAATGAAAAGACAAGCATACACCGCAAAAGAGGTTATGAGTTCAGGGCCTTATTCCCATGCGATAGATTCAGGGGAATACATCTATCTATCCGGACAGACTGCGAAAAATTCTTTGACGTTGGAAAAACAAAATTTGACTATTCAAGAACAAACAGAAGCATGCTTCATGAACATCAATAGGATTTTGAATGAGACCGGGCTTACAGAAGCGAATGTAGTGAAGGCAAATGTTTTTCTTACGAGCATGAAGCATTTCGAGGCGATGAACGAAGTGTATAAGACTAAATTTACGGCTCCATATCCTGCCAGAACTTGTGTTGCCGTTGTTGAACTGCCCCTTGGCGCAGATATAGAGATAGAAGTTGTGGCAAAAAGATAATTGTATTTGCAACTGCAAATACCTTCAAGCGTTGGATCAGTCATCTCTTTTTGAAGTGCACAAATTTTTTAATAATCAGATTTGCGCAGACAAATCCTACAGCCAGAGATCCGAACAGCAACAGCAGCGAAGGAAGTAACTTGTTGAGTCCCTCGCCATAGAAGTAGTCGTGAAAGATCTGCATGCCTGCGAATATTATCGCGGTGGAAATGACAATGCCGATCACGTAATAAATTGCAGTCGCTAGAGAACCATTCCTATAGTGTGCCTGTTCATCAGGACTGTTCATGCTCCCTCCCGAATGCGTGAGGTTCGGGCCATCGAACTTATTGTTTGCACCCTGGCCGATATTGACTCTGGAATAAATGGAACTGTCCACATTGCTTTTGTCATCGTACTTTTTCTGATTGTCTCGCGTGCTCATCCATCCACCTGCTTTCTTTTAAATCAAAGGTTCAGTTTTAGAGATCCGTTTGCTTCACGTTAATAAGGCTGTTGCGTACTTTGGAAATAAGGGCAGTCGTTACAAAGAGAATAACACCAACCTTGTTGAACAGCAGAAACACATGGAAAATAGCTCCAAAAGAGCCGGTCTTATGATAACCACTCAGCAATAGCAATGGAAAAATCGTTACCAACATCGTCAGGTAATGAACCATAATCTGCTTTCGGAAGCTCCACTGTTTTAGCTCATATATGATACTTGCCAGTCCCAAGAACAAGGCCATGAATCCATAAAAAAGAAAAGCCTTGGCATCGGCTGCTCTTCCCTGAAAATTATTCCATGCATACATCGACAACATAACAGCAAAGGGCAGAGTTCCCCTGATCAATCCTTTTAAGAAAAGCTTCATTTTGATCCCCTTTCGTAAGTACCACTTGAATCAATTCACTACTATGAAAAATATCGGAATCCAAAATAGCGTCGTTATGATGATGGCTCCGATCAAAGCTACCAAAACCAGACGGGTTTGCTGTATATTTTGTGTTGCTTTGACTTTTTTATAAAGAAAAAAGAGCAGACCGACTATGACCAGCAAAAAAATACCATAAATCAAAAAGCCTGCGGGTTGGTTAGTGGCTGACATAATAGTTCATCTCCTCTTGTATCATCCTTGATTTTGAGTATTCCGTGTTTCTATGCTGCTCTCAATCTTACTTTTGGCAAAAAGCAGCAAAAACAGGATCAGCAGAACTATTGCATTTAGGAGCAAGCCTATATGAGAAGGCAGGATATTAACGAGTATGGCCAGCACGACCAAGTTGAAAACATCTATACTCAGAGAAACCAATTTTTTCTCAGTCGCTTTTCTGCTGTAGACAAACAATAAAGCACTGCCCAGCCCGATAACGAACCACCAGATCAAAGGAACGCTTGGGTACTGGACTGCTCCAATGAATGAAGTGCAAGCGAATACGTAAGCAAAAAGATTAGATTTATTAGTAATCATGGCGTACCTTCTTTCTCGTGAATATTTAAATATTTTCTAATAAGTTTTATCCATCATATGATTGCAACAAATAATTTATTATTCTTACAGTCATACTTTCACTGACTGCTCCCCATGGATAAATCCAGGGGGTTCCAAGGGCTGTTGGGACGTCACGGACCGTACTGGCGATATTTCCAAAAAAGTGGAGATGTCGTTTTTCTATTTCCGTTCTATTCCCAAAAGCCCTTAGACTTTCTCAACAAGGCGCCCGATGGTACCATTCGCGTTGAAGGCTCACAGCTGAACCTTTTGGTTGCTATTTACATTTGTTAAGCTAATTGAAAATCTCGCAGTCCGAAATTGCAGGACTGGTGTCCGGTTGATTGGCAGAGCGTCTGGATGCAGGTGTCGTGGTGCGCCATGAAGGTAGCAAACGTCGCGCTACATTTTGTGCGGTCAGTCTCGTTGCGTGTCGGTTGGCTGTTTTTCAGGAGGAATGCACTGTACAGATCCCGTTGGACAAGCTGTCCGCCAACAAAGGTCGTACGTTCATCACGTGTCTTTTTGATATACGTATCGTTTACGTGGTTATACTGGCTGGCACGAAATTTAAAAGTATCCACCTCGTACAGCGCACCCCCTTCTTGGGGTGCTTTTTGCTTCACGATGCCGATCAACATGGCCGGCGCATGATAGCCGATGGACTTGCCATAGCGTTTCTTGCGGTTGAACCGCCCGTTCTTGTTGACGGTCGTTTCTTTAGCCCGCTTCATCAATGCACGGAAATCCATGTCCTCCACATAAACCTGATTACCCAGTGCCAGGATGGCATTGGCGGTTTTGTTGTGGGCTTCTTTTAATGCCACCGCCCGACGGCGGTAGAGGTCCTTCAAGCGAAACATTATTTTCATGTAGTTCTTGCTCCGTACCCAAGTCAACTTGACACCCTGCTTGACGGTACCATCGACAGTAAAGTTGGCGGGGTTAGTTGCGCGGCGACTCCGGTCCAGTTTTCGTTGCAACAGATGAATCGCGTGGTCATAGGACGCTCCTTCTGGAAATAATTCCTTCAAGATGACGCCGTCATCACCTGCCACCGCCACCGTAGAGGTGCCGATGTCGATGCCCACTTCCGCATTCGGAGCGGGTTGTCGGCGGGGCATCCCCGTATTATTGTTGCGTTTCACTGGCGGGTTACCTTCCAGCACCAGTTGCAGGAAGTACTGATTACCGCCCTTGAACACCTTGCGTACGATGCGGCAGTATTTCACCCGGTGCAAGGAAAGGGATTCCTGAACGAATAAATCGTTGGCACGGATAGTGACGGGCAGAACCAGCCCGTTCCACTCCAAACGGTCGCCTTTGAAGCGGATGCCCGTAGCGTTCGACTTGCCTTCCAATGATTCCAGCTGGCCGAACTTTTTGAAACGTACCTTTTTGCCTTTGCCATACAGAAGGGAGGACACACTTGTCCAGACCGCAGAAGCGATTTTTTGTGCTGTGAAGCTGTCGATATGCTTCTTGTACGCCTCGCGCATCCGTCCGATGTAAGCATGCAAAGCGTATTCCGTCATACCGAAGGTCTTTTGGATCGTTTGCAATTCCTTGTTGCACGCCATCACACGATTCTTGTCGTTTGCTTTGATGGACAAGCGGCGTTCTGCCAGCACGTCTCGGTATCGACGGTTCTTATACAACTCTGTTAGCTGCGTCCGCGCATGGTACAAGACCTTGTTATAAAGTTTTTCAGCAATTTTGAAACGCTTATCCAGCACTGCTTGTTCATTTTGATGTGTAACAAGTCCCAGCTCTACGACAAATGAAGCTGTTTTGCTTTTAGCCATACGTGTTCCTCCTTTCTTGATGATTGCTTTGCATTTACTGGCGTTGTGAGGTCTTTTGGCTTTGGATGTATTGCTGAATCATTTCAAGCGGTGCCCCTCCCACTGTGGAAACGAAATAGCTATTCGACCAAAGAGTGGGTAGCTTCGTCGTCAGTTCCTTAAACTCCTGTCTCAGCACGCGGGAAGAAACTCCCTTGATGCGTTTGACTGCTTTGTGAACCCCGAATTGTGGATCTATATCCAATAGGAGGTGAACGTGGTCTGGCATGATCTCCATTTCCTGAATTTCGACGGATAGACCGGTGCACGTTTCTACAATGAGCTCCTTTAAGCGTGCTACTACTGGTCCGACAAGGACCTTTCGCCGATATTTTGGACACCAGACAACATGGTAGGTACAAGAATAAATGATGTTATGATTTGATTTATATTTTTTATTTTCCATATATTGATTATACAGCTAATCCCTACATAATACAACTAAGTGCACGTCTTATATCCCCATAGCTAAAGCAAGGGGCTTTACGACGCTCTTTCGGTAAGATATCCATTCCATGCGTCTCCATTAAACTCCAAACATCTTTATTTTCTTTAAATTCTTTTTGCGAATGTATTAAAGAATACAGAAAATAATTATTGGAATCTTTAAATAAGTCTTTGTACATGCTTAGCGAACGCATTATTTCAATAGCTACTTCCACTTTTTCAGACTGTACGTTCATTTTGTCAAACACATAATATTCAATATCCATAATGAATCCCCCAATGCAACTCTGCCAACACGAATAGTATCCGTCGTTTATTTTCAGATGATGTTATCCAAGCATCGGGAAGAAAATAAATCAGTTATAACACAATAAATGACTATAGAAGCACTACCGATTCTCTTCAAAATATCTATGATACCGCTAATCCATTTTTTTCGCGAGAATTTCATAATATATCAGCCTTCAAAATATAAGTAATTTGTTGATTTTTATTAAATCGTAGTTAGGCGTCCTGGAAATACAGAGTGCTTTTTAAGCTAGATATTAGGTGTTATGCTAAGCTATTTATATACCACATAAAAAAATAGGAGCTGACATAACAATATGGATTATAAAAAAAAATTAATGCAACCGTTCTACGACTTCCCCGAGTATAACGACCTTACCGAAGATTATCTGTGGCCAGTTGAAGTAAAGTACTATGACCAATCAATAATTGAATTTCACCTTCCAAAATCGGACATAATAGAAGCTATGTATTCAATCGAACAACGATTAGAAGATGAGTCAAATGAACCATTTAAGATAGGTGACCGCTTTATTGCAAAGGAAAATTTAAATTATATCTCTTTTGAAGGCCGAACGTATGCTTTTAGTAAAGCGTAAATAACTGAATAATATATCAGCAATCTATGAGCAGAAAAAAATACGCTAAAGCAATTTTCTGCTTCTTTGCCTGATCGACTACATCGCCGACCGAAACATTCAGTATTCATAGAAACTTTTTTCCCAATCAGCATAGCAATCCATCGCATGCATAAGGCTAATCGCTTGATAGAGTTCTTTTTGGTCCTGATAAGTGGACTCAGTTGTTCTGAAGAAACAATCGTCGCCATTAGAAAAGCAGAAAAAAGCTTGGATGGTCTCATGCAGTTCCGATCCGGGCATGATTTCTTGACAGAAGGGGTCGGAATGAAGCCGCTCTGCTCCGATCACGACTACCGGTATTTTTCGGGCGATTTTTTGCAAAGACTCCCGATACTCCTTCTGGGCCACAATTCGGAACTGAGAGGGATAGATGAATACCGCAGCGGTATCTTTTAAGGCGCTCTGAAACAGCGAATCGTTTATCAACTCTTGTGATCTGATGGATTCATAGTAGAAGAACTCACTCTGAATGTTTTTCGTTTTTCCGAGCGTTGCTACTTTGAAGCGCCCTGCTATTTTGGTCATTTTGAATTTTCTTTGAAAAAATAGAGCAGCCAGAAAGAACGCAAGAACAAAAACAGCACACAGAATATAGATCATCATTTCGCCTCCTCGCCTCCTTTCAAGTTTTGATGTGGATACATTCAACTTACGCCAAAACTGATGAATAGACTAGCAACCAGTGGTTTACATGGCTGCACTTTATAAGGTTCTACACCATCCGCAACCAATAAGTGCGGATGTGCAATCATTCGTTTCTAGAAAAAGAAGGCTATCTACGCTATCATGAAGGAAAGCAATCGAAAGGGGTGCAAAATAATGTTATTAGGAGAACGATTGAAAGAAACCCGCCAAAAGAAAGGCGTATCGCAAAGCACAGTCGCTGAACATCTGAATATCAGCCGTCAGTCCATTTCCAAATGGGAAAACAACAGCAGTTATCCGGACTTGGACAATCTCGTGCGATTGAGTGAATATTACGAAGTCACTGTTGATGACCTTTTGAAAGAGAATAAAGGATTAAAAAAAAAAATAGAGGAAAACAACGAAAAGATTAAAGACTCCCAAAAGAAACTGGCCTTTATACAGGCGAATGGTGAGCGGGATGAAGGATTGATCCTACTGATGCTTAATCTTCTCAGTTGTTTGATTGCGCCATTAGGTTTGTTTATCACTCCAATTATCCTGAAAAGAAACAAAGCAACAAACACCTTCTATAAACTGGTGTTTGTTGCGGGAGTGATCAGTCTCTTGGTCAACTTATTCGGTTTGTATGCGCACTTAAGCAATCTATTTCACTGGGGCGGGCCCTCTAGCGTGGAGTACATAGGAAATCAGTAAGTAATGGAGATTGCGTTACTCCCCAGTATTGCGTTCAAATAAGATGTAGTGCTTAACAACCCATATTTCCAAGCCAGTTCATAACTTGCTTTTTTGTCAGATAAGAGAGCTAAACTTGTCCTCGTGAAGGAACCAGTTGTTGCAGATGCAACAGGAGCATAGGCTCTTGTCAATCGATCTCCGGAAACCGTCACGTAGTAACTCGCTTCCCATTGGCCGATTTTTTTCCCGGATATTCTATAGTTGCCATTTGCAACGGAAAATAGCGAGAAGGAATTTCTAGTATTTTGTTCAGGAAAAACTTCCTCGACCACTACAAGTATTTCCTCGCCGTCTTCCGTTACTGCGGAAAATTCCTGCCGACCACCTTCATCCAGATTATAAATGAAGGGAGATCCTTCTGGCTCTGCAGCATGAGCAGTATTCGGGGTAAAAACATTTAACGAAAAGCCTAATAAAACCGCCCAGACTAAAATTTTTTTCATTCTTTTTCCTCCTAAATGTTATAGGTACTTACCTCTATAACATATAGTAAATCAAAGATTTTGATAAGCACTTATTGGTTTCATCGCCAGCAACTGTTGGTTGCGTCTTGCAATACGAAGGAAATTGTCTTCGAATTCCAATATTTAATATCAAAAAGGGAACGAACGAGAACCTCATGACATTAGCAAGCACATTCGATTCCGATTCATAGCTTAGTTTTTTGAAGAAAAAAGCTAAATAATAGATGTGCAACCATAAAGTGCAGTGGTGCAAACAGCGGTTGCTTAACAAAAGCAACACCAAATGAGATAGTGTCCTTAGCAGTCACAAAAAGTGTGATTGTAAAAAAAGGAGGAATACTTATGAAAAAATATTTTCTTTCGCTTGTTGTCGTAGTTACTTTGTGTACATCCCTCATCCCTATTACCCCTAATGTGGTTTATGCTGCCAATACTAACAACCAAGAATCAGATATGATTGAGAATAGATCCATGAGTGCTGGTGTTGCTATTTTTGTAGCGGGAGTCCTTGTAGGATATGTCGTAGATGGAGTTGTGATATATACTACAGGGCATTCTGCTGGAGAATGGACTGCCAAAGCAATCAGATATGCATCTACCCATCCAGGAATAAATAGAATATATTTTGCTACAAGTTCTAGTAATGCCTCTGGAGGAGGGAGCGGTGGTGGCGCATGGTGAAAAAATATTTGGGTTTATTGCTATTAGGCATATTGTGTTATTTTGTATTGAGCTTTCTCTACTTCTTAATTGTTAAGTAAAAGTTACCCAGGCTACTTTTACTTAACTTTTTGGTGACTATCCAGAGGAACTATGGTGTCAATTAGAAGTTGAGGTGTCAGGATATGAAAAAAATTACACTTATTATACTTGGGCTTTTGCTGCTGTATGGGTGTGCAGGAGCGAGCGAACCAGTTGCGAACCCTGCTGAAGAAGCGATGAACGCCCTCGTTATTTCAGCGTCAGATTATAATCTAAACAGCTCTTCCCAACCATTTTTCGCAATTACGATTGAAAATTCTTCGGATCAGGATTTTGTAAATGCAAATTTTTATCTCTCAATTCATAATGAAGGGGATGCAGTTTCTCCAAATCCTTTTTATCTGCTCCCTACAGAACAAAGAATAACTGTTCCATCAGGGGAAGCAGTGACAGTTAATTTTGAGATTCCTTCTGGTTTTCTTGATGAGAACGATGTAAAAGCATTTGAGGAAATGGACAGACTAATTGCTTTTGTACAGGCAGATGGCTACATAGAAAATACAGAAAAGGATAATTACTATTCTTTCGGTGAAAGTGTGGAGTATACGACTTATTAGTATATTGATGAGCTATTATTCAAAGAAAAAAACTATTAATAAACCCTAGTATTGAAAGGCGAAAAAAGAGTGAAAAGTCTTTTTTATCACAGACCTTTCACTTTTTTGTATAGTTGACGGAGTACAAATTTTGTCTTGTCATTTTACAAGTCAATTTTTCAGGTAAATAATTTAATATGGGAGGTTTCTTTTTTGAAAAAGATTTTATTAGTTTTTGGTTTACTTTTTTCTTTCAGTTTATTTAAAACAGGCGAGGTGCAAGCAAGTGAAGTGGCAGACACCATATATTATGATTTAAAGAAAGGAGGAACCCAAGAGTTTATAACTTCCGATTCCGAAGGCCGCACTATGCATATAGTGGTAGAAGAAATCCCTGGTATTTCCCTATTTTCACTGAACAACGGAAGTTATAGAATTTCGGGGAAAAAAACTGGCTTATGGGAAGCCAGCTATTATATTAGTGTGACTAACGAAACTATCTCACGAGCGTATTCTCCTAACGCTATTGCAATAACGGGATCTTTCTCGTCTACCTACCTAGGTTTAGACAGCAACAAGCAAGCTACTTATTACCTGGGTTGGAAAATGGGCATATTGAATTATAATCATTATTTGCGAGCCACAATCAGGAGTGGTTTCTTAAGCGTTACATATTAGCTAACCCATATATTCTACTGTGGGAGGTGCTCCCCAATGAAAAATGGTGCTGAGGAGAGCATAACCTCCCCAAAGACTAACTAAAAAGCAAACTACAGAAGCCATGATCACTCCTCTATGGAAAGTGTTTGTGGCTTTGTTTCTTTTTAGCACAATCGGCGCAATCAGGATTCCCAAAGGTGTGACTAAACAGCCAATGAGAGAAATAATTAATAAAGCCAATCCCTCGTCCCGTTCGTAACCAGACCGGATATGGTCGAGCTTCTGTTGGGAAGCCTTAATTTTAAACTTATTCTCGGCTATCTTTTTTTTTAATCCTTGATTTTCCTTTAAGAGGTCATCTATCGAGATTTCATAATACTCACTTAAGCGAACCAGATTATCCAAATCAGGGTAGCTGCTATTATTTTCCCATTTGGATATGGACTGGCGGCTAATATTCAGATGTTCAGCTACTGTACTTTGGGAAAGCCCCTTGTTCTGCCGTGTTTCCTTCAATTTTTCTCCTAGTAACATTCCATACGCTCCTTTAAACCCTTTTGCTTCATGATACGGTATATTGCCTCTTTTTACCAGAAATCGATTAGGCACAAGTTAGCAACCAGCAGTTGCTATTGGCACATGCGCCTGAAAAGTGCGAAGATGTAAGCCGCTGGTTGCTTTTAAATTCCTCCCATTTAGCCTAAAGTAAAGACATAGATAAAAAATATCTATAAATCACGTTATTATACGGAAAGTACATTTTTCGTATAATAACTAGAAAAAGAAAGTAAGAGGTCCTATGAAGAATATAAAGATTATAAAAGCTATCCTCTCCATCACAGTTTTCCTTTTAGGCGCTTATAGTTTACTCACTAAGAATTTTGCCTACCAGAATCTCAGTATGTTCTGTGCGGGTTTGCTACTAATCACAATCGGTATTGAAGAAAGCAAGAAAGGTAAAAATCGGGGATGGACTCTCCTCTCTTTTGCCGCAGCCATCATGCTAGGACTGGCACTGATTCACTCTACTATTCTATTTTTTACTTCATAAATTTTGAGACTCCTTCTGGTTTTCTAGATGAAAATACTGTACAGGCATTTGAAGGAATAGATAGACTAAGACTTATCAGTATTCTGATTAGCTATTATTAAAGGAAAAATTCTGTTGAGAGCCCTATGCCTCAAACGGCGAAAAAGAGCGAAAAGTCTATGATAAAATGACTTTTTGCTCTTTTTGAATAGCTGACGGTTTAGTCCGGAAAAATGGACTCATGGACCAGAAGCAAGCTCATCATATAAATATATTATTATTTATATATTTTTTGTGATACTATTGTAACAAATATCTTGTTTTTACATGGATGCAAGGACTGCTTGCTATACTATTTCTTTTTTTCCACCACACTGAATACGAGGAGCACATTGTGATAGGAGGACAATAAAATGAGAATTGCAATTTTTATCATTACCACAGTAAAAAGTATTGTGATTGGTTTGTTGCCGATCCTAATGATTCAAACAATGGGCGATGAGAACTATTCTGAGAGTTTCTATCTGTCCATTTACATCATGAAGTGCATTTTTTCTTTAATCGCAGTTTGGGGAATAAGCGAAGGCCTTGTGACATTGTTGCATTCATTCGATAGCGATAAGTAAATCAGCAATCAACTCAATTGCCACTTGGTATTTTTGAAATGTAACGCCTTATTTAAATTTTTTTGAGAGGAAATCAGATTATGCAATTCCCCCGAAAACAACGGAGTCATGGTGCCATAGACTATCTCAAAAAGAATAAGTACCTTCTCGTCATATTTATTTACTGCATTGTAGCTGCTTTATTTTCTTCCCGACTCATTATTGAGTATGGCGAAAGTAAGTTTTATACGGCCTTTTTCCTGGGTGGTTTCCTGCTGATCGTTTTCCTTAAAGTCGTTTCTTTGGTAACCTCGTCTGAAAAAGAAAAGTAAAGTGAGGATAGCTATGCCCAAAAAAACAAACTTATCCATTGCGGTATTGAACCTATACACGGTCATTCTAATAGGCATGTTTTTACTTTTTCAAGATCAAAGCAGAGCAGTCTTATTTATTTTGTTTTTGATTTTTATCAATATTGCCGTATTTACAGTTATGGTACTGTCTAATAAAAAGGAAATTAGAATTAATTTTATAGTAGGCAAATCCCGGAAAAAAGAAATAATCGACAGCTTTATTTTAAATGGGTCGACTCAATTTCTTGCTGTGATTCTATTTGAAATTTTTTCCTGGATTGTGTTAAAAAATCGTGATACTGCTCAGACAATACATTTATGTATGATTGCTGTTGTTTTACTTGCTCTAAAAATAACCACTTTATCCGTATTGTTGAGGAAAATAATATGAAAAAAATAAACAGCTTGATTATGAGGAAAAGGTTTTTTCTGTTTGTATTACTGTTTTTAACAACGTTTTTAATGAATCTCTTTCTTTGGAACGAAACTACTCAGATGATACGACAAATGCCTTTATTGGTTTCTTTGAAGGAAAAAAGCACAGACGATGTTTATGAGCTTCATTATAAGCCTTCAGCCGATGAGAATAATGTGATTCAACCGTATTCACAAAGTGAACAGGATCGTATTTTACAGTTTCTGGAAAATAGTTTTTTTGATTCTGATGGAAAACCCAATCTTTATAGTGGTAAACAAAGTTATCTATCTGATTCAAGTGCGAAAATGGATAAAGAGAACTTAACACCTGTCACGAAAGAAATGTTAAATAGCGAAATACGAAAAGATTTTATTGATGCAACATTCATGAATGACATACTCATTCTCAATATAGAACAATCCGTCATGAATGACATGGAAGAAGCTGCCGAAACGTTAGATTTTCGAATCGGATTAAATTCTTTAAGTGAAAAGTTCCGTGAAGAATTCAATTATTATTTCGGCAACTTTATTTTTGGACTTGTCTTATCGTTGGTCTTTATGCCGTTTGGACTTTTCATTGTATATTGGATCATCTCTTCCAGCCTTAAAATATTTCAACAGGATATTAAGCTGCATCGCGTGATGGGGCTGACAAATAGAAAAATAACGAATAATTTCAAGCTTTTACTGATGCTTCCGGTTATTATCTCTTTCATGGTATTCCTAGTGTTCGCTTATTCTACAGGTTTCCACGTTTTGCCAGCCGATTATCTTTATCTTCTTTTGTTAAACGCTAGCTTACTCATTTTTTCAAATCTGATCATCAAAAAGAAGATGGGGAGGATATTAGATGCTTAGCCTAAAGGACATTACAAAAAAATACAAAGATAAAGTAATCTTTCAAAATGCTGATTTTGAAGCTGCAACAGGCGAAATAGTATTGCTTATGGGCCAATCGGGAATTGGCAAGTCCACTTTTCTTGATATTATCGCTGGAATAAAAAGCTTTGATTCGGGAAGATATTATTATCAAAACCAAGAGATCTTTCCAAAAAATGACGAACAAATGAGTGCATTCAGAAATCAAACGATAGGCTATATATTGCAGGACTTCGCTTTAATAGACGAGTACAGTGTACTGGAAAACATCATTTTGCCTTCATTTTATAATGCAGCTATGGACACGGAAGCGGCAAAAGAAAGAGCCAGATATTTGTCGGATAAATTTGATTTAACAGAAATCCTCCCTAGCAAAGTAAAGAATATTTCTGGCGGTCAAAAGCAACGGGTTGCGATAGTCCGAAGTCTGATTTTGGACCCACCCATTATCTTAGCGGACGAACCCACTACGAATTTAGATGCGAAAAATTTTGATTTTGTCATGGAAACTTTCAAAGAAGCGGCACATAAAGGGAAAATGATCATCATTGCAACACATGATGAACGTATTCTGAATATAGCGGATAAGGTTTACCACGTTGAAAACTGTAAATTGACTGTCTGACAGTTTAACGTATCCTGTACCTGCTCATCCCCGCTCTAGTTTTAAATAGTAATCTTGATGATCACAGGGTGGACTCCAGCAAGATACTCTCAGAAAAGATAATTGATACTGTTTTTATATCGCTCTTCAGTCTTGCTTATGTTTCGTATGTGTTGAATTTGTTTATGCTTTATGTTCAAACGCTCTGATTCAGTGGATAAAGGAGAGACCATGAAAAAAATCTACTTGTTTATGTATACGGCAGTATTCCTTGTCTTCCTTCTGTATTTCGTGATAATACCTCGCCAAGCACTGCCTTTCTCAAATGGAGTCCATCTACTTCTGATATTCAGTAGCGTAGCTATGACATTGGGGGCAATCAAACAAAATAACCGGATCAGTATGTTTTGTGGTATAAGCGTTTTTGCACTTATATGCATGAGTTGGATTGTGCAGATTATGGTTCAGCATTTTTAACATATATGACAGGGAAACTTCCTTTTTGGGGAGCTTCCCTGTTTTTTCATATTTCTTTTATCATTTCCCAAAAATATTTTTCGCTGTTCGCTTTACAAAACCAAACACACGTTCGTATAATAGGGACATAGAGATTGGAGACGATTTTTATGTATGAAACGGAATTGGTTTTTGATTATGCGAAGGAGCCCAGCCGCGACATTCTTTGCATCGACTGCAAATCCTTCTATGCGAGCGTGGAATGCGTGCGGCGCGGGCTGCATCCGCTCGAAACAAAATTGGTTGTCATGAGCTATCCCTCAGCTGATCCGAAAGAGCGCGGCAGCGGATTGATCTTGGCTTCCTCCCCGGCCGCCAAAAAGGCGTACGGAATATCGAACATCAGTCGGGCCAGGGACTTGCCCTTCCCTTATCCGCCGGGACTGGTGATTGCGGCGCCGCAGATGCGGCTGTACATGCAGAAAAATACTGAAATCAACAACATCTACAAAAAGTATGCGGATGAAGATAATCACCATGTCTATTCGGTTGACGAGAGTTTTGTCGATATCACCGGCGCCCAGAAACTTTTCGGAAAAAACTCGGCTTACGAAATGGCCAAACTCATCCAGGCCGACGTATTGCAGACGACCGGCATCTACACCACGATCGGAATCGGCGATAACCCGCTCTTGGCCAAACTGGCGCTCGATAATGCCGCCAAGCATCAGCCGGACATGATTGCGGAATGGCGCTATCCGGATATCCCCGAAACCGTCTGGAAAATCCCGGACATGACCGATTTCTGGGGCATCGGCAAACGTACCCAGCTGCGGCTCAACCGGTTGGGAATCTTTTCGATCTACGACTTGGCGCACACCAATTACTATTACTTGAAGAGCCAGCTCGGCGTCATGGGCGCGCAGCTTTACGCCCACAGTTGGGGCATCGACCGTAGTTTTCTGGGGGAAAAAGTCAAAGTCAGCTCGAAATCCATCGGCAATTCACAGGTGCTTAACAAGGATTACGTGGTCCGATCGGAAATCGAAATCGTCCTGATCGAAATGGCCGACCAGGTGGCGACGCGCCTGCGGAAATCCGGCGCCAAGGCCCAGCTTGTGAGTCTTAGCATCGGCTACAGCATCAACTACATCGATCAGCTGGGCCGGACCGGCTTCCATCAGCAGCTGAAAATCCCGCCCACCAACGCATCCAGTGAGCTGGTTGCCCATATCCTGATGATTTTTGACCAACATTACAAAGACCAGTCGATCCGGAACGTCGGCGTGGGCGCCGGAAATCTGATCTACACGGATTTTCTGCAGCTGGATCTGTTTCAGGATCCTGACGAACAAGTGAATGAGCAAAAAAAGGATCTGATCGTCGATTCAATCCGCAAAAAATACGGATTCCGCTCACTAGTGCGGGCAGTCAGCCTATTGGAAGGCGGCCGTGCGATCGCGCGCAGCTCGTTGGTGGGCGGACACGCGGGCGGCATGGCCGGATTGGAGGAAGGTGAGGAAAATGCTGAAAGAACCAAGAAAAAGGACAGATAAGGTGTTTGAGGACTACAACGACTACCATGACCGCGGCATGATCAAATGGGTAACGGCCTACGCGATGGATGAACTTGTGAAGTCCATCTCTGCAGGAAAAGCGGAAGCCATGAAGGACATCCCGACCCTCCCGCAGATGAGCCCTGCCGAAATCGATGAAACCTTGGCGGAAGCCTTAAAGAAAAATCGCCGGATATCGATCCAGTTGAACCAAAAAGATCGCTTCGGGCGCCAAACCGAATCCATTGAAGGCTTTTTCAAAGGCTATTGCGGCGAGGATGAGATCCTGATCGGCGAAGCATGGGTTCCGCTCGAACTCATCCGCAATGTGCACATTTTGCACGAAGAAAAATGGTCCCGAGTGGCGGTATTCAGACAAAATCAGGACTGATTATACAGAACCTTGCTCACACAGGACGATTGTTGTCTTTTTTGAACGGAAGGCTTATACTCAATAAGAAAGAGAACGCTTTCTTTTCTCTTGAGAAGGGGGATATCATCATGACTTACATCATCCAGACCAGCGTCCATTCCATTGAGGAATGCAAACGTGCTGTAGAGGAACTGCATAAAAAAGGCTATACGAAAGAGCAGATCACATTGGTGACGAACAATGCCTACCAGGAAGCCATCTTGGAGAATTGGGACCTTCGCGGAGCGGACGGCGCGATTTTTTCCAGCCATTCGTTGCTGGAAAAGGTCAACAATCTGTTCAACCTGAAGCAATACGAACATTTCCAGGAAAAGACCGGGACTTTCCCCGGAGGTACGGACTTTCTTGCCGACCGCATCGCCGCCATCGAGAGCGGCAGCATCGTCATCATCACAAAAGAAGCGGACGAGTAACGGTTTCCTGATCGACTCATCAAACAGCTCTGTAACCCATAGAAAATGAAAGGACTGATGTGATATGCCAAAATTTGTGGCAGGTTCGTACCCGACCGTTGAAGCTGTGGAGGCAACCATTAAAACACTCCTCGAAAAAGGGCACAAACAAACCGATCTCCTGTTGGTCACCAACGCTTCGGACAAAAAAGAGCGGCTGACAAAAGAAACCGGCATTGAAGTCATCACCGAAACCGGACAGGATGAGAACTTCGATTGGAAGGAACTCGCCCCGCTTTATCCGTCCTTCGATGAGGAGGCCCTATACGAACCCTCCCCTCAGCATCCTTATCCGCAGCTGACACCGGAACAGGAAGAAGAGCAAGAACGCAAGATGCAAGGATACTTCTCCGAATTGGAGGAAGGGAATGTTTTGATCATCGTCAGCGAGGGTTAAAATAGATTTGTTCATCACTAAAAATGACCGTACTCTTATTCAGAGTACGGCCATTTTTCATTCTTCAAAAAAAGAGAGGCTCTTTTTTGCAAAGCAAGGGTGCTCACCATACTAGTACCGCTTGCACCACTAGGTAGAGAAATATATGAGCACAGCTATAAGAACAAATACATTAATAGATGAAATAATAGTGAGGTATCCACATGAAATCTTGAATAATATTGCTGGAATCTTCTCTCTCCACTGCATCACAATATACAAAGAAAGAATAGCCGCCAAAGGAATGAACATTGAAATGAAGTTCAGAAAAATAACAAAGAAATTTGTCAATCGATCATTTTTGACTGCTTCATTCTGGATTATTGGGTGCTCATCGGAATGAGGCTCCGGATCGTTTGCATCAAAAATAGTTAACAGATCAGAACCGTAGATATCGGTAAGCAATTTTATGGAATGAATGTCTGGGGTTGTTCTACCAGTTTCCCAGTTTGATATTGTTTGTCTAGAGACGTGAAGCTTTACAGCTAAATCTTCTTGCGTATAATGATGCTCTTTTCTTAATTTTTTCAGAATGTGGTTCATACCCGTAACTACCTCCGTATGCATTGATATACAAGCACTTGCAAAAGAAATTTGACAAGCAAAATTGCGCTTTTGTCAAAGAGTTTTGATAGATAATGAAGCAAAATAGCTTCATACTAATTGTAACAAACAAAAGGAGTGGTAGAAATGGAAATAAAAAAAAATAGTAGTATTATCTTCAATACTGTCTTTGTTAGGTACCATGGTTGTCCCTACTGCACAAGCATTCGCTAGCCAAACTCAATCTGAATCTTCATTCCAAGAAAATGAAGGTTACTTTTTGGATGGCAGGAATTGCAGTCGCATTTGGAATTCCCGCTTCATTAGGTTTTGATGACTATATGTACAATAGGTAAGGAGGGATAAAATGGAGTTATTACGCTCTGCTCTTGGCTTTTTCCTAAGTAATTCTGATATTTTAGCAATCATACTTCTTTCAATCGCTGTGATTAGATTAAGCATTGACAGTACCACTCAGGAAAAAGAAATTAAAAATCTAAAGGTACAGATCGAGAATATCAAGAAAACTAAGTAACTCGACTTTCGCACTTGAAAGATCTATCTAATCCATTGATATATCAAGGTTTGTTTTAAAACCCTTAATATCAAAAATATACGCAAAAAGACACCTCTACTTTGTAAAATGCCGTTACCACACAACACATACGAAAGAGGGATGTCTTATGACGAATATTTTACCAGAAAATCAAATTAATCAGGAATTAAATTCTTTTGTTCATCCATTTTTTCGAGAACAGAAACTGGGAACGTTACCGACTCAATCCAATCTCTGTAAAGAAGCAAGCATCTCACCGGTAATGCTGAGCCAGAATGTCATTACCCAGAATATGCTCCTCAGCACCCAACAGCCACATCGTCACCACTACCTTGTCCCCGCCACCCTTGCCGATTGATTTACGGATTTTGGCATTGACGGACATGATCGCATTTTTATCCCGCAGCGGCATCAGGTTCATCACTCCAAAGTCATAGCCGTCGATGGTGCCTCTGACTTTGATGCTTCCCCATGGTCCACTGATTTGTTTTGTGTCCGGGACTTCAATATGATAGGTCCACGCACCTTTGCCGGATACATATTTGAGTTCCAGTTCTTTGTTGTCCACTATTTTCTCTTCCAAAGTCTTTTTCCCCTTCCATTATGAGCGGTGAAGATTGAACGGAATTTCGAAATGATTCGATTCAAAAAAGAAGCAGGAGAACCGACAAAACGGTTTTTCCTGCTTCTTTGTATAAGTTATATTAACTTACAGCACATGGCGATACCTACTTATAGCTGCTTCCTTCCGGATCTGACTCAATTCATAAGACCGCCATTGCCATAAGGCCTTTCGGCATTACTTATCATACCATAGCCAAAAAGAAAAAGCTAGCCTTTGTTTTCTTCCTGCATATGTTCGCGGAGATGCTTGCGGCTGTTTTCCTTGCGTTCTTTGCGCAGCGCCCGGAAAAAATCCTGCAGCAGTGTCCGGCACTCTTCCTCCAGCACACCCCGCTCGACCTCGCTCTGATGGTTGAAGCGTTCATCCTGGAGCAGGTTCATCAGGGTACCGGCCGTCCCGCCTTTCAGGTCGGATGCGCCATAATAGACTTTCTTGATCCGCGACAACAGGATCGCGCCGCAGCACATCGGGCAAGGCTCCAAGGTCACATATAGTTCGGCTTCCTCGAGCCGCCAATTCTTCTTGAATGCATTGGCCTCCCTGATCGCTGTCATTTCCGCATGCGTCGTCGCATCATTCGTCACTTCGCGTTCATTGTGGCCGCGCCCGATGATTTCGCCCTTCCAGACGATCACCGCTCCGATCGGCACTTCCCCTATGGCCGCAGCCTTTTCCGCCTCCTTGATGGCTTCCCGCATATACTGTTCCTTCAACTCATCCATCTTCCCATACCTCGTCCCTTTTGATTCCCTAATCATAGCATATTTCCGATTTTTTTCGCAAATGAACGATGATAATGCTAAAATAGATGAAAAGAGAGTGCGACGAAAAGCGTTTAGACTCGAATCACTGGAGCGAATAAGCGGAGGATGGTCACAGATCATCTGAGCATTATTCGTGAAGTGACGTCGAGTCTGCTTTTTAGAGCACGTTTACATTCCAAGTCCAACAGCCCATAAATGAGGTGAAAGTTTGAATCAAAACGAACTCCAACAATTATTCCCGGAAGCGAAGATCACGACTGCACCCAGTCTCGGGCCAGCATACTTCACCCTGCCTTTCCAAAACCGGTGGGTACATATCCCGGAACACACACTGAGCGGACGCGAAAAAGCCCTCTTAAAACAGGTGCTGCTTAATGAGACCCCGCCGACTTCCGAATTCCCGAAGAATCCGTGGGCACAATTCCTTTTGGGCCAAACGACCGAAGTACCGACCGGACTGGCGCAGACCCAATTGCTCCAGTTCAGCCTCTCCTATCGCGAAGAGGACGCGGGATCTTTCGATCAGACACTTTGGCTGGATGCCTTCAGCCAGACATTGCCGCTTGTCCGCGAATGCTTCTTTCTGAACGGAAAAAGCGGCGTCTTCATTCTCGACAGCCCGGACCCCTACTGCATCGATGAAGAGCTGGCGGCGGTGCTCGATATTTTGGATGATGACTTCAGCCTGCGCACAACCCTTTATCTCGGCCAAAGGTGGCCTGTCGATGCCCGCTTGCCGCTCCTTTTCGAAGAGGAGAGGAAAATCTTTGCGGCCAGCCGAACGATCGCTAAAGGTAACAAGATCACAACGCTTGCCGCAATCGCGCTCCCTTACTTCATCTCGGAATCAGGAAGCCAAAATCCGGTGCTGCAAGCCTTGCAGACCACAATCGGGTCCAGCGACGGCACTGACGAACTGATCATGGCCATGTGGCGGAATCAAGGAAACCTGTCGAAAGCGGCTGCTGACCTTTACCTGCATCGCAATACGCTCCAGTACCGGATCGATCGCTTTTTCGATGCGACCGGCCTGACTTTGAAGAACATGGATGACCTGGCATTGGCTTATCTAGCGATCACTGCGGTCGCGGGGCCACCCAACAACTAAAAAACGGCTATCCCGCATCGGGACAGCCGTTTTTCCTTTTTATAAAGCGCGTTACTTACGGAAAAAAGTGTCGATTGGTCCTCTATGTAGAAAGGAATGGGATACCGTAGCTCCAGTTGTCCGATTCTTTCTTATTATCGGACAACCAACTATGCGATCGGACTTCGCTTGTCCGATTCTTCCCGCTTATCGGACATCCGGCTATGCAATCGGACTTCGCTTGTCCGATTTTTCCTACTTATCGGACAACCAACTATGCAATCGGACTTCGCTTGTCCGATTCTTCCTACTTATCGGACAACCAACTATGCGATCGGACTTCGCTTGTCCGATTCTTCCCGCTTATCGGACATCCGGCTATGCAATCGGACTTCGCTTGTCCGATTTTTCCTACTTATCGGACAACCAACTATGCAATCGGACTTCGCTTGTCCGATTCTTCCTACTTATCGGACAACCAACTATGCGATCGGACTTCGCTTGTCCGATTCTTCCCGCTTATCGGACATCCGGCTATGCAATCGGACTTCGCTTGTCCGATTTTTCCTACTTATCGGACAACCAACTATGCAATCGGACTTCGCTTGTCCGATTCTTCCTACTTATCGGACATCCGCCAGTACGCCACGCCAAAAAAACAAGGATTGTCTGCAAATGAGACAATCCTTGTTTCAACATTCTTATCTATGCAATTTGTCGCCTACGTTGTCTTTCACATCGCCGGCTTTGTCCTTCAGATCGGAGAACAGATCCAATGCCGATTCTTTCCAATCGCCTGCTCTGTCCACGACACGCAGGAAGCCGTCGATTTCATCATCAGTCAAATCCTCGATTGCCCGCAATAACTTTTGGCTGCCTTTCAGATGGTCCTTCACGAAGCTCTTCATGCGCTGACGGTTCAAATAGGAGCCGATTTTGTCCACTGCTTCTTCCTCGTATGCCAAGGCTGCTGCAATCGCCGCAATCGCTGCTGTAGCACCCAAACCGATCAACAATGCCTTTCTGGAATTCTTCATCTTGTTTGTTCCCTCCTCTAACTTCTGTAACTATATTTTAGCACAAACGGTAGCGATAGCCGAACAATAACCCTGCCTGCCAAATGAGGACACGCTGCTCTTAAGAATTTACTGGAATTTTTTTGTCTTTATTTTCCGCCTTAGCGGGCTTCACGGAAATCCGGATACTGCCTTTTTGTGCTCCGATCGTAACGGTATCGCCGAATTTGATCAAGCCGCTCAGCATTTCTTCACTCAACTTGTCTTCAATCTCTTTTTGGATTGCACGTCTGATCGGGCGTGCACCATATTCAGGATCGAAACCGGCTTTTGCGATGACATCGATGGCTGCAGGTGTGATGCGCACATGGATATCGAGATCCTTCAAGCGTTTCACGATGCTGTTCGCCATCAATTTGACGATTTCATGCAACTCGTCTTTCTCCAAGGAATGGAAGACGATGGTTTCGTCGATACGGTTCAGGAACTCCGGACGGAAGCTATTCTTCAGCTCTTCGCGGATGCGTTTTTCCATCGCTTTATAATCATGCTTGAGGTCCTTCGCCGCGAATCCGACCGATTTCTCATCACGCAAAGCCGTTGCACCCAAGTTGGAAGTCATGATCACGATCGTGTTGCGGAAATCGACCTTCCGTCCTTTGGAATCGGTCAAGTGACCGTCATCCAGCACTTGCAGCAGGATATTGAAGACATCCGGATGGGCTTTTTCCACCTCATCAAGAAGGATAACCGAGTACGGTTTTTGTCTGATTTTCTCCGTTAACTGACCGCCTTCATCATAGCCGACATAGCCAGGAGGGGAACCGATCAGACGGCTTGTGCTGTATTTTTCCATGTATTCGGACATATCCAAACGAACCAAGGAGTCTTCTGTCCCGAACATTGCTTCAGCCAAAGTTTTCGCAAGTTCTGTCTTACCGACACCGGTAGGCCCCAAGAACAGGAACGAACCGATCGGACGATTCGGGTCCTTCAAACCGGAACGTGCGCGTCTGATGGCGCGGGCTACTGCACTGACCGCCTCGGATTGCCCGATGACGCGTTCATGCAACACTTTTTCCAACTTCATCAAACGGTCGCTTTCCTTCTGTTCCATCTGGTTGACCGGAATCCCGGTCCACAAAGCCACCACTTCAGCTACATCGTTTTCGGTTACTTTCAGATCGTAGTGCGTGATCGTTTGGGCTTGTTGTTCCACCATTTTTTGGAATTTCTGCTTCTTCGTCATTTCGCGTTTGCGGATGCGGGCAGCCTTGTCGAAATCTTGGTTCAGGATCGCTTCTTCTTTGTCTTTCGACAACTTCGCGATTTCCATCTCGATTTTCCCGATCGGTGTATCTCCGTGTGTGACATCCAAGCGGACTTTTGCTGCGGATTCATCGATCAGATCGATAGCCTTGTCCGGCAATCTTCTGGAAGTGATGTAGCGCACGGATAACTGGACAGCTGCTTTCAACGCCTCATCCGTGATTTCCACGCCATGGTGCTCCTCATAACGGGAACGCAAGCCACGCATGATCTCAACCGATTCCTCAGGTGTGGGCTCATCGATATGGATAGGCGCGAAACGTCTTTCCAACGCCGCATCCTTTTCGATATATTTTTGGTACTCATCAAGGGTGGTGGCACCGATTGTCTGCAGTTCGCCCCTTGCCAATGCCGGTTTCAGGATATTGGAGGCATCGATCGCCCCTTCAGCTCCGCCTGCACCGATCAAGGTGTGCAACTCATCAATGAAGAGGATGACATTGCCGTCATTGTAGATTTCGTCGATGATCTTCTTCATTCTTTCCTCGAATTCACCGCGGTATTTCGTACCGGCCACCAGCGAACCCATATCCAACATCATGATGCGTTTGTTCGCTAACGTATCCGGAACATCGCCGGCTACGATTTTCTGTGCCAAACCTTCCACGATGGCGGTCTTGCCGACACCGGGTTCCCCCACCAATACTGGATTGTTTTTCGTTCTGCGGGAAACGATCTGCATGATGCGTCGGACTTCCTTGTCGCGTCCGACGATCGGATCCATCCGGTTTTCACGCGCCAAATCCGTCAGATTGCGGGCCAAGGAATCCAAAGTCGGCGTTCCCTCTTCCACTTTCTCCGTCTTTTTGGCTGAACGCATATCCGGTTTGGTCGGCTGTTTGATGCCCAGTTTCTCATAGAGAGACTTACGCAGCAAATTCGGATCGATCTGCAGATTTTTGATGATTTTGACTGCCAGAATTTCTTCTTTCAACAAGCCCAACAAAAGGTGTTCGGTTCCTACCAATGGAACCCCCAATTTGTGCGCCTCATTTGTCGCATACATAATGACTTTTTTGGCCCGAGGAGAAAATGGCAACGGCGCGTTGAAGTCCTCCGTATCCATTTGACCGAAACCGGTCAGATGAACAATCTCTTCGCGGACTCCTTCCTCATCAATATCGTATCCACGCAACACTTTTCCGGCAATGCCTTCTTGTTCCCGGACCAGTCCGAGAAGCATGTGCTCCGTTCCGATGGATTGATGCTTAAACTTGTGCGCTTCTTCTGTTGCCAACAACAATACTTGGCTGGCTTTGTCTGTAAATAATTCATCCATTTTTAACGCCTCCTCTACGGGCTATCTATTCAAAGCGCAAGCTGTTCAAAAAATTCCTCAACAGCAAGGCTCGTATTCTTTCTTCATATTCGCCTGTGTACGGGGCAAGTGACTTATCCAACACCGACAACATCAGGTTTCCTTCGCGTTTCGTGATGATACTGCGACTGTACAGATTTTGGGTTACCGCAAATGCATCTTTCTGGCTGATGCTTTCGCCTACTATAGCGATCAGCTTATCCAACAATTCCGCTTGATCCAGAATCTTCACCTTCATGATGCGTATATAACCGCCCCCGCCGCGTTTGCTTTCGACCGAGTAGCCTTGCTGCTCCGTAAAGCGGGTATTGATGACATAGTTGATCTGTGAAGGTACACAATTGAAACGATCTGCCATTTCATTCCTTCTGATTTCAATCTGCTCTTCTGCATTCAGAATCTTTTTGATATACGCTTCGATGATATCTGACATGTTCTGACCCTGCATGGAATGGACGCCTCCCTTCCCCTGACTAATTTTGACTATTATATATTTATATTATGCTATTCCTACATAACTGTCAAATAGAAAGGGCTATCCGAGGACGTTTGTGGCAAACTGGTCAAGAAAGCTGAAACCCATCCAGACCACCTGCTACTCCCTCTGCAACAGCGTGTTCCCCAACATTTCCAACAGGATCATTGAGAATGTTCCTCATTATATACTGAAAGGCCAAAAACGGCAATATCTCCAAAAAAATAGACGCAGAAACCATCGAAATGATTTCTGCGTCTATTTTTATTTATCGGGAAGACAGGATTCGAACCTGCGACCCCTTGGTCCCAAACCAAGTGCTCTACCAAGCTGAGCTACTTCCCGGTAATGATTATCTAAAAAATGCACCCAACAGGAGTCGAACCTGTAACCGCTTGATTCGTAGTCAAGTACTCTATCCAATTGAGCTATGGGTGCTTCATGAATGCCGATACACTTCATTCAAATAAAAAAAAGCGGAAGACGGGGTTCGAACCCGCGACCCCCACCTTGGCAAGGTGATGTTCTACCACTGAACTACTTCCGCGTTTTTGGATGCCGGCTAAAGGATTTGAACCCTCGACCCTCTGATTACAAATCAGATGCTCTACCAACTGAGCTAAGCCGGCGTCTCATTATATTCAATTGTTCCACCATTATCGCAAAAATGATGAATGAGTTATGCAGGGCTCGAACCTGCGACCCTCTGATTAAAAGTCAGATGCTCTACCAACTGAGCTAATAACTCATGAATGGAGGTTGACGGGATCGAACCGCCGACATCCTGCTTGTAAGGCAGACGCTCTCCCAGCTGAGCTAAACCTCCATGATATAAATGCGCGGCAACGTCCTAGTCTCACAAAGGGAAACCCTTCACTACAATCGGCGCTAAGAAGCTTAACTTCTGTGTTCGAGATGGGAACAGGTGTGACCTTCTTGCCATCGTCACCGCACATTTTTCAAGAGAACCTTGTTCTCTCAAAACTGAATCTACAAAATTAAAGGGAACCCGAAAACACCGCTTGAGTTTTCTTCTTTTTAAAAATTGGTTAAGTCCTCGACCGATTAGTATTGGTCCGCTCCATACATCGCTGTACTTCCACTCCCAACCTATCTACCTGATCATCTCTCAGGGGTCTTACTCACTTAAAGTGATGGGAAATCTCATCTTGAGGGGGGCTTCACGCTTAGATGCTTTCAGCGTTTATCCCGTCCACACATAGCTACCCAGCGATGCTCTTGGCAGAACAACTGGTACACCAGCGGTGTGTCCATCCCGGTCCTCTCGTACTAAGGACAGCTCCTCTCAAATTTCCAACGCCCGCGACGGATAGGGACCGAACTGTCTCACGACGTTCTGAACCCAGCTCGCGTACCGCTTTAATGGGCGAACAGCCCAACCCTTGGGACCGACTACAGCCCCAGGATGCGATGAGCCGACATCGAGGTGCCAAACCTCCCCGTCGATGTGAACTCTTGGGGGAGATAAGCCTGTTATCCCCAGGGTAGCTTTTATCCGTTGAGCGATGGCCCTTCCATGCGGAACCACCGGATCACTAAGCCCGACTTTCGTCCCTGCTCGACTTGTAGGTCTCGCAGTCAAGCTCCCTTCTGCCTTTACACTCTACGAATGATTTCCAACCATTCTGAGGGAACCTTTGGGCGCCTCCGTTACATTTTTGGAGGCGACCGCCCCAGTCAAACTGCCCGTCTGACACTGTCTCCCTGCTCGCTAAGAGCAGCGGGTTAGAGTGGTCATATCACAAGGGTAGTATCCCACCGTTGCCTCCTCCGAGACTGGCGTCCCGGTATCTTCGGCTCCTACCTATCCTGTACATGTGATACAAACACGCAATATCAAACTGCAGTAAAGCTCCATGGGGTCTTTCCGTCCTGTCGCGGGTAACCAGCATCTTCACTGGTACTATAATTTCACCGAGTCTCTCGTTGAGACAGTGCCCAAATCGTTACGCCTTTCGTGCGGGTCGGAACTTACCCGACAAGGAATTTCGCTACCTTAGGACCGTTATAGTTACGGCCGCCGTTTACTGGGGCTTCAATTCAAAGCTTCGCTTGCGCTAACCTCTCCTCTTAACCTTCCAGCACCGGGCAGGCGTCAGCCCCTATACGTCATCTTTCGATTTTGCAGAGACCTGTGTTTTTGATAAACAGTCGCTTGGGCCTATTCACTGCGGCTGACCTTGCGGTCAGCACCCCTTCTCCCGAAGTTACGGGGTCATTTTGCCGAGTTCCTTAACGAGAGTTCTCTCGCACACCTTAGGATTCTCTCCTCAACTACCTGTGTCGGTTTGCGGTACGGGCAGTTACTTTCTCACTAGAAGCTTTTCTTGGCAGTGTGACATCAGGAACTTCGCTACTAAATTTCGCTCCCCATCACAGCTTGTCCTTGAGAGAAAAAGCATTTCACTCGTTCTCAGACTTGCTGCTTGGACACACATTTCCGATCGTGTGCATTCCTTAGCCTCCTGCGTCCCTCCATCGCTCAAACAAAAGCAACTGGTACAGGAATATCAACCTGTTGTCCATCGCCTACGCCTATCGGCCTCAGCTTAGGTCCCGACTAACCCTGGGAGGACGAGCCTTCCCCAGGAAACCTTAGTTATTCGGTGGACGGGATTCTCACCCGTCTTGCGCTACTCATACCGGCATTCTCACTTCTAAGCGCTCCACCAGTCCTCACGATCTGGCTTCGATGCCCTTAGAACGCTCTCCTACCACGGAACCCGAAGGTTCCATCCACAGCTTCGGTGATCTGTTTAGCCCCGGTAAATTTTCGGCGCAGGGTCACTCGACTAGTGAGCTATTACGCACTCTTTAAATGATGGCTGCTTCTGAGCCAACATCCTAGTTGTCTGTGCAACCCCACATCCTTTTCCACTTAACAGATACTTTGGGACCTTAGCTGGTGGTCTGGGCTGTTTCCCTTTTGACTACGGATCTTATCACTCGCAGTCTGACTCCCGGATCTAAATCAATGGCATTCGGAGTTTATCTGAATTCGGTAACCCGAGAAGGGCCCCTAGTCCAAACAGTGCTCTACCTCCATGATTCGCATATCCGAGGCTAGCCCTAAAGCTATTTCGGAGAGAACCAGCTATCTCCAAGTTCGATTGGAATTTCTCCGCTACCCACACCTCATCCCCGCACTTTTCAACGTGCGTGGGTTCGGTCCTCCAGTGCGTATTACCGCACCTTCAACCTGGACATGGGTAGGTCACTTGGTTTCGGGTCTACGACCTCATACTTATTCGCCCTATTCAGACTCGCTTTCGCTGCGGCTCCGTCTTTTCAACTTAACCTCGCATGAAATCGTAACTCGCCGGTCCATTCTACAAAAGGTACGCCATCACCCATTAACGGGCTTTGACTACTTGTAGGCACACGGTTTCAGGTACTGTTTCACTCCCCTTCCGGGGTGCTTTTCACCTTTCCCTCACGGTACTGGTTCACTATCGGTCACTAGGGAGTATTTAGCCTTGGGAGA
>NZ_OY760503.1:755000-987500 GCF_963663645.1 uncultured Trichococcus sp.
GTAGCAACTCTTATATATTATCAAATCCGCAACCATCTGTCAACAACTATTTTCTATCGGGACAAAAGATTAATTTGACAACTTAAACAGTCTACCACCTGACGGCCGCCCTGTCAACAACAAATGGAACATTTCTCAAAAAGATTCCCTAACCCCACGCACAAAAAGATTCAACAGACTAGTTGCGGATATTATAGTCAGTTTGTTCGCCAAGGAGGAATTGTTTTGCCCATCATCGCTTACATATCCATCTTTTATTTCGGAGCCATTTTCGGATCCTTCTTCACTGTGCTCGGAACACGTATCCCCATCAAAGAAAATTTCACCACCACACGTTCCCACTGCGTCCATTGCCAGCATACGCTGCAGCCCAAGGATCTTTTCCCGATTTTTTCTTATGTATGCCACCGCGGGAAATGTGCATACTGCGCAACAAAAATAGATGCAATGTACTTCACTTCGGAAATCATTTCCGGCTTTGTGGCGTGCCTTCTTTATTATTTCTACGCGACGGATCTGCGGCAGTTGCTTGCTCTCGCCTTTATGTTTTCGCTGTTGCTCGTCATATCGATTGCTGATTATCTCTATCAGTTGATTCCCGATCGTTTTCAGCTCTTGCTGTTGCTTGGTGTCTTGTTCCGCCAAGCAGTGCTTCCGGTTGCGGATTGGACTGCAGCCTTCATCAGTTTCCTCGTGATCTTTTCTTTGTTGTTTTTTACAAGTCTCGCTCTTCCTGACGGAATCGGGGGTGGCGATGTCAAACTGCTTTCGATCTTGAGCCTTGCTTTCGGATTGGAGCCCACCCTGTTCATCATCCTGTTGGCCAGTTTTTCCGCAGGTTCTTTTTTTCTGCACACCTACCTGACAAAAGCCGGCTCCTTGCAGCGCAGAATACCGTTCGGGCCCTTCCTGTCCGCCGCCGCTGTCATTGTGCACTTTGCGCAAGTGCTGCTGATCCGCTGATGCCCCTTTGATTCCGTTTGGAAATTGTATTTATGCTCAGAAACAACCCATCAAAACCATGTTGGCGGGAAAAATCAGTTCAAATCACGGCCAGAAAACCCGCCGAAACCAGCTTGGAGGGGAAAAACGTCCGCGGACACCATGAGTTTCCCCTCCGAACCCATTTTCGCGGGGAATTCCGCCCCTAAACACGCGAATCCCAGTCCAAAAAAGCACGCCACAAAAACCAAAAAAACGCCCCGGAAAAGCAATTTGCTTTTCCGGGACGTTCATCGTTTTACGCTTTGTAATCAGATAGGTCGGAACCTGTTTCAGCTGTATCAGTGATGCTATAGACGCTCTCACTTTCGGCTTCAACGGCTTTCGGCTCCATCTTACGGTAGCGGGCCATACCTGTACCAGCAGGAATGATCTTACCGATGATAACATTCTCTTTAAGACCCAACAAGGAGTCTTTCTTGCCGCGGATCGCAGCATCCGTCAAGACACGAGTCGTTTCTTGGAAGGACGCAGCAGACAAGAAGCTGTTTGTTTCCAAGGACGCTTTTGTGATCCCCAACAGGACTGGACGGGCTGTTGCCGGAACTTCCCCAGCGTTGATGACAGCACGGTTACGGTCTTCGAAATCTGAGATATCCATCAGTGTACCTGGCAGGATATCTGTTGAACCCGGATCCATAACGCGGACTTTACGCAACATTTGACGGACCATAACCTCGATATGCTTATCGCCGATTTCAACCCCTTGCATACGGTATACTTTCTGAACTTCGCGCAGCAAGTAAGTCTCAACAGACAATACATCGCGGACGCGCAGCAAGCTCTTAGGCTCGATGGATCCTTCAGTCAATGGATCACCACGGTGAACGATGTCGCCTTCAGCCACTTTCGTACGTGCAGTGTAAGGAATGGTATACGTTCTTGTATCCGTGATACCTTTGACTGTTACTTCTTTGGAACGATCGGACGCACTTTCATCGATGGAGACAACTTCCCCGGTAACTTCTGTGATGACAGCTTGCCCTTTCGGATTACGCGCTTCAAAGATCTCTTGGATACGCGGCAAACCTTGTGTGATATCGTCTCCGGCAACCCCACCCGTATGGAATGTACGCATGGTCAATTGAGTACCCGGTTCACCGATGGATTGGGCAGCGATCGTACCGACTGCTTCACCGACCTCAACATTTGAACCAGTAGCCAAATTGCGGCCGTAGCAACGTTTGCAGACGCCGTGTCTTGTGTGGCATGTGAACACGGAACGGATCGTCACTTCTTCGATACCGGCATCAATGATTTCTTTCGCCATATCTTCTGTGATCAATTGGTTATGCACAGCAAGAACTTTGCCGTTCTCAGGATGAACAACTGTTTTTTGAGCATAACGGCCAATCAGACGCTCTTCCAAGTCCTCAATGACTTCATTGCCTTCTCGGATCGAACGGACTATCAGACCGCGATCGGTTCCGCAATCGTCTTCACGGATGATGACATCTTGCGCAACGTCAACCAGACGACGAGTCAGGTAACCTGAGTCGGCTGTCTTCAAGGCTGTATCGGTCATCCCTTTACGAGCTCCATGGGTAGAGATAAACATTTCCAAAACGCTTAGTCCTTCACGGAAGTTCGAAGTGATCGGCAATTCCATGATCTTACCGTTTGGAGCGGCCATCAGACCACGCATACCGGCAAGTTGCGTAAAGTTGGAGATGTTACCACGGGCTCCGGAATCACTCATCATGAAGATCGGGTTTTCTTGTCCCAATGTCTTCATCAGTTCGACTTGGATCTCGTCCTTCGCCATGTTCCAGGTTGTGATGACGCTGTTGTATCTTTCATCATCCGTAATCAGACCACGACGGAATTGTTTCGTAATGTTATCGACTTTTTTGTGTGCTCTTTCCAGAATCTCCGCTTTGGATTCCAATACCAGGATATCGGCGATCCCTACAGTGATACCTGCACGAGTCGAGATTTTGTAACCCAGGTCCTTCATTTTGTCCAGCATCTTCGAAGTTTCCGTTACTTGGAACTTCTTGAAGACGGCAGCGATGATGTTCCCAAGGTATTTCTTCTTGAACGGTCCGACAATTTCTTGTTTTTTGATGAACGCCTGAACATCTTCGCCGGCATCGACAAAGTATTTATCAGGAGTCGCAACATCCAAGTTGAATTGGGTCGGTTCGTTCAAGTACGGGAATTCATCCGGCATGATTTCGTTGAAGAAGATCTTACCGACTGTCGTTACCAACAGACGGCCTCTTTGCCACTCTGTCCATGGTTTCTTAGGCAATGAATTCGTGCTGATCGCTACTCTTGTATGCAGATGGACAAATCCACCTTCATAAGCCAGACCCGCTTCTTCAGCATTGGAGAAGATCATTCCTTCGCCGACTTTATTTATTTCTTCCAGAGTCAGGTAATAGTTACCCAAGACCATATCCTGTGATGGTGTTACGACTGGTTTACCATCTTTCGGGTTCAAGATGTTCTGTGCAGCCAGCATCAACAGACGCGCTTCAGCTTGTGCTTCTTCGCCCAGCGGTACGTGGACGGCCATTTGGTCACCATCGAAATCGGCATTGTAGGCTTCACATACCAACGGGTGAAGACGGATCGCTTTACCTTCGACAAGTACCGGCTCAAATGCTTGGATACCCAAACGGTGAAGCGTCGGTGCGCGGTTCAGCAATACCGGATGTTCTCTGATGACATCTTCCAATACATCCCATACATCATCGTCCATACGGTCGATTTTGCGTTTTGCATTTTTGATGTTGCTTGCGATATCGCGGGCTACCAATTCTTTCATCAAGAAAGGTTTGAACAACTCAATCGCCATTTCTTTCGGCAAGCCGCATTGGTACATTTTCAGGAAAGGTCCAACTACGATTACGGAACGTCCGGAGTAGTCGACACGTTTACCCAGCAAGTTTTGACGGAAACGTCCTTGTTTCCCTTTCAACATATGCGAAAGTGATTTCAACGGACGGTTACCTGGCCCTGTTACAGGACGGCCGCGACGACCGTTATCGATCAAAGCATCGACAGCTTCCTGCAGCATGCGTTTTTCATTCTGAACGATGATGTTCGGTGCGTTCAAGTCCAACAAACGTTTCAGACGGTTATTACGGTTGATGACACGACGGTAAAGGTCGTTCAAGTCACTCGTTGCGAAACGGCCGCCTTCCAATTGAACCATCGGACGCAAATCTGGAGGGATAACCGGGATTACATCCATGATCATCCAGCTAGGTTTGTTTCCTGAAGAACGGAAAGCATCCAAGATATCCAAACGACGGATGGCACGCGTACGTTTTTGTCCGGTCGCGGATTTCAAGTCTTCTTTTAATTGTTCACATTCAGTGTCGACATCGACGCGATCCAGCAATTGCTTGATGGCTTCCGCACCCATGGCCGCATGGAAACTGTTTCCGAATTGCGCCCGTTTGTCACGGTATTCTCTTTCCGTCAGCAACTGTTTCGATTCCAACACAGTGTCACCTGGTTCGATGACAACGTATGAAGCGAAGTAAATAATTTCTTCCAATGCGCGCGGGCTCATATCCAATACAAGTCCCATACGGCTAGGAATCCCTTTGAAGTACCATACATGGGTTACAGGAGCAGCCAATTCGATATGGCCCATTCTTTCACGACGGACCTTAGCGCGGGTTACTTCAACGCCACAGCGATCGCAAACGATCCCTTTGTAACGGATACCATTGTATTTACCACATGAACATTTCCAGTCCTTTTGCGGTCCAAAAATTCGCTCACAGAACAAACCTTCTTTTTCAGGCTTCAGTGTTCTGTAGTTGATTGTTTCTGGTTTTTTAACTTCCCCGTAAGACCAGCTACGGATCTTATCAGGAGAAGCCAAAGAGATTTGCATACTTTCAAATTTATTAACGTCTATCAAGGGGCCAACCTCCCTTTATTCTTTGAGCTGCCCAAAATGCTCTATCTGCGTTTCTCGTGAGGCAATGCGCTTTGATCAAACATGCGCCCGAACGCCTCAGCAGCGTTCGGGAACACGAATTAGTCTCTCTTCATTGCTTCAGATTGTTTGTTTAATCTTTCCATATTCACAACATCGTCTTCTTCATCCATGTCGCGCAATTCGATTTCTTCTTCTGCTTCATCAAGCACTTTCATATCCAATCCGAGTGCTTGCAATTCTTTCACCAATACGCGGAATGATTCAGGAACACCTGGACGAGGAATTGTTTCGCCTTTGACGATCGCTTCGTATGTTTTCACACGACCGACAACATCATCTGATTTGTATGTCAAGATTTCTTGCAATGTATAGGCAGCACCATAAGCTTCCAGTGCCCAAACTTCCATCTCTCCGAAACGTTGTCCACCGAACTGAGCTTTACCACCCAACGGTTGTTGCGTAACTAGAGAGTATGGTCCAGTTGAACGAGCATGCAACTTATCATCAACCATGTGGGACAGTTTCAGATAGTACATGACGCCGACGGATACACGGTTATCGAACGGTTGACCTGTACGGCCATCATAAAGGATCGTTTTGGCATCGTTCGCCATACCGGCTTCAGCCACCGTACCCCAAACGTCATCTTCATCCGCACCATCGAATACCGGAGATGCGACGTAGATGCCTAATGAACGGGCAGCCATGCCTAAGTGAAGTTCCAATACTTGTCCGATGTTCATACGCGATGGTACCCCTAGAGGGTTCAACATGATGTCGACTGGAGTGCCGTCTGGCATGTATGGCATATCTTCTTCAGGCATGATACGGGATACAACCCCTTTGTTACCATGACGTCCGGCCATTTTATCCCCTTCGTTGATCTTACGTTTTTGAACGATATAGACACGCACCAACAGATTCACGCCAGGTGACAATTCATCCCCTGCTTCACGGGTAAAGATCTTCACGTCATGGACGATACCGCCGCCGCCGTGAGGAACACGTAGCGATGTATCGCGCACTTCGCGAGCTTTTTCACCGAAGATAGCATGCAACAGACGCTCTTCCGCAGACAGCTCCGTCATCCCTTTAGGAGTGACTTTACCGACCAGGATATCCCCGTCTTTGACTTCCGCACCGATGCGGATGATGCCGCGCTCGTCAAGATCTTTCAAAGCATCTTCACCGACGTTAGGCAATTCGCGGGTGATTTCTTCAGGTCCAAGCTTCGTGTCACGTGCTTCTGATTCGTATTCTTCGATATGGATAGAAGTGTACACATCATCACGCACAAGACGTTCGTTCATGATAACAGCATCCTCGTAGTTGTAACCTTCCCAAGTCATGAAGGCAACCAAAACGTTCTGTCCAAGAGCCATTTCGCCTTTTTCCATAGATGGGCCATCGGCTAATGTCTCGCCGACATCGACACGGTCTCCCAATGCTACGATTGGACGTTGGTTATAGCAAGTCCCTGAGTTGGAACGTTGGAACTTGATGATTTCGTATTTATCCAAAGCGCCATTGTCGCGACGGACACGGATTTCTTTGGCATCCACGTATTCAACCACACCATCATTCTGGCACAACAGGGCTGCACCTGAGTCATGAGCGGCTTTGTATTCCATCCCAGTACCGACGAACGGTGCTTGCGGATTGATCAACGGAACGGCTTGACGTTGCATGTTGGCACCCATCAAGGCACGGTTGGAGTCATCGTTTTCCAAGAACGGGATGCAGGCTGTAGCGACAGCAACTACTTGTTTTGGAGAAACGTCCATGTAATCGACGCGTTCGATCGGAACTTCCAAGTTGTCATGGATATAACGGGCCATGACGATATTGTTGGCGAAGCTTCCGTCTTCCAATAGGACCGAGTTGGCTTGCGCAACGGTGAAGTTATCTTCTTCGTCAGCGGTCAAGTAGTCGATGATATTGGTAACTTTATGCGTGTTCCAGTCAACACGGCGGTAAGGCGTTTCGATGAAGCCATATTTGTTGATTTTTGCATAACTGGACAAGCTGTTGATCAGTCCGATATTCGGGCCCTCAGGCGTTTCGATCGGACACATACGGCCATAGTGGGAATAGTGAACGTCTCGGACTTCATATCCGGCACGGTCTCTCGTCAAACCGCCGGGTCCTAAGGCTGAAAGACGACGTTTGTGCGTCAATTCGCCCAACGGATTCGTTTGGTCCATGAACTGTGACAATTGGGAAGAACCAAAGAATTCTTTGATTGCAGCCACTACCGGGCGAATGTTGATCAATTGTTGCGGTGTGACGGTAGAAACATCCTGGATGGACATTCTTTCGCGCACGACACGCTCCATCCGTGACAAACCGATACGGAATTGGTTCTGCAACAACTCTCCGACTGAACGGATACGTCTGTTACCCAAGTGGTCGATGTCATCCGTTGTTCCCAATCCTTCAGTAAGGTTGAAGAAGTAGTTCATGGAAGCAAAGATGTCGGCAGTCGTCAGATGTTTGATATCGTCGGCAATTTCGGAATTTCCGATGATGTTGATGACTTTCTCAGGGTCTTTCTTAGAGTAGACTTTCACTACTTGCATAACGACCGGATCAGTCACAACGCCATCATCAGAAGGATACAACGTCACTTGGTTCAAGCCGTTGTCCAAATAAGGCGTTAAGCGTTCCATCATGCCGCGGTCCAATTCGGTCCCTTTTTCTGCGATGATTTCGCCTGTTTCAGGATCGACCAATGTTTCAGCCAATATCTGGTTATACAAGCGTGTTTTGACATTCAATTTTTTGTTTACTTTGTAGCGTCCAACTGGAGCCATGTCGTATCTTCTTGGATCGAAGAAACGGGCATTCAGCAAGTTACGCGAGCTGTCTGCAGTTTTCGGTTCGCCTGGACGAAGTCTCTCGTAAACATCTTTCAACGCTTCTTCTGTTCTGGAGTCCGATGCGTTTTTATGCACGTCTTTTTCCATAGTCAAGCGTAAGCTTTCGTGGTCGCCGAAGATCTCAAGAATCTGATCATCCGAACCGAAGCCCAATGCGCGGACCAAGACGGTCAACGGGATTTTTCTGGTGCGGTCGATACGGACGTAAGAGATGTCTTTCGCATCCGTTTCGTACTCCAACCATGCGCCACGGTTAGGAATCAAAGTGTTGCCGAAGCTTTCTTTCCCGTTTTTGTCCATCTTGTTATGGAAATAAACGCCTGGAGAACGGACCAACTGGGAAACGATAACACGTTCCGCCCCGTTGATGATGAAGGTACCCATTTCTGTCATTAATGGGAAATCACCAAAGAAAACTTCCTGGTCTTTGATTTCGCCTGTTTCTTTGTTGATCAAACGCAGTTTTACATAAATCGGTGCCGAGTAGTTGGCATCATGTGCACGTGCTTCTGAAACAGTATATTTTGGCTCATGGAATTCATAATCGACAAATTCCAATGCTAAGTTCCCTGTGTGATCTTCAATCGGTGTGATGTCCTTGAACATCTCTTTGATCCCGGTTTCCAGGAACCATTTGTAAGAATCCGTTTGAATCTCAATCAGGTTAGGAAGCTCTAACACTTCACTGATACGCGAATAACTTCTGCGGGTACGTTGTTTCCCGAATTTTTCATTATGCCCTAACAACTTCTTCACCCCTACTTAAATTTAGACATTTAGCGACAACACACTTTTATGTTGCAGTTTCGCAACAAGTGTTACGTTTTTGTTACATATACATTCCGCAACGTTTTTTTGGCAAAAAAAAACCAAAAGAAGGTTGCAATTTCTGAGAAAATTACTCTTTCTTTTGTTTTCTGCCTCGAAAAGCGCGTCTGGACAATATTTCAGTCGCGTTTTCTGAATTATCTTATGCGTCTATATTACCTTACTATTCTACACACACGGCTTCCATTTGTCAACAGTCTTTCGCCCGTATCCGGGGCGATCCGGGACGCGTACTAGGCCTTGACTGATTGGATGATCCAATAGCCTTTGTCGCGCGCAATCACTTCGGCATTCCCGAAGACTTCCAGCATTTTCTGTTCAGCACTCGGCGCGCCTTGCTTCTTCTGGATGACCACAGTCAGCGTGCCACCCGGCAAGAGATGCGCGTGTGCTTCCGACAGGATGCGATGGACGACCTGTTTCCCGGCACGGATCGGCGGATTGCTGACGATTGCAGCGAATTGCCTTCCTTCCGGCACTTGGTCGTAGGTATTCGATTCGTAGACTTTCACATTGCGGATGTTGTTGGCTTCCGCATTTCTGCGCGCCAAAGACAAAGCCCGCTCGTTTACGTCCACCATCTCCACCAGTCTGGCAGGATAAGCATGCGCGAGCGCCAGCCCCATCGGACCGTAACCGCAGCCGACATCCAGAATATCTCCGGCCACTTCCTCATTCAAGCGGAAAGTTTCGATCAGCAAGCGCGAACCAAAGTCGACCGTTTTTTTGGAGAAGACGCCGCTGTCCGAGATGAAACGGAATTCACGATCCCTCAAAGGAAACGTCCAGGAAGTTTCCTTGCTCTCGGTTTCAGGATTCTTTGTGTAGTAATGATTTGACATATTTCCAACTCCTTCTGACGGAAGTCCGATACCGCACGGAATATATAAGAAAAGCCAGGATAATTGCTTATCCTGGCCAGTCTATTTACACAATCAAGAATTGTGTTTCTGTAGAAACAATCTTTTGAAAAAAGATTATTTAACTGTTACAGAAGCGCCAACTTCTTCTAATTGAGTTTTCAATGCTTCAGCATCTTCTTTAGATACAGCTTCTTTGATAACGCCAGGAGCGCCGTCAACTAGAGCTTTAGCTTCTTTCAAGCCTAGGCCTGTAGCTTCACGTACAACTTTGATAACTTTGATTTTTGAATCTCCAGCTGAAGTTAATTCAACGTTGAATTCAGTTTGCTCTTCTACTGCTGCTGCTACTGCACCTGCTGCTGCTACTGGAGCTGCAGCTGTTACGCCGAATTCTTCTTCGATAGCTTTTACTAAGTCGTTTAATTCTAAAACTGTTGCTACTTTGATGTCAGCAATGATTGCTTCGATGTTTAATGACATTTTGTGTTCCTCCGTTTTTGGTTTAAGTTTTTTTTGTGCCTCCGAAAGGAAGCTTTTGTTCGATCATTCAACAGAACTGCAGATTATGCAGCTTCGCCGTCTTTCTCAGATACAGCTTTAATAGCCAACGCAAAGTTGCGGACTGGAGCTTGTAGTACTGAAAGTAACATAGAAAGCATACCTTCGCGGTTTGGTAGTTTTGCCAAAGCTTCGATTTCTTCTTTAGAAGAAACGTTACCTTCAACGATACCACCTTTGATTTCTAGTTTTTCAGCAGTTTTTGCGAATTCAGCCATGATTTTGGCTGGAGCAACAACATCTTCAGAACTGAATGCAACAGCAGTAGGTCCTTTGAAGATGCTTTCCATTCCTTCCAAACCTGCAGCGACAGCAGCACGTATCATTAGAGAGTTTTTGATAACTTTCATTTCTACGCCAGCTTCACGCAATT
Organism: uncultured Trichococcus sp.; assembly: GCF_963663645.1. Taxonomy (NCBI): domain Bacteria; kingdom Bacillati; phylum Bacillota; class Bacilli; order Lactobacillales; family Carnobacteriaceae; genus Trichococcus; species uncultured Trichococcus sp. The sequence continues at coordinate 765,408 of NZ_OY760503.1, forward strand.
GTTTTCTTAATTCAGTCACCTGTTCAACAGTAAGACCTAAATAGTCAACAACGACTACAGATGCGGATTCTTGGATTTTTGTTGTCAGTTCTTCAACCAACAGTTGTTTTTGTGCAATAGCAGCTTCACTCATCTTATATTTCACCCCCTGGATTTTATGATAGAATTTCTTGTGAAAACAAAAAACTCTATGTCACCTAGACATAGAGGATCCATAAATATCTCATTGGATTCTTCCTCGGCAGGTATATTAAGGCTCGCACCCCCTGCTGTCTTCGGTAAGCATATATTAACCTCAACGACTATACCAAAGATAGTCGTTCAGGTCAAGGTTTTTTTATAAAGAGCTTGCGTCCACTTTTACGCCAGGTCCAAATGTAGTTGTTACACTTACATTTTTGATGTATTGGCCTTTAGCAGTTGCTGGTTTAGCTTTCACGATTACATCGTGGATTGTACGGAAGTTTTCCATCAATTTAGCATCATCGAATGATACTTTACCGATAGGAACATGGATGTTACCAGCTTTGTCAGCACGGTATGTAACTTTACCAGCTTTGATTTCGTCAATAGCTTTCGTTACGTCCATTGTTACAGTACCTGTTTTAGGGTTTGGCATCAAGCCTTTAGGTCCCAATACACGACCCAAACGTCCAACTTCACCCATCATGTCAGGAGTTGCTACAACAACATCAAATTCAAACCATCCGCCTTGGATTTTTTGAACCATGTCTGCGTCGCCTACGTAGTCTGCACCAGCAGCTTCCGCTTCTTTAGCTTTTTCGCCTTTAGCGAACACTAAAACGCGTTGTGTTTTACCAGTTCCGTTTGGAAGCACGACTGCTCCACGGATTTGTTGGTCATTTTTACGAGTGTCGATCCCTAAACGGTAAGCGACCTCAACAGTTGCGTCGAATTTTGCAAAATCGACTTCTTTCGCTAATGCTACTGCTTCTTCTACTGAATATGCTTTAGTAGAATCTACTTTTTTCGCAGCATCTTGGAATTTTTTACTTTTCTTAGCCATGAATTTTCCTCCTAGATTGTGGTTTTAACGGTTTTACCTCCCACTTGTGGCCCAGAACGTCTTGCGAGCGTTCGGAAGACCACATGAGAAGCTGCCTTTTGAATTAGTCTTGAACTGTAATACCCATTGAACGGGCAGTACCTTCGACCATACGCATAGCAGCTTCTACGTCTGCTGCATTCAAGTCTACCATTTTTGTTTCAGCGATTTCTTTAACTTGGTCACGAGTTACGGTACCAACTTTTTTCTTGTTTGGTTCGCCTGAACCTGATTCGATACCTGCAGCTTTTTTCAGCAATACTGGAGCTGGAGGAGTTTTTGTAATGAAGGTGAATGAACGATCTTCATATACAGAAATGACGACGGGAATGATCATACCTGCTTGGTCAGCTGTACGTGCATTGAATTCTTTACAGAATCCCATGATGTTTACTTGTGCTTGACCCAAAGCTGGACCTACCGGTGGAGCAGGAGATGCTTTACCTGCAGGAATTTGTAACTTAACTAATTTAACAACTTTTTTAGCCACGAGACATACCTCCTTGATTGTTCGTGATGTGGTTTAATGGGGTTAAGATTTCCCCTCCCACTCAATCCATACGCCTGAACGTACCGATATATTGTATCAGTACACCCAAACAAATGCAATAGTTTTTTTAGCCTTTATCGACTTGATCGTAATCCAGCTCGGCAATTGTTTCGCGGCCGAACATTTCGATCATGACTTTCAGCTTGCCTTTTTCGCTGTCCACTTCTTCAACGAACCCTGACAGGCCATTGAATGCGCCATCGGTGATGGTGACGGGTTCGCCTTTTTCGAATTCCACATCATGCGTACGCGTACTCATGCCCATGCGCTTCAGGATGACTTCGATCTCTTCATTCAATAAGGCGGACGGCTTGCTTCCCGCTCCATGCGATCCGACGAAACCGGTGACGCCCGGTGTATTACGGACTACGAACCATGCTTCATCAGACATGATCATTTCAACCAACACGTAACCAGGGAAAGTTTTTTGCGTGGTCGCTTTCTCTTTGCCGTCCTTCACTTCCACTTGCTCTTCTTCCGGGATGACGACGCGGAAGATATGATCTTCCATATTCATGCTTTGCGCACGCGATTCGATGTTCAGTTTCACTTTGTTCTCATAGCCTGAATAAGTGTGCAACACATACCATTGTTTTTCGTTTTCGATCGTTTCCATTTCTGCATCTTCTTTCTTGGTGGATTTTTATTTGACTTCGTTTCTTTGTAAACAAAAAAACCTTCCTGTGTTGAAAGGTTCCTTCTGTACGGCGTTAACATTATAGCATCACGAAGACCGTATGGCTACAAATCTTCTTTTAATTTAAGAATAGATCCATTCCTTCTGTGATCCCAAAATCTACTACAGCAAAAAATATTACGAACAGAATTGTGGTAACGACTACCGTATTCGTATATTTTGCTAATTCCTTACCGGTTGGCCAAGTCACTTGCTTCATTTCATCCGCTACGCTCTTCAGAAATTTCATGCTGTTCCTCCTACTATTGTTGCCAGTTTTCGTCTTTATTTCGTTTCTTTATGCAAGGTATGCTTTCCGCAGTACCGGCAAAATTTCTTGACTTCCAAACGTTCTGTACGACCTTTTTCAGTAGGTGTGATGGTATAGTTCCTTGATCCACATACGGTACAGGCTAATGCGGCTTTTCTGATAGCCATGTCGCTCACCTATTTTCTCTCTATTTGTGTACACAATACAAGCTAATATTAGAGCGCCTGCCCCAAATAGTCAACCTTTTTATTTTTACGGAGGCGCCAAAAAACACAAAAAGGCCTCCGGATTTGAGACCGGAAACCTTTTTGTTGCGCTATTCATTTCTGCATTACCTTATCCGCGTTGAATCTTGCTTCTTATTGAACTGTAACGATTGCATCGCCAAGATCTACAGTACCTTCCGCAACAACTTCAATGTTTTTGTAATTGAAAGTGTTTGTGATTACCATAGGAGTAGTTGTCTTGTAACCGGAAGCTTTGATGAAGTCGATATCGAAATCGACCAATTTGTCTCCGATTTCAACAAAATCCCCAGCCTTGACATGGGTAGTGAAACCTTCACCCTTCAGATTGACAGTATCCAATCCGATGTGGATCAAAATTTCAACGCCTTCGTCCGATTCAAGACCGATAGCATGCTTCGTGTCGAAGACCATGACGACTTTACCGTTGATCGGCGAAACAACTTCACCGACTGCAGGTTCGATTGCGACCCCTTTACCCAATGCTTCACTAGCGAAGGCAGCATCATCCACTTGAGTCAGCGGAATAGCGATACCAGCGATCGGCGAACGCAAAGTAGTGGCAACTGTCGCTTTTTCTTCAGCAGCAGATGCTGCTGTTTTTTCTGTTGCTTTTTCTTCTGTTTTTTCAACAGCCTTCAGACCATAGTAGTCTTCTTTGGAAGGCAGTTTTGCGGCACTGCCGCTTTCGATGAATTCTTCCAGGTTTGATTTGATGACGGAAACTTTAGGTCCGTAAACAACTTGAACGCCGTTTCCTTTATGGATAACGCCGGATGCTCCCGTGCCCTTCAATAATTCCGCATCAACCAAATCTCCGTTTGCAACGGTTGTACGCAGACGCGTCGCACAGCTGTCGACGTCCACGATGTTCGCTGCCCCACCCAGACCGTAAATGATGGAAGCGGACATTTCATCCGTTTCGTTTTTCACGATTGAGGCAATGTCTGCAGCGCCTTCTTGCGCTTTCGCATTCATGTCAGCACGTGTATACAACTTGACTTCAGTCGAATCGTCTTCACGACCTGGAGTCTTGTAGTTGAACTTCTTGATCAGGAACGAGAACAGGAAGTAGTAGACTACGAAGTAAGCAAGACCGACGAATACGATCCAAATCCAGTTCGTTTTGGCATTCCCTTGCAGGATACCGTACAAGAACATGTCGATGAATCCGCCCGAGAAAGTCATACCGACGCCTACGTTGAACATATGCATCAACATGTAAGCAGCACCGGCTAAAATCGAGTGGATGACATACAACGGTGTAGCAACAAACAAGAATGTGAATTCCAACGGCTCAGTGATACCAGTAAGCATGGAAGTCAAGGCAGCAGACAACAAAAGTCCGCCGGCTTCTTTTCTTTTTTCTGGTTTAGCTGTGCGGTACATCGCTAAAGCAGCACCAGGCAATCCGAAGATCATCAACGGGAATTTACCTGACATGAAACGTGTAGCGGCAACGCTGAAGACAGTTGTGTCAGGATCAGCCAATTGCGCGAAGAAGATGTTTTGTGCACCTTCGACCATTTTTCCGCCGACTTCCATTGTTCCGCCCACTGCAGTTTGCCAGAAAGGCAAGTAGAATACGTGGTGCAGACCGAACGGAATCAACGCACGCTCCATGAAACCATAGAGCCATGTTCCGGCGTAGCCGGAACCTTGTACCAAAGCACCGATCGCATTGATGCCTTCTTGTACTGGCGGCCAGATGAAGACCATCAGGATACCAACGAACAAGTAGACGATCGATGAAATGATCGGAACAAAACGAGTGCCTTCAAAAAATGAAAGAGCAGCTGGTAATTGAATTTTATAAAAGCGATTATGAAGTGCAGCAACACCCAAACCGACAATCATACCTCCAAAAACACCCATTTGCAATGACTCGATACCCAATACGTTCGTGATGGAGCCTTCGATGAACTGATCTGCGCCGCCACGGGCTACGATCATAGCGCCGATTGATGAATGCATGATCAGGAAGGCGATGACAGCCGCCAAAGATGCAGTCGCTTTTTCAGCTTTCGCCATACCGATGGCACAGCCGACAGCGAAGATCAACGGCAAGTTGCCAAAGACGACTGATCCGGCCTGATTCATTACGTTCAGAACATCATAAATGAATGTCCCTTGACCCATCAGTTCCGTTAAACCATATGTTTCTAGTGTAGTGGCATTAGTAAATGACCCACCGATACCCAAAAAGAGTCCGGCTACTGGTAAAATGGCGATTGGCAACATAAATGAACGTCCAACTCGCTGCAAAATGCCAAAAAGTTTGTCCTTCATTTTAAATCCTCCAAATAGGGACAAGGAAAGTTTCTGAACGGAACAGGCGGACCCGCTCCAATTGCTACTGACCTCGTTCGCTTTATTTAAGCGGACGGAAAATGCAGGGGATGAATATAGCGCTTTCTTGCTCAATAAATGAAGATTCCGAAAGATAAGACACTTCGAATCCATAGCCATTATAACGCAAACACGCTTTCATTAAAAGTAAGAAGTAACATTTTGGACACAATTTCGAAAGACAATTGGAAGCGGACTTTTATGAAAACGGTTTACTCTATCTTTATTTTTAACTCAAGCAACATCGTGCAAGATTTCCGTTGATTTTTTACAATGCGGAATCCAGAGCGCTCATAGAGGCGACGCACCGGATTGGAGCGGGCCACACTCAAGGACACAGCCTCCAAGTCCGTTCCCCGCAGCTGCGTCAGCATCCGCTCCAGCAGCGCCTGCCCGATGCCGCGCCCGCGGAAATCCGGCAGCACCGCAAGCATGAGTTCCGGTACGTCCGCGCGGACGAATCCGTAACCTTTTGGGGCAGCCGTCGCAAACCGGATCCACACGGCTCCGACAGCCGCTTCATCGACTAGCGCAACGAAAGCCGCGTCCCCAGCCCTGCCAAAGTCCGCATAGTAGCGCCGGATTGCGGGCTCTTCCAAGATTTTCCGCGGCAAAAAGCCCCCGCCTTTGGGCGAATAAATCGCCTGATAAGTCATTTCCTTCAGGAAAAACTCATCCGCAGGGGTTCCCTCTCTGATGGTGATCATTTCAGAATAAGCGACACAATCAACAGGATGATTTCCAAACCGTGGTAAAGGATCAGATTTTTGATCGCCAGATTGAAGGTCGTCGCTTTGTCCTGTTTGGCTTTGAATCGGGTGATGTTGCGTTGGATGATCGGGAAGATCGCCCAGATGAACAGCATCCAGACCGGATAGATCCCGAACAGCACCGAAATTGTCGTCGCGGCGAAAGCCCCGTAATACAACCAGGCATATAAGCGCACGGCAACCGGCTTGCCGATGTAGAAAGTCAGCGTGTAGCGGTGGTTGGAGATGTCCGTTTCATGATCGCAGATATTATTCGCCAGCATGATGTTGGCGATGCTGAACACCAACGGAGCCGACTGCAACAGGATGATCAGCAGATTCGCGATATTTCCCGCTAGCGTAAAATTCGGCCATTGCAACAGCAACGCGGCCAGTGTTCCGGCCGGCACATTCACGAACACGGCGATGAAGAAGATGCCGAAGCCCATCGTCAGCCCCGACGCCACTTCGCCCAAAGGCATCCGGGAAATCGGGAACGGTCCGAACGTGTACAGGATCCCGATCGCAAAGCAGAGCGCGCCGATCACCAACAGCAACAGATTGGTCCGCGCCGTCAGGATCAATCCGATCAGCGCCGCGAATGCGATCATCGAAATGATGATTTTCGCAGCCTGTTTGACGGAAATCCCAGCTTTCCCGAGGATGTTTTCCTCGTCACGGTAAACCAGATTCTTCGCTTTCACATAGTCCATCGTGTTGTTGATGGCCGTCGTCGCCATATCAAAAACGACCATGGCGATGAAGAATAAAATCGTGTTCAGCGCATTGATGCTGCCGAAATGGTAGAGCGTAAACAAAGTCCCCAACACAAACGGAAACAAACTAGCCAACTTGGTCTTGATTTCCACAAATTCCAAAAATACAGGTACATTCATCTCTTTCACCCCTATTCATTTTCCCAAACATAATCGTCGTTCGTCAGTTCAAAATTATCCGTCAACCCATCCGAAACGTAGACCTTCTTGTCCTTTGTGACAAAAACGGCTTCGATATCGTCGCGTTCGTTGACGTAGGCCAGACCCGCTTCCACGCCCAGACCGAACACAAGCGTCGAGAGCGCATCCCCATCGATCGACTTATCGGACAGGATTGAAACGCCGGCGATATCGTTATCGAACGGATAGCCGGTCTCCGGATCCATCAGATGGTGGTAGCTGACGCCCTCCACTTCGATGTAGCGTTCATAGATACCCGAAGTCACAATGGAACGGTCCTTTTGCTTGGTCTTGCCGATGGTCTCCCCGCGCACTGCCAACGGATCCTGGATGCCCACGTTCCAGGACTCCCCTTCGCGCAGCGGCGAACCGCCCAGCACGTAGACGTTCCCACCAAGATCGATGATGGCAGTCGTCACGCCTTCCTCCACCAGCAACTCCTTCACTTCGTCGGTGATGTAGCCCTTGGCGATGGCGCCCAGGTCAATCAGCATCCCCGCATCCAGTAGCTGAACGGTCCTTGCCGCATCATCCAGCAGGACGCGCTCATAATCAACCAACGTCAGCGCCGCCTCGATTTCGCTCTGCTCCGGTTTTCGGGCGTCCTCGAAGCCGATGTGCCAGAGTTCGGTGATCGGTCCGATCGACAGATCAAAATTACCATTGGATGCTTCGCTGTAATCCCAAGCGCTCCTTACCAACGGATAGACATCCTCCGACAGCTCCACCGCCGCACCGGCTGCTGCATTGATTGCATCGATCTCCGATCCCGGTTCACTCACCGTAATCTTGTCAGCCAGCTCCTCGACACGGTCGAAGGCCTCTTCCAGCACAGCCTCCTTGCCTTCATCATAGACGCGCACCGTCACATAAGTACCCATAAGAAATTCCGTTTTCTCGTAAGGCTCCTTCAACAGCGCCGGCTCATTCTGCGCATCCCCATTGCCGCAGCCGCCGAAAAGGAGCGCCAGCAACAACAAGCCTGATGCTCCGGCCTTACCAACATTTCTTTTCATCCACTCACCTCATATCTGCATTTAAAAAAGACAGGCAGGAACAAGAACGCTGTCCCTACCTGTCTATGATAATCTTTTTTCTTGCCGAATCCACCTAAAAAAGCGGAAAAACAGCTTATTCTTCGACTACGTTGTCGATTTCGATTGTAGTTGTGTCGCCAGCTTCAGCTGCTGCGATCAACATTGGAGCGTACTCTTTGAAGGTGTCAGAAGAGTGCGTAGCACCAGTAACGACTTCCACCGCTTCCGGATCTTGCGTTTCGATCAATTGATTGTTCAATTGAGGGAAGTAGTCAGCAGGACCCACGCCAACTTGATCTGCCATTCTGGTTTGGTAGTCTGCATCTTCGGATTTTTTCATGCCGGCTTCGTTCACGTTGTCAAAAGTTGACTCTGTGATTTTGCCGTCCACGACAGTGATCGAGAACTCAGTTTTCCAGCCACGTGTGTCGAAGTTCTTTTCAACCAATGTGTACGTGCCGTCCTGTAATTCAGCTGCCGCTGTAGCTTCTGATGAAGATTCAGCTACGACTTCGGATGAAGCCACTTCTGAAGATTCAGTTTCTGTATCGGCACCTCCGCAAGCTGCTAATACGAAAGTTGATGCCAGCAAAAGAGTTGCCGTAGATAACGTTTTCTTTAATTCCATAATCTATCCCACCCTGTTCTTTTTATTATAATGGTTAGATATGTGATACCAATCACAAGCCCCCTATATCTATCCACTTACTTATCATACCATTTGTTACATCTTTAGCCAAATAAAATCTTTATATTTAGCAAAAAACCATTATTTTCTAATGTTTTATCTCGAAATGACAGGCTATCAATCCACATCATGCGCCCTGATAGCTTTGCTACATATTGCGATAAAGCAATTGCTCAGTTAATTTCGTTAGCGTTTCCTTTACGGGCTGGTCCGGCAATTTTTTGATCAGCTTCAGTGCTTTCGTCGTGTACTTCTTGGCCAAAGCCTGTGCCGAGCGGTTGCCGCCATAGCGTTCCACCAAAGCATGGATCTCCGCGAGCTCCGCAGCGGTCACATCCGCTCCTTTGGCGATATATGCTGCGAACGCTTTGCGATCGGCCTGCATCGCATACAGCACGGGCGCGGTGTAGATGCCGTTGCGGAAATCGCTCAGAGCCGGTTTGCCCAAGGTCTTTTCGTCCTGCGTGTAGTCCAACACATCATCCATGACCTGAAAAGCCATGCCGATGTTGTGGCCGATCCGGTAGGCCAACTGCGCCAGCTTCTCGTCCTCATCCGAACCATAGGCCCCGGCATAGCAGCTCAACGCGAATAGTTGGGCCGTCTTGCCTTGGATCTGGCGCAAGTAATCGCGCATGCGCATGTTCGGATTGTAGCGCATATCCATCTGGTTCAACTCGCCGATCAGGATGCTCTCCATCCCGTTCGTGTCGATTTTCAGCACAGACGCATCGCCCGCGTATGCGGACAGCAGCCGGAAACAGACTGTGAACAGGTAATCCCCCGAATAGACGGCAATCTGATTGCCGAAAGCCCGGTTCATCGTCTCCTGGCCTCGGCGGGTGCCGGCTTCATCGATCACGTCGTCATGCATCAATGTCGCCGTATGCAACAATTCCACCGCAGCCGCGATCGCCTGTGCCCGCTCCGCATCCCGTTCCGGGGAATAGTGCGAAAACAACAGGCAATAGGCAGGCCGCAGCATCTTGCCGCCCGAAAGCAAGCGCGCGAGAATCGCCTCCCTGACCGCCTGGTTTTTGAGCGTTATGTTTTTTTCCAACAGCTCATTGGTGGCGACCAATTCCGCCTGCAACAGCGGATACTGGTCCCACATCGAATGAATTTTCATACAAAACTCCTTTTGTTCTGCCCTTAAGTATTTGTCAGGAGATGATGTCGAGGGCCTCTTCATCGTCAGCAGTCGTCCCTTGGGCGCCCCGCACCTCAATCAGCACACGGTTCGGCAGACACATGATCGTCTCCCCGATGTCATCCTTCGCGCCCATGCGCACACACAATTGGTCATCGCAATCGGCGGAGGCGATCCGGATTTGGGATCCTTCCCGCACAATCACGTTCTCGTGCCCATGGTCGTCATGGAAAACATAGGTTTCCGTTTTTCCGTCATTCTTCAGGACAAACTCTTTCACCACTTTGCCGTCCACGCTGATGACCGCAATCTTATCCGCGCTCTCCGCGTTGGCTTGGTGGTAGCTGAAGACCCCCAACGGCAGGAAGGAAGCCGCCATCAAAAAAAGGATGATGAGCAGATCGCCTCTGCGGATCATTTTCAGGTATTTTCTCATTTCCCCGCTCCTCTCTTCCAAAAAGAAAAGAGTTAAGGCAAGTCTCCCCACCTTAACCCTGTTAGATCGTTATTATTGACCGACGCCCGGTCTATAGATTGATTTTGTCTTACCGTACCACCAGTTGTCAAGTTTCTTCTGGATCCACGGAATCACATAGTAGTCCAACCCGAAGGCTCTGCCCGATCCGTTCATCAAGGCTATGGCCACCGGAATGAACCACATGTTCACCCAGTAGAACATACCGGATAAGGAGAACGAGATCACCAATGCGATTGTTGCGGCATTCGCCAAGAAAGTGAACAAGCCAGCGATGATCGCCAAACCGATCAGCAACTCGACAATCGTCATGAATTTCTGGAAGAACAAAGCCATTTCCACGTTCGGGATCATGACTTGCATGATGCTATTGAACCACTCAGGTGCTTCTTTGAAGATCATCATCGGCTCTTCGCCATAGGCATAGCTCAAACCGAACACCGGATGGCTGACCGTTTCCGTGACAGCTTCGGATGCTCCGGTTGTCGCTTCCTTCAGCCAAGCGAAAGGCAGGACAACCTCATCACCGAACCAAGAAGTCGTGCCGTACAGACCGTAGATCTTCTTGACCGCTTCCCAGGTCCACATGCTGCCGTAGAAGACACGCAATGGCAGCGCCCAAAGCACGTTACCCAAACGGGACAAGTGGCCACGGAAGATGTTGCGTTTTTCTTTGATATGGAAGAATTCATGATAAATGTATTGGACGAAATAATAGCCTGAACCGATCGTCATGAAGTAGAACAAGTTCACGATATGCTTCACGAGCATCGCTATGAAGCCGCTCAAATGGATTTTGTCCATCAAGTAAGCAACGCCATAACGGGAACCGATCGAAATCATGAACCCTTGATACGTGCCTTTGTGTTCGTGCTTCTCTGTGCCTTCGATAGAAGCGATGATGTTGGCTGCGGCTGTGTGTGCCGTTTGTTCCGCGGACTGAACGATCTGCGGAACCGGCGCATTGTCTTTGTCAGGCTCTTCGTAGTAGACTAAGTCCCCTGCCAAGTAGACGCCATCGGAATCTTTCGCTTCCATGTATTTATTGGCTACCAAACGGCCCGCTCTTGCTTGCTCGATGCCGTAAGCGGCTGCGTCCGAGTTGGCTTTTACCCCTGCCGTCCAGATCAATGTGTGTGTCGGAATGACCGTTCCATCAGACAACTCGACGCTGTCCTTCTCGACGTTCGCGACCCCATTGCCTTTGATGATCTGGATGCCTTGCTTCAGCATGTATTTCTCAGCTTTTTGTTGTTCCTTTTCGGTTACGACACCCAAAATCTGCGGTGCAGCTTCAACCAGATAAAGGCTGAATTCAGCCGGATCCAATTTGTTGGCTTTAGCCAGATGGTCTTTCCATTCCATCAAGTCGCCGACCAGTTCCACGCCGGTAAAACCAGCACCGCTGACTACTGCAGTCAACATTGCTTTGCGTTTCGCATCATCGTGTTCATTTGAGGCTGCTTCGACCGTATCCTGGATATGACGGCGGATTTTGTTCGCATCTTCCCAAGACCACATCGTGAAGGCATGCTCATCGACGCCCGGGACGTTGAACGTATTCGGCTCTCCACCCATCGCCAGGATCAAATAGTCGTAATTGAAGCTGTGGCTGCTGGTTGTGACCACTTTGGCTTCACGGTCCACATGGGTGACTTCATCCGTAATGATATCCACGTTTTTGCTACGGCTGAACAGACGTTGCAGATCATATTGAATCGCATCGGGCTGCACACGTCCCGCTGCCACCTCATGCAACTCAGTCATGTACGTTTGGTAGGAATGTTTGTCGATCAAGGTGATCAAGACATCCGGATTTTTCTTGAAATGTCGGGACAATTTCTTCGCGGCGGCCACACCGGCAAAGCCTGCTCCCACAACCACAATATTCTTTTTACTCATTTGGCAGTCTCCTTTTTTCTATGTCCAGCGCATTGCTGCGCCTAATCACTTATTTAAAATAACCACATTTATAAGTATAGTGTATTTGTGAATAATTGTCCATGCAAAACCCGGAAGTAGTATGAAAAAGTTCCTCTATGAGCATTTTTTCATCTTTTTCACTTTGTTTTCTTCCTCACGCAGCATCGTAAAACCTTTCGCATTGGAGATGTTACCGCAATAAAGCGCTAGTCATGCTCTTTCCGATAGACCAGTGAAGCCTCATACCACGCTTTCGTCAATTTACTTTTAGAGGACTCATCCAATTGGAACTGACGGATCGTCGAGACATGCTCCAACAAGTAATTCGCCGCCACCCCGACCGCGATCCCGGAGAAGATGCCGGTCACGGAAAGAATCGGCAAGTAAAGCATCACGCTGAACGATTGCGCAATCAGACTTGCCATCGCCAACTGACCGACATTATGCAGAATCCCGCCGGCAGCACTGATGCCGATCATGCTGACCCGCTTCGGCCCCAGAAGCCGGACCAAAAGCATCCCGCCATAACTCAAAAAAGCCCCCGCAAAACTGTACAGGAAGGTCGATAACGTCCCGCCCAGCAACGTCGAAATCAAGAGCCGCATCCACACGACCTTCAGACTGTCCTTATAAGGCAGCGTAAAGATCGCCAATAATGTAATGATGTTCGCCAAACCCAGCTTCGCACCCGGCGCAAACGCGAAAGGAAACGGAATCGCCCGCTCCAGCATCGTGATGACCACACCCTGCGCAGCCAATAATGAAATATAGATCAAACGTTTATTTTTATTCATAATTTTGTCCTTGCTTATTAAAATTCGTACCTAAAGTGTAGCACAATTGCAAAAAAAAAGAACATCACAAGTGTTCTCCATTCTACTAAATAAGAAAGCGCTAAAAAGAATTATGTTATACTCTACCTATACAAAAAACCTCATTGCTAACATTTCTACAGTTTTTGTTTGTGACAAGATAAAGTTTCAGCCTATATTATCGGGTAACCACATAAACTATTAAAGTATTTTAGTAATATTAGGGGAGATATCTATGGCCGACAAGATAACTTCAGAACAAAGAAGAAAAAATATGCAAGCGATAAAGTCACATTCAAAACTAGAAGAATTGGTAACCAAAGAACTCTGGAAAAAAGGTGTGCGATACAGACGTAATTCGCATGAATTATTAGGAAAACCCGACGTTTCAATAAAAAAATATAGGCTTGTGATATTTATTGACTCCTGTTTTTGGCATTCTTGTCCTATCCATGGAAAAGTACCAAAAACAAATGTTGAGTTTTGGGAGAAGAAACTTAGAAAAAATAAAGAGAGAGATAACTTAGTCAATAATTACTACCGTACTAACGGATGGCACGTCATTAGAATTTGGGAACATGAAATTCACGAAAATTTAGAGGTAGTAATAGAAAATATCATCACCACTATTAACTTATTGAAAAATTCATAAGTTAATTTACTTCTATTTCATAACTTTAAACGAACACTTAAATTCTTGATATATGATTTTAATAACAAATATTATTACTTTGAATATAATCAGAATCCAACAAAGTAATTCGGTGCAAGCAATACCAAAACAATCTTTTGGGCTCGTTATTTATATAAAATCACTTTCAAATTAATTTTATTGATAAAAAAGAGCAACCTTATATTGGTTGCTCTACCTTCTATCCATATTTTAATTATTGGAGAACATCATTAAGCATACTATTACTTCCCATAGTCAACATTATAGAATTAAAGATATGCCAAGCTAAGACTGGAGGTATTGCATTACCAATTTGTCTATAGGCATCTCCCTCGCTACCCAAAAATTCAAATGAATCCGGAAATGATTGAATACGAGCGGCTTCTCGAGGAGTAAACCTCCTATATAATTCATTTTCTGGTTCTACCAGCAAAACAGGATCCCTTGAATTTAAACTTACTTTTGCTAAATGACTTGTGATCGTTAAACACGGCTCATCTAAATTCTGATACAATCCTCTTTTCATATTATTTTTTGCTTTCTTCATTCCCTCAACTGCTCGTTCAGAGAAATAATATTTCTTTTCTTCAATCCTTAAATTGGGCACAGCTACAGATAATGGGACCCATTGATTTTCAGTTGTTTTTTCCGGAAAATAAAAGGATGTATCTAAATCTTTGCGAACCCCGACAATAAATACTCGTTGTCTTTTCTGCGGAACACCATAATCTGCTGAATTAATAAGTTCAGCATGAATATTATAACCCGCATCAGCAAATTCAGACTTCACCTTCTCAAAAATTTTCCCCTTGTGTAATGTCATAAAGCCTTTCACATTTTCTGCAACTACAAATTTAGGTTGCTTATCTTTTGCAATGCGAACCATTTGCTTATAAAGATTCGCCCTATCATCAAAAGGATCTTTGGTTGGATTTACCGTACTAAACGATTGACAAGGAAACCCTCCTACCAATATATCATGGTCCGGAATCGATGAAGATGGAACTTCGCATATATCCCCACAGACTACTTCGTGAGAATCAAAATTATGAGTGTACGTATTGATAGCCTTTTGATCAATATCTATACCGTAAACAATCTCTATAGGCAGTTTTGCGTAATATTTATTGTTAAATTCAAAATCTCCTCTAATACCTACATCGGCACCACCCGCGCCGCAAAATAATGATACTGCTTTATACATTTAAAGATCCCCCATTATAATGTGCAATCAATTGCATCATTCTGAAATTCTACTCGGTAAGTCATGGGTGTTACCCCAAGTTTCTTGTCTAGGACCTTTTGATATAAGTCATTTATTACAAACATTACAACTTTCCCGCGAACAAAATATACCCTGTAAATAGAATAGTAATTTTTATGCTGTTGTGATGCCACCCATTCATTTCTAGTTATTGTAACTGAGTCTAACCATAAGCAATCATTCAGATCTGGTTCTGTAACCCTTTTAGTTGACTTTACTTCTATATATTTTACAAATTCAGAAGTGCCACCCGGTTCAGCAATAACCGATTGAATATCGTAACCTAGACCTTTAATACCACCTAGATGTTTAACTTTATTAACTAGTCGTTGATTAAATTTAGCTACACGGTTTTTTTCATATTCAAAAACATAGCGCTCTCCTTCATCTCCAAGATCTTTTCTAGTATCTTTGAGAATGACAGAAATCTGTTCTTGGTCAACACCTAGCGCACTGGCCGTAGTGTAAAAACTTGTGACCTCTTTGGATAGCTTAGAGTAATAGTAGTCCCACTCATTTTGAAATTTAAGCTTCTCTTCTCGTGTATCTAAATTGTAATTATAAACGTTAAAATCAGGAGCAACATTCCAACAATCTGCAATTATATTGATTGCTTCTTCCTCTTTTATATTCAAATAGATTCTATGATTGGTTTCGACTACTAAATTAGCTAATTCTAAATAATTCAACTGTTCTGTTATGTGTTGATAATAATACGATGATGCTTTGTCTCCGATATTAGCTATAACTCTATAAACATTAGCTTTTTCATCTAATTTTATTTGCTCAATAACTTCAGCAGGTGTTGCTTCGCCCCTCAACACATCTAAGGAATTCAAAATGTAATATCCTATTTGCTTTTTGTCTAAAACAATGTTTACATCTTTTGCCAATAACAAAGTTTTCAAAAGAAAGGCTAATGGCCTTACATTAATTTTGTCTTCTTTTCTTTGTATAACTGTTGCGATTTTTTGCATCCCGTTTGGAAACTGTAACTTATAACATACATCTTTAAAAAAAGCCGGTTGATCATTATCTTCCAAAAATTTCTGAGTTCTTTCTGATTCATATACGAGGCCATCTTCCCCACAATAATACATTCCAAAGAGGCTGCCCGCAATCTCAGTTCTATGGTTGTTTAAGGTTTTATCGTTTCTAAATTCAGGCGGTAGATAATTAGAAAACGCCGAATTAAATTTTTCTGCAAAAATAGTTTTTTCACACGGACATATTTCATTAATAACCTTCGCATATGCAGGAAGAAAATTATCTATCTCTCTTTTAGCTTTCCCACGAATAATAGTACATCGATACTGGTTTTCATGATTATACATTTTCGCACCTCTTAATTATCCTCTGTTAAGTATTTTTTTTACTTCCTCTGCTAAAGATTGAGCCACTAAAGGTGGAACTGCATTCCCTACCTGCTTCAGTTGGCTCGTTTTAGTCCCTAAAAACCTAAAATCATCAGGAAATGACTGAATCCGCGCTGACTCTCTCACAGTAGGCACTCTATTTTCCTTATAATGAAAATGATGATTGTGCCCAGTATCAATTGTAAAACAAGGTTTTTGACTATTCATTCTGGTCCAGGCAATGTTAACTTTTCTAGTGCCTTTCAATGCGTCAGGTAGACTTTTATAATTCCCACCATCTGGAACCAGCGCAATAATTTCTTTTGTTTTATCCTTATGGATTGTCGCCACGTGATTAAATAAATAGTTACTCTTAGCCCTCATTTTTTTTTGATATGGGGTTTGAGGATTGACTTTATAATCTTCACACTCATTCAAAGCTACATCATCCGGAATAAAATCTAAATCAGAGATAGCTTGTTCGCAAGTAAGAGGCTCTTCAAGCCAAAGGCCATCACCATGAGTGGGTGCTGGAAAGATAAATGTTCTAGTATTTTTAAGCTTCTCCTGATTAATGCCTACGAAAAAGACTCTACGTCTTTTTTGAGGCACTCCATATTCTTCAGATGATAGCGTTTGATACTTAACCTCATATCCAAGGGACGAAAAATCCTCAATAACCGAATCTTTTATACTCCCCCCAAATAATTTAATTAGTCCTGGAACATTCTCCATGATGAATACTTTAGGCTTAAATTCCCCTACAAAGTCGACAAAAGACTTATACAAAATGTTCCTAGGATCATCTATCATTCTTTTCCCAGATAATGAAAACCCTTGGCAGGGAGGACCACCTATAATTACATCTATATCATCCTTTTGGATATTTAAAATTTTGAGAATCTCATTTGTATTAATAGTCGTTATATCTTTATTGATTACTTCAGCATCTGGAAAGTTGTGTTGATAAGTTACTACAGCATCTTCCCAAGCATCTATCCCTAGACGAACATTGTATCCTGCATCTTGAAACCCCTTTGAGAATCCTCCACTCCCACAAAACAAATCGATTACATTATATTTCATTTTTATTATATCCCGCTTCCTTAATTTTACATCTAAAGTCATCTGGTTTCACCGCATCTTCAGGTATTGCCCAACAGTCCCCTAATTTAAAAATCCCCTCGATTCGGTCCTGAGAACATAATATTTGGACTCTTCTCTGAGAGATCCCCCATAAATCTGCTACTTGACTTGTTGTGATATATTTCATAGATTTTCACCTCTAAAAAATAGTAACTTAATTAAGTATATTCTACGGGGCGAACAATAGCAAATAAATTCGCCCCAAAAAAGAACATGCATTCCCCCGGCTGTCTCTATTCAATTAAATACTTACATTTAATAATTTATAATAAAATAAGCCAGGAAAGCCTGTTGCTTTCAGTCTCCTGGCTGGAATCTCTATTCGACTATCTCTACAAGTTGGAAGTGATTTTCTTGTAAAAAATCATCCATTTCTTGTTTATTTACTACCCATACTTCAATATGCAAATTATTATTTCTTTGAGATCTAATGTACCAATCTTTATTTAATGTATAAAATGTTTCTCTTTCTATATCCAGATCATCATATGTAATAATCCTACTAAACAAACCGGATGGCACCATTTTGTAGCTATTATTAAACACAGTAAGCCCATATATAATATCCATTAAAGAATGGGTCTCATTAAGTTCATTTTCATACAACAGCATATCTTGGATAACCTGTCCTCTTCCGTTAATCTTTCCTATTGTTAGATTTTCTAATTCTAAGTTTTGATTTTTAGGCATTAATGCGGTACTTAAAAATTTTGATTTCATTTTCCCCTCGTCTAACCAAAAGAAAGAGCACCCAACAATCATTTTACTTTCATCAATTTTTCCTGATAAATATCGTTTCACGGCATCAATATCATTTTCAAGGTTATTTATAGTCTCTAATATTTTAATTTCAGTGTCAATTTTTGTACTAAAATTTAACATTTCTCTTGGTTCGTCGATTGGTAATAAGTCGATTAAATCACGGAAGGTATATCTCTCCTTATTAATCTCCTCGTGCAGATATCGTTGTTCTATGTAACTGTCTTTATCCTCACTTAGAAACTTCCATACCCAGTCCTCCTGTGATTGAATATCTTCTACCTGATGATACTCTTTTTCAAATATTTTATACATTTCATCATAATTTGTAGCAAAATTAAGATTTAATCGGTTTCTCACACTATTTACAATTTCCGAGGACGTATGAGAATTTCTATTGTCTTTTTTTTGCCTTTTTTCTATAACACCATATAATTCACCTAATATTAAATAATTATCCTGAGCGTATGATGTTACCAACTTTCCTAAAACCTTCAACATAAATTGTTTTGAATCAAACATACAATACTCAACAAATTCTCTTCCGAAAGAAATATCTATATCATTTCTGACTAATTCTTCCAAAAGTAATAACAAAAGATATTTTTGTCTAAACATTGTCTCATTTATGATATAGGAATTACTCCACCTTTGTGGGAATAATAAATAAAAATAGTATAATCCCCTAAATGCAAGGACAGTTCGTTCAATATTATTTGTTGAAAAAAGAATCCAATTAATTTTATTAAATACACCTAGCCAATCCTCATCAAGTTCATTTTTAGATATTTGAATTGTATCGAAGTTCCCTTCATTCCAAGAACTAATTTCACGCATCTGATTATCAAAATATTCCTGGAGAAGCTTAGGATCTTGGTTAAAAAGTATTTCAATAGTGAAATAATTTAAATCACTGGAGAATGAAGATAGCCAGATTGATAAATTATTGTCAAAATAACGGTTCTTAACGATATGCCCATATAACTTTTCTTTCTGTTGACTAGTTAATATTGGGATGAGTTTTGATATAACATTTTGAATTCCTGTTGATTCCCAACTATAACCCATATCTTTCTTTAGAAAAAGTGAGAATAAGGAATCTCGATAATTACGATAGTCCCGATTTCGAGTGTTTGCGAGTTTAACTAATGCATTATCGAAATTATTCCATAATTCAGACTTACTATCGGAATTATCCTCCATCAATATTGTTATTAACTTATCAATAGAATAATTATCCTGTCCTTTTTGTTCAGTGAACGTTTGTAATTCTGGAATAGGCAGATTCAACATTTCCTCTAATTCATAAATTCTTGAATCTACTATCATTTGTTTATCATTATCTAAATTCCCTCTAATTTCATTTAAGTATATAAATATATTAGTTTGATCTTGTTCGTCTAGTTTATCCGTACTAGCTTCAAGAAGTGCCCAAAGTCCTAATCGAACCTCACATAAATTATTGTCGCTCTGTTCCCCAATAATTTTTCTTATTCTAGATAATATGAAATGGATTTTATCCACCACTACGCCTTTAAATTCGTCACATTCAACTAATGAAGCAAACTGACTCGGACCAGCTTGTAGTGAGGATTCAATTAAGGATTCTTCAATATGCCTAGCTAATAAATTATCTCCCTTTTCACTTGCTCGTTTTGATAAATTATAAAGTGCCAGCCCTCGTTCAGCCCATTCTTTGGGATCTAGTGCCTTGATCTTTTCAAAAGTCAGATAGGGATTATTTAAAACATCGTCTTTATGTTCTACAAACCCTAAAAGCCTGACTCGTAATCTATCCCTGGCATTATTCTTTAATTGATCTGAGTCATCTAAACATACTATTAGTTCTACAAAAATATAATAAATATTTAGCATTGACTCAATAGGTTCCTTCCAAGCTAGCCCACTATCGCCAAGCCAACGATCGAACCAATCCAAGAGCGCCGAATCAAAACTTCTATTATACAAATAAGTCCACATATGATGAATGAAAGAGTCCGGGAATATTTGTGATTCTCTTATTTTTCCCAAAAAATACTCTTCTACCTCCCCATTTAGCTTGGAATTATTAATTTTCTCTGTGTAGTTAATTGCTTGCCATTCTATAAACTCTCTTACTTTTCCCGGGTTAGTAATAAAAGGGGTTAGCGATCCTTTTCTGCTATTATGCATAAACATTTCAAAATCATTGATCATAATTTCCGAATCAGAAGCATGTATATAACCCAGGTTATAACACGTAGCTAATAAAATTTTTAAATTATTTTGACCACGACGATCTCCACCAGAATGGTAATACTTTTCTATAAGATTTTCAGATACTTTGTCTCTTTGATTTTCTTGATTAAGAATTGCACCGCTAACAAAGGCTAATTTACAGAATAAATACGTCTTATCTTGATAGTCAAAATTAAGTTCTGACAATAATAAGAAATCATCTGAATATATAAGTTTAAACTCTCTAGTTAAACTCTGATAATCCATAACCAATACTTTGAAAAAAATTACGTTAATTAAATCTATACAATTATTCTGGAAAACCAACTCGACTTTTTCTAACATTACTTTCATCCATCCAACTTTTCTAGATTCAAAAAGAAAGCTGGATATCTCAATAGCTTCTTGAGATGCTATGTCACTGTATTCATTTATGTGAGATAGAAAATGCTCATAATTATCTTTCTGTACAACAGATTTTAAAGTTCCCCAGAAATACATAGCATTTAGCGCTGGATCACTAGCAAATAACATCGGGTCAAGTTTGACAGCGCATAGCTCTGAAAAGTAACCGATTTGTTTAACAATTTGAGTCATACGTCGCTTCTCCGCATTTTTGTTATTCGTAGTCTTATTCAACACTGTGTTAATTATTAGAGTTGAATCAATGAACCACTTCTTAAACGTTCTTATTGCACGCTCATCAAATCCTTTACTAATTAACAGAGTAATATGCTCTAATGCTTTCTCAATATCAGACAATGTAATGGCATTCAGGTTAATTTTTTTAAATTCTGAGGAAAGATAGGTTGTAATTTGCTGGTCTTGTTTAATATCATATCTCTCAAGGACCTTTACATATTGATTTAGAGTCATTGATATTAAAGATAAATTCTGCACTTCTCGTAAGTCCATTCTTTCGCTCGCATATTCACTAACATCTTTAAATTGGCTAATAATATCATTTAAATTTTGACCAATCGAAAGTGCTTCTTTTAAAAATTCCATTGTAAACACTTTAGTTATTTCGTGCTTCCTGTCGGCTAATTCTAACAATCTAAAGATATCAGAATGTTTTATTTCTTTCTTTCTACTGCTCATCAAGTAATAGTCAACTATTTTGCTAGCAATTATTTTAACCAATTGGGATTCATGTCTAATCTTATTCTCAAGATAAATTCGAATGTCATTATGATATAAAGTATAATATCCATCTTCTTCAATTATTAGCGGCGAGTAGTTTTGCAATACGCTTTCCCAAGCTTCTTGGGAAAATATCAAGTCCCTAAATATTTCGAGAAAATCTTGGGCTGTGAGTTTTTCTTTAATTATTACAAATACGATAGCTAAAATTTTATCTATACTGTATAAACCTTCCAGAAAATTATTATCTCGTGATTTCCAAATTTCATCATAGTAGAGGGTAATATTTGAGTTAATACTTTTAGTTTCAAGTAAATTAATCAATTCCTCAGAAGTATTTACACCTCTACTTTCATATGCAGAAAAAATAGCCGACAATGTATTGCCTTCTGAAAAATCATAGATAATCTGCGAATATAGGTCTATTTCCGCTACATCAGCATTAATTTTTGACAATAGATTTTCTATATCAAGTTTGGTTACTCCATTAAGTTCAATTGAATGAACTAATGGATTGTTTTGGTTTAGCCATCTAGGGTAATTATTATAATCTTCTGCCGGTTGCCCACAAATAATAAAAATGACATTATTTGGAATAAATTCTGGAGGGACTAATGATTGAAGAAAGTTTTCTATTCTTCCAGATCTAGCGGCATGGTCTATCCCATCAATAACAATAACAGTATTCTTACTATGTATTTTCCCATACTGGGAAGCAAGTCTTAAAACATGCTTTCTCATTTGCTGGGCATCTAATAAACTATTGCTAACAGGGACTTGAAATTCGAATAACCTACCATCAAATAGTAATCTAACCTGATTAAGTAATGAGCCCCATAACATCACTTCTGTAATGGAATCATCAGAATCCAAATTTACTGACATCGAGTCTGGAGATATTGGTATATACGCATGGTATCTTAAGTCAATTATAGAGTCCATTTTTTGAGCTAAGTAATTAGCTAAGCTCGTCTTTCCTATGCCGGGTTTCCCATACAAGAAAACTATTTTTTCTTGGCCGTTTAAGCAAATATCCTCAATATTATTAACGATTTTTTTTCTACTCTCAAAAAATGGCTCGGGAGGAAGAAGCATATATTCAGGGTAACTGTCTTCAAAAACTGTTAATTTAGAAAAAACATCCTCAGCAACAATTTCCTCCTTTAATCTTGTAGATGATGCCCACTCCTTAAGGGAAAAAAATAGTCTTCGATACAACTCTTGGCTAATCTCATCAGAAGCCCCAAAGAGGTCCATTAGTCGATCACAAATGTTTTTATCCAACTTTTGAGCATCTGAATAATCGTGTTCTATAGTAAAACTTCGAAGAAATGCCAATAACTCTTCTTCACCCTCAAAAACATCAGCTTCTTCTACTATAGCTTTAACAATTGGTAGCCATTCTTTTCTTGCTGATTTTTCAAAATCAGCAATACTCTCAAAATTGACTACATTACCGCTGAACCAATTCCAAAATTCTAACAGACTAGGCGTGTTGATTTTTTCTCCAAATCTATTGATAAATGAAGTAGTATTTACTAATTCCATGTTTGTGAGGAGGACTGCGATTGCAGGTTTAGAGGAACGCTGTCTTAATTCCTTCCAGCTTTTCGCAATCTTTTTAAGCAATGAATCTGTATTTTTCTCACTATTTATTATAAATCCAAAACCCAACTTTCTATTTTTTCTTGTATGTTTCACCTGTATGTATGTAATATTATCTATATATTCACATACAATATCATCTAACGAGCCTGCTGTAGTTGATTGGAGAATTACAGATATCAAATTCGTTTCAGGTGTCAAAAGCGATACCACACTTTCTAGACCCACAGTCCATTCATAAAAGTAAGGATCACCTATACCAGCACTAGAATTCATAACCATCCTCCTAACCGATTGTTATTAGCTTATAAAAAGTAATTTATTCTTTCTGATATTCATATTTTATTATTACATATAATTCTTTACACATTTGTCAGCTAATCACTATCTTAGACTAAATTTTGTCTCATCTTCATTCATTTTCTAAAAAATCATTTATCCAATTATAAATTTTACAAGGTGTTCTCCTATCAGAATAACATATCTTAAAGACTAATAATGTCTCTTATTTAAATCAGAATATATAGTCCTGCTTTCCCGGATAATTATAAAGAATCAGACTGTCTGCTTTTGAGCGATCCTCCAGTGTATCTCCAAAATGATAGTGCGACATGACGTGACTCAAATGCCTATCGTTTTCGATGTCTCGTACTTTTCTTCTAGCCCACAAAGCATCAAAGTCAGCCACAAGCCTAATCGTTATCACTTTATAGGAATATTTGTTTGCTAAACTTTCTAGGTGAGAGCGTTGCTTATTGGAGAAGGGATATTCCGATAAAATGAATCGTTTGCCTGCTCCCATATACAGATTCAATACCCCGTAATAGAATTCCCAAACCCTTTTTTCCAGCTGGGCCTTCTCCTCCAGGCTATCAAAACCTACTGAGTCGGCGAAAATCTCCTTGCCTTCGTCCGGAGTGAGGATGAACATGTCCGGCAGCACTTCTTTTATCAAATTGATTAAGTAACTTTTTCCTGTTGCTGGACTCCCTGCTATTAAAATAAGATACTTATCCATTTGAAGCCTAGCCTATCTTTAATGGACTATCTACATTCATAAATAATCCAATTTTATGTTTTACAATCTCTTTCACTTTCATGTTCGCAGGGATGACATTGTGTCTGAGTGATTTGTTCAACTCTGTGGTGCTGAAACAGTCTTTTGCCTCTTTATTCCAGTTAACTAATAATTCAGTACCTACGTTAAATTTACGGATGCCGTTGTTGATAAGCTCCGGATAATCTTCTTCCTTCACGCCGGTACCGCCATGGATGACTAAAGGCACATCAACTACGGCATTGATTTCTTTAAGCAAGGGGATATTAACATCTGTTTTGGATTTGAACTGGCCGTGGTTCGTTCCGATTGCGATGGCTAAAGCATCCACACCCGTTTTTTCAACAAACTCAATGGCATCCTCTGGTTTCGTGTAAACTTTGTCGTTTTCCGCAACTGAGATGCCTTCTTCTGTTCCGCCGATTGTACCGAGTTCACCTTCTACAGAAACGCCATGGGCATGGGCATATTCCACGACGGCTCTTGTCTTCGCGATGTTCTCTTTGAATGGCAAATGCGAACCGTCATACATTACGCTTGAAAATCCCGCATCAATTGCTGCCTTGATTTCATTGAAATCTCTTGCGTGATCCAAATGTAGAGCTACATCAACCATCTCGTCTTCTGCTAGTTCTTTGACTACAGCAACGAGGACTTTATAGCCGATATATTTCGCGGTATCGATACTCGTTTGAATAATGATCGGGCTGCCCATTTCTTTTGCTGCCCGAATCATTTCTGGTAACATTTCCAGGTTGTGCGTGTTGAACGCCCCAATTGTCATATTCAGTTCCTCTGCCATTGCGGTAACTTCTTTTAAATTTTTATACATATTCGCATCAGTTCCTTTGCTGTATATTATTTTGATCCCGATATGGTTACTTTCTTAGCAATCTGTCTCATGTTATCCATTTTCCCCATGTATTCTTCGATGCCTGCATCACTGCCGTTGCGGGCTGCCTCCGCTCGTTTCGCATTGTAGATGCTCATCAATTTTTTGTAGCCGTCCCCAATCGTCAATTTGTAATCCAAACTCTTTTCTAACAGCGCAAGTGCTTGATCATCCTCACCCAATTCGGCATAAGCCAATCCTAATTTTTCATGCAAGGACGCCAACAATTCATTTTTATTTGTATCTGCTGGATCAATTTCTTTGATTTCTGCAGTGGTTGTTTCGATTACATCCCGTAATTCAGAGATGCGCTCATCAGATAGTTGAATTTTTTCTTGTGCTGCTTGAACTTTTTCCTTCTTTTTTCCAAAAAAGTTAAACATTGATTTTTCCTCCAATCCTTACTGATTAGAACGCCTTTAAGATTGGGCTCAAGATCCATGCGTACAACAATGCAGCTGCGACTGTATCAACGTCTGTTGCTGTAGCGTTTATGAATCCCATGCTGTTGAAGATTGTCACCAGGAGTGCCGGCAATAATGTAATGAAGAAGCCATGGGCAATACCACCAATGATCGCTCCTCTGCGACCGCCTACAGCATTACCGAAGATACCTGCTGTACCACCAGCGAAGAAGTTCGTCAGCATCCCTGGCAAAATCATTGCTAGTCCGAATACTGGCAGGGTGAACATTGCAATAATTGTACCGATTGTTGTTGTGATGAACCCCAAAATTACCGCGTTTGGAGAATATGGGAAGAATACTGGACAATCCAATGCAGGGATAGCATCAGGAACCAATTTCATTGCAATACCTCTGAATGCTGGTACGATTTCTCCAAGCAATAAACGTACACCGGCTAACAATACATATACCCCAACAACGAATTGGATGGCTTGCAGGAATGCGAACATCAAGTAATGCTGAGCTCCAGGATCGCCTACACCAGGACCAGCAAAGGCTGCTGTGATGACATATAAAGGAACCATAACTACCATTACAGAGAGATAAGTATCTTGCAGGAATTCAAACGATTCAGGTAATTTGATATCCTCAATCGATTTTTTGTTTTCGCCTTTTTCGCCAAAAATCTTAGCAACGCCGGCTTCGAATAAATAACCAATAGTACAGAAGTGCCCCAGAGCGATGTCATTTGATCCAGTGACGATGCGGATGATAGGCTGGGCAATTGCTGGCATCGCTACCGCAAAGATACCACCGACTAGACCACCAACCAGAACTAACGTAATACCTCTTAAGCCTGCAAAGAATCCAAATACAGTGGTCATGGTTGCCATCCATAGAATAGCTTGACCGGTTAAGAAGATATATTTCCATTTAGTGAAACGAGCAATCAGAATATTAAATACGAAGATAGCTAAGAAAGTAAGAGCAATATCTCGGCCTAGTCCCAGTTCGTTCATGGCTTGACCGTTGATGGCTTCAATCGATGGGATAATACCCTGCATATTGAAGCCCGCTGTAAATATCTCCCCAAAGTAAATCAAGCTGCCTACGATGATACTGGAACCCGCACTCAATACTTGGAAGCCAAGCAATGTTTTTAAAGTACCTGATATGACCTGGCCAGTCGCTTTTTTCTGAAGCAATAAACCCATCATAGCAATTAAAGCAATCGTAATTGAAGCTTGCGTGAGAACGTTATCAATAATAAAATTTACAACACCCATTAATATCACCTCTTATGATTTTTTAATTATAGTGCGCCTTTGGCTTCCAGAACCGGTAAAAGTTTTTCTTCAATTTCAGATTTGGATACGATATTTTTCAAGTAAACAATGGCTGTCTTTGTTTCATCAATGCTGAATTTTTCGAACTGGGACTTAAAATTTTGAGCTGTAATGATGATGTCTGGTTGCAGGGATGCCGCACTGGATATATCTACATGATCCAATTTCGCTTTTACGTTGTGGATGTTCAATACATCCTCGGCTGCCATTTGTGCTGCAAAGCTACTACCTAGACCTGCTCCACACACGAATAAAATATTTACTTTTTTACCCATAAAAATCACGCTCCTATTTCATTTTTTTATATTAAGGAAATAATTACCATTTCCTAATTACCAAACAGCAGTTGCTTGAATTCCTCTTCAGATGTCACCTCCGCCAATTGATCGATTTTTTCCTCATCATTAATCAGATCAATCAGGTTCTTCATAATGTTCAAATGGGAAAATGAGTCAATGGCTGATAAGCAGAAAATAATTTTAACCGGATCATTGATTTCGTGCCCAAAGATCACTGGCTCTTTTAAAGTTGCTACACTCAAGCCAAGCCTGTTAGCTCCCTCTTCCGGTCGCGCATGCGCTAAAGCAAGATGTGGACCAATTACAATATAGGGGCCAAACTCCTTAACTGTGTCTATCATTGCTGTTACATACTGATCTGTTATTGTCCCATCAGCAAGCAACGGCTGGGAAACAAGTTTTATCGAATCTTCCCATCCACTCGCTTTAGCTTGGATTATGATATCCGTATCCTTCAAAATGTCTTTGATCATAGGCTGAATCTCCCTTGTATTGAATGACAAACTATTTTTTCTGAAAATTTCTTCCACGTCTCCATAAATCTCTTTGGTAATCTTGATGTCCTGCTTCTCCATCAGGTTAAGTATGGATGAGAACATCTGCGTCGCATTTTCGTGGCGACTGATTAACCTTTTACAATCAGAATTTTGATTTAAGAAGCTGTATATAACTTCTTTGCTCTCCCGCTTGATTATTGGATCGATTACCAACAGCGGTTTTAACACCTCTGAAATGGGTACAGTGGCAAACACCAAATCCACATCCAGCTTATTGATCAATTCGGTTTCTCTAGAACTAAGGACGGCAAGAACTTCAATATTAAACAGCTCTTTCAGATTTTCCGCCAAGAGCTTTCCAGTAGCCACACCATGGTTGCAAATGACTACCGCCCGATAACAATATTCAATCTCCTGGTTCAATTCACTTAGCGATGTTGAAAAGTGGATAGTCAGAAATGCGACTTCATCTTCAGTAATTTCTTTATTCAAGGTTGTGCTCATTACTTTCGAAAATCCTTCAACTGCTTTGTAAATTTCGCCATAATTGCTTTTGATGTTGTCTTTCATCGGATTAGAGAATTGAGTGTCATAGCGGAGCCGATTCAACAAACCTCCGATATGTTTATACAAGCCTTCCTGTAAAGCCGCTTCTTTCTTGGAGAATGGTATTTTTGTTGCATTCTCGACGTATTGAATCAGCTGTATGGACAGGATTTGAGCCTGCGCCCACTCGACTGAGTTGTTCATGTCCTTAGAATTGAATGTATTCAGCATGAATACCAAGTAGTTGAATTCATTTTTATCCGGCGATAATCCGAACCTTTCGAAAATAGCGGTTACAAAAACATGTAAGCCATTGGGCGCATTTTCCGTAGTTCTTACCCAATCTGTATTCTTAACATAAAATCCCATGTTGTACCTGACCATCCAAATGCCAGTAAACAGGATACGATTTTTTCGGTACAAAGTTTCTTCACTGGAAGAAATG
Organism: uncultured Trichococcus sp.; assembly: GCF_963663645.1. Classification (NCBI taxonomy): domain Bacteria; kingdom Bacillati; phylum Bacillota; class Bacilli; order Lactobacillales; family Carnobacteriaceae; genus Trichococcus; species uncultured Trichococcus sp. The sequence continues at coordinate 794,005 of NZ_OY760503.1, forward strand.
GATTGATCGTACAATTCATTGATTTTATTTATGATTCCCATAGGAATATATTTGAAAATAATCTGCTGTACTGTAGATTGATTCTTTATGTTATCTATCAGAGCAACGTTATCGATAGCCTTGTTGACCAGAGAGTACAGCATGGTTCGGATAATTCTTTCCTTCGCTTCAAAAACTAAACCTTGTTTCGGTATACTCAATACCTCAACGCCGTATTCTTTTAATAACGTTCTTAACCTCCTCATGTCTTCATCTAACGTGCTCTTAGATATTTGGTATTCCTCTTCCTTTTGGTACAGAAAGACTTTATTCTTCCCTAGTGCGATGTCCAGAACTAAATCGAGTATCCTTTCATCCCTGCTGTAAAATTCGTCTTTTAAATCACTCCCAGCAAGGGCCGTTAAATCAATCGTTTGACTTTTACTTAGCGTCAATAGAAATCCCTTTCCTCTAATGGTCTCTACGATAGGAAATTCATTATCCACCAAGTAATCATTTAAGTTCTTTATCTCACTCCTCAAAGTCCTCTGACTTAACTTGAACTCCTCGCATAATGTCTCTATGCTAACCGGAAAATCAGATATAACAAATTTTCTCAATAGTTCTAATGATCTATCTCTCATATTCTTTATCTCCTTGTCTGATTGAAGTATACTTTCCCTCCAATAAATTTGTTAGTAGATATTGTTGCCATCTAATTTTGCAAAAATATTAAAAATGACATCCTGCAGGTGTGAGGTATTTCCTTTACTTAGGAAGGGTTCTTTATTTTTACAGAGCAATTTTATTATCAATATGATAGACTGATTTTTTTATACGATTAAGGCCTTCAAGTAGTCTTTCACGGGAAGTTGCAATGTTTAAACGCATAAAGCGACTCCCCCCTTCACCATATGCACAACCTGCATTTAGAGCTACCTTTCCTTCATTTACAAGTAGGTCCATCAACTGCTCATCATCTAACCCAAGCTCTGAAAAATCCAACCAAGCCAAATATGTTCCTTCAGGTTTTTTAAACTTCAAGTTGGGTATTTCATTCTTTAGAAATTCTTCTACAATATCAAATTGCTCATCAAAATGTTGAATCACTTGTTGTAGCCATAATTCTCCATTATTTAGAGCTATTTCTGTTGCAGTCAGTCCAATCGAGTTCATTTCTAAATGCAAATCAGGGCCACTGTTTTTTGCTTGTGTCTGAACAAACCTCTCTCGTAACGATTGATTGGGAATAAATGCATAGGAACACTTGAGTCCTGCTAAATTAAATGTCTTTGTCGGAGCTGTTAAAGCAATTGTAAAATCTTCTGATCCATCTATTGTCAGCATACTTGTAAATTTATTTGGTTTAAAAACGATATCTTGATGTATTTCATCACTAATTAAAACTACATCATACTTTTTGCATAAAGCCACAACTTCCTTAAGTTCCTCGTATTTCCAAACTCTCCCTCCAGGATTGTGCGGGTTACAAAAGATGTACATTTTGATTTCTCTGGTCATCATTTTTTCCTCAACGTCATCAAAATCAATACTGTATTCTCCATCATTATAAACCAGACTACTTGTCACTAGTTCACGATTGTTATTTAATACAGAGCTTGCAAACGGAGGGTATACAGGATCATGAATCAACACGGCTTCTTCTTCCTCCGAATAGGTTTGAATCGCTGTACAAATAGATGGAACCACTGCTGGTGAGAATATTATAGATGAACTATCGGGCTGATAATTATGTTGCTTAGATTGCCAATTAATAATTGCTTTCTTTAAAGATTCAGATGGGCTTTTGTATCCAAATACCCCTTTAGAGGTCTCCTTTTCAATGGCTTCAATGATTTTCGGTGAAACCATGAAATCCATATCAGCAATCCAAAGTGGGAGTAAGTCCTTACTCCCATACACAGATTCAACCATATCCCATTTAACGCTACCTGTATTTATCCGACTAATCGATTGATTAAAATCCATATGATACTCACTCCTTTACCTATGATTTTAAATATTAATATTTATGAGGGCTAACTAGCCAGCCTCCATCTACTACTATACATTGACCCGTTACATAACTGGATAACTCTGATGCTAAATATAGCACTGTAGCAGCAATTTCCCCTACGTCACCTCTCCTCGAGAGTGGTAAGCGATTTTGAAGTTCTTGTAATCTAGTTCTATCCGCATACTTTTCTTCTGTCATTTGAGTTGATATACTTCCAGGCGCAATAGCGTTCACACGAATATCATACTTGCCAAGTTCCACTGCTATGCCTTTCGTCAAATAAATCACGGCAGCTTTAGTCATCCCATAGATTAAATGATCCGGTATTATTTCATTTGCCGCAATGGAAGCAATATTTATGATGTTCCCTTTAGTACTTTTCTCTATCATTACTTTTGATATAGATTGCGTCAGCAGTAAAAGCCCCTTTACATTAGTAGAAAAAACATCATCTATTGATTTTTCATTTATTTCTAAGAAACCTGCTTTATAATCCATAGCCGCATTATTTACCAAAATATCAATTGATCCGAAGCATGAGACAACATGTTCAATAAATTCCGGGATTTTTTTACTATCCGAAATATCTAAGCTGAACCCTTCAACTATTCCCAAACCTTTTTCATTGACAAGCTTCTGTACCGTTAAATCAACTTTATCTTGATCTCTCCCAACAATTACAATATTAGCCCCTTTAAAATACAGAGTCTTTGCAATCTCAAATCCAATCCCTCTTGTACTACCAGTTATCAGAGCGGTTCTTCCTACAAAAGATAGCTCTTGCGATAGATCCATACCCATTATCATCGCCTCCGAATGGCTAAACTGCTTTTAATATTCGTGATAGGAAAGCCTGAGTTCTTAATTCCTTCGGATGATTAAATATTTCATCAGGTGTTCCTTCTTCAAGGATAACTCCACCATCCATAAAAACTACATGATTAGCAACATCTCGCGCAAAACTCATTTCATGAGTAACAACCACCATTGTGGTGCCTTCATTGGCAAGTTGTTCCATAACAGATAAAACATCTGAAATTAACTCGGGATCAAGCGCAGAAGTAGGTTCATCGAACAGAATAACATCGGGTTTTACTGCCAAGGCTCGTGCAATCCCCACACGTTGTTGCTGTCCTCCGGAAAGTTGAATTGGGTAATAATCCTTACGATCAAGAAGTCCTACTTTTTCTAGCATTTCCTCAGCAATTTCTATTGCCTCTCTTTTTGGGACTTTCCTTCCAATTATTAATCCTTCCGTGATATTTTCTAGTGCTGTCTTATTTTGAAATAGGTTATAGTTCTGAAATACAAATGCTGTCTTTTTTCGAATATCATAAATTTCTTTTTTTGTAATAGTTGGAATGTCATATTCCATACCCTCTAAAGTTAAAGTACCTTTGTCAGCATGTTCCAAAAAATTCAAAGAGCGTAAAAAAGTGGTTTTTCCTGATCCGCTTGGACCAAGAATTACTACAACGTCACCTTTTTTCACATCAATACTAACTCCTTTTAACACTTCGTGATTTTGAAAACTCTTATATAAATTTTGTACTCTTAGCATCAGCAATCTTCCTTTCTACCAGCTTAGATACTTTCTTACCACCTATCGGATGTTCTCTTTTTCTCCAAATTATTCTATCTTCAATATTCTTAAAGATAATCTGAATGACTGAACACAATATGATATACATGATAAAAATCACTACATAACTTTCTGTATAGCGATAACCGAACGCTGCTTGAACCTTTGCAATAGCCGTAACATCCTTAACTGTCATTACAAAAACTAATGAAGTTCCTTTAATTACAGTTATAACCAAATTACATAGAGGGGGAATTGCCGATACAATTGCCTGTGGGATAATAATTCTCCGAAATGTTTGAAAAACAGTTAACCCTGTAGCAACTCCAGCTTCCAACTGGCCCTTATCAACCGTCAATAATGCTGAACGAAAAACTTCAGTCAAACTCCCCGTCACCACAATCACAAAAACAAGCATAGCCAGAAATATGGGTTCTATTGCAAATATATCTATATTCCAATTAAGTTTTTTAAACATCACATTAAGAAAACTAGGAAGAAAACTATAAAAAATCATAATCAGTAAAATTAGTGGCGTTGCACGCAGCATAGAAATATATATTTTAATGATTTGACTGACTACAGGGACGTTATAAAAACGAATCAGACTGAAAGAAAATGCAATCGGAGCAGCAATAAAAATAGAGCCAAATGTTATGATTAGAGTATTTGGTATACCTTGCAATGTTAATAAAAAGGTATCTAACATATATTGTAAGTCCATCTATGCTAACTCCTTTCCAAATCTCTTCCGGCCTTTTGATAATATTCTTTCAATAAATCCCGAGAGAGATTCTAGCAAAAATGCAATACACCAATAAATAATTGCAGCTGCTAAATAGATTTCTAGAGTATAATTTCCAAAATTCCTCGAAATTATTGTTTGTCCAGATCCCAGGATATCAACTATTCCAATGGTATATCCCAAACTGCCATCTTTTAATAAAATTAATATCGTATTAATATAATTAGGAAGTGCTATCACAGCAGCTTGTGGTAGAATGATCCTCCTAAACGCTTGAAAATCGGTTAACCCAGAGCTAACCGCTGCTTCTTTTTGGCCAACAGGAACTGCTTCATATGCCGCACGAAATACTTCAGCAGCATTAGCCGAAAAGATCAGCATCAATGCGATTACTAAAAATACCGCTTTATTCCATGTGTTTATATCTATCCCTACAGTCAAATCGAGCAACTTTGGAACCCCGTAATATATAATAAAAATCATGACTATCGGAGGCGTACATCGGAGAGAGAAAATAATACTATGCGATATCGAATTGATAACTTTATTTTTGGCCATCATACCTCTAGTAAGAAGAACCCCATTAATTGTTCCAAACAATGTGCTTAAAAAAAGTATTATTAATGTAACAGAAACAAATGGAAGTAGTTTAGGTAATACTTCTAACACATATTCCGGATGAAATGGTTTCATATCATGCGCCTCCTTTATAATTTACTAAACAACATCACTATCATTTGAGTGTCAAAAGGAATTACACCAGAAATAACTACACTATATATTATTCAAAACTAATCATTGACTACCACCTGAATAATTCATACAATTTCAAACAGCTATTACTAGCATTGCTGCAACAGCATTTTTCACTTGTTTGACAAACACCCTTAGGGTGTACAAAAAGAACCCCAATCTGATATGGTTAAGTCACCACAACACAACCATAGAAAGGGGTTCTCTCAATGGCTACATTACATGAAAAAAAGTTACAATTCAACTCTAAATTGACGGTTTCAAATACGGGTGGAAATCTATCCACCGACTCTGGGCTGATTCTCGTCAAAGAATTTATGGATTCCCTTAATTTTTCCGACCTATCAAAACAGCATCTGGAAATAGAGGACAAACGACTCTATCATACCCATGATAATTTTTCTTTGATGGAACAGTTGATTTATCAAAACATCGCCGGCTATTCGACCGATTCCTCCGCAAACCTGTTGAAGCAAGACCCTATTTTTAAGGTGGTTTTGGATAAATCCAATCTTGCCTCTCAGGCTTCACTTTCCCGATTCTGGGATCGCATAAGCGAAGAAAATATTTCTCAGCTGCAAGAGCTTAATCAAGCCATGATCGATAAGGTACGGTTGGCAAGAAATACGACGGAAATGATTTTCGACTTGGATTCGACCCATTCAGATACGTATGGAAACCAAGAGAAAACTGATTACAATGCGCATTATCAAACCAATGGCTACCATCCGTTAGTCGCTTTCGATGGATTGACGGGAGATTTCTTAAAAGCAGAACTTCGTTCTGGCAACGTCTACACGTCTACTGGCATTGGCGCTTTTGTGGAGCCGCTTTTTGAACATTATAACCAAGTGGTTCCTGTCAGCAATATTCTCGTCCGTGGAGATAGCGGGTTCGCTACTCCGGAACTTTACGATCTCTGCGAAGTTTATGGCAGCTTCTTTGTGATCCGCTTAAAAGCAAATCGAAACCTTTCGAAACTGGCGGAGAGCTTTATTCAGATTGATGACAATCATCCTTGGGATAAAAAAGAAGTCGTTTATTCTTCAACATCCTACCAAGCAAAAAGCTGGTCCAAAGAACGCCGCGTTTGTATCAAATCGACACGCGAAGCAGACGAGCTCCTATTCCGACATGAATACATCATCACCAACTACTCAAATAACGTCTCTGCGGAAACAGTCTTTCGGACGTACAGCAAACGTGGCACAATGGAAAACTTCATCAAAGAGGCGAAGAATGGCTTCTATTTTGATAAGACCGATAGCCCTTCATTTTTAGAGAATCACGCACGCATGATGGTAAGCCTGTTGGCTTACAACATCGTTAACTTTATGCGTACACTTTGTTTTACAAGCGGAGCGGCCAGCATGCAGGTGGACACAATCCGATTACGCCTCTTTAAGGTCGCAGGTAAACTAGTTCGAACAGGACGTAGACTACTGCTGAAACTCAGTTCTCATCATGTCCATCAGGAACTGTTCTATCAAGTCCTTGGAAATATCCAGCAACTCTGTTGGTAAATGAAATGGCTCGAATTTAAAATCGGATTTCTTTTCAAGGGACGAGTGCGTCCAAATTTGGCTGAATAGCCATGGTTTAACTAAGCAATTTAGATTTCTAAACCTGTTGGAATCTGAAACGTAACAAAAAGTACTGATTTCGGTAAAATTGACAACAATGGATCATTTTTGTATAGGTATGAATTATTCAGGTACCATATAATGTGTTAAATGTAGCGAATTTTTACAATTTGACACTCAAACCATCATTTATTGTATTTCAAAAAAAAGACTGACTATTCTTCGACCAATTCAAACACATTTTCTCCAAAATATTTTTCCGATAATTCTTGAATTTCCCCTTCTTCTGTCAACTCTTTAATTGCATTGTTGTATGCCTCAGCAAATACTTCATTTTTTTCACTCTTATGGATAATCGGATATGTCGGAATTGCTTTGTAAGGAATATATGAAAGCTGATCAACAAAGGAATGATACGGAGCTTCATCTTTAACTACAGCGTTCTCAAATTGGAGTTTAATATCAAAATATGCGTCATATCTTCCCTCAACTAACCATTGATAGGCATCTGAAATTGTAAATTGCTCCGATGCAATTAACTCGACAGGCGTTTCTGAATGTTCCTCATTGAATCCTTCGATAATAGTCCACTGTGCATTCTGTGGAGAAATGGGAATTAACTTTCCACTATTTTCTGCAAAATCCTCAAAACTTGTATATCCACTTTCTGTTCTAAACGTAATCCCGATTACACTAGCCCCAATAGGTTCTTCAGGCATAATGAATTTTTTTGCACGTTCTTCGGTATACCAGGCCCCTTTAATACCAACATCGTATTTACCAGATTCCAGTCCAATTAAAAGATCTTCATCAGAAGTTGGAACAAATTCAAATTCATAACCTGCCAGTTTTTCATCGACCTGCTCCAAAACTTTAACTTCGAAGCCCTCAGGTTTCCCATCTTCTGTAACATAGTCATACGGATTATAATCCTGACGATAGGCAACCATAATTTTAGTTACATCATCATTATTATCCGCTTCTGAACTTGCACTATTTGTTTCTGCATCTGTAGACCCACAAGCAGTTAATAAAATCAAACAAGCCATTGAACCAAACCACATCAAATTCTTTTCTTTACGCATAATCTCCAACTCCGCTCATTTATTTATTTTGAGAACTCATTCGCTGCTTCTCTCACCCAAACAATATTTTTTATATCGATATCCCTTGGAATAGTACAATCAGCGCCGATTATAAACCTTTCGCTTCCAACCTTCTCAATTAATTTATTAGTGTAATCAGCAATCTCCTCTTTAGAACCTTGATAAAGAATACCTGTTGTTCTATTGTCAAATCCACCCATAATGACTTTATCACCAAAGAATTTCTTTGCTTCAGAAATAGGCAACGATTCAATAGCTTGAGCATAATTAAATACTGGCGCGGGATAATCACGATAATTTTCTAAATAATTCGTTGCCCCTTCATATCCGCAAATATGCAAGATATTTAATCCGCCTTCTGCTGCGGCAGCGTCTAATACAACAAAATCACTTGGTTTAACTACTCGCATTTGTAATTCTTGAGTGATCCTATCATCTTGAATATTTTGTGTACTTAGGTATATCCCATCTACACCACCTTCAGCAATTACTCTTTTTGACAATACTGCTAAATCTTCTGCTAAAACTAGCAACATATTCTTTGTCATTTCTTCATCTTCAAGTATAAAATCTGCTAGCTTATTATTAATAACATCAAAGTCCCCATCAAAGATTGTGAATTTAAATAATGTTGCGGGAGAAAACATATTGTAAAAACTTGCGATTTCATTGGGGTAATTCCCAACTATTTCTTGAATCAACGTTACTTGATCCTGAATCCATGGATGATTTTCTCCCAAAGGCTCAATATCTTTCAATTCATAAATAGATTTTGCTGACTTTAATAATGGATTTGGATACCTAAAATACCCATCGCTCATTACTTTAATAAAATCCGGATGAACTTCCTCAACAAATTTTTTATGTCCCTCAATATTTCTTTTTCGAATTGTTGGATTTTCATAGACATCTTGAAATTCGTCTTCCGCATAATGGAACCAAAAACCGACAGGAACCCTATCCACCGTTTCGCCTTTAAAGGCACTTATAATATCTGCTTTTTTCATAGTAATCAGCTACTCCTTTTGATGTGATTTTTCATAACATTTAACTTATTTCCAATAATAGCTACATACTAGTAACTTATCAAACAGCTGGAAACTCTTTAAAATCAACTATAATATATTAAAATCTCTTTTAAAGAAACTTTAAGCGTTTTTATATACATCAAATTAGGCAACCAATTGAAATTTCATTTAATTTCATTCAAAAAGATACTTATAGTATTTTTTCCTCCCCATAATGTTAGGTTATGTTACACAGAAATTAATAAGCCACTTTAGACTCAGGTTCTTTTCCATTAATGGTGCGAATAAAAGCTATAGTGTTGTTGAATAATTATTTCTCCTTCGACCTTGATATAGAAATTTACACATGCTAAACTGTTTGAAAAAAAGCTAATTGATTATTAGCATATTTCCATACTTTTACCATATGTATAGAGGATTGCATTCAATCGTGAGTATATAATTCCACTATACCTAACTTAGGAGGGTTTATTATGTCAGAGATATCATCAGAAATAGGTGAGACTATTAGACATTTTCGGAAAAGTAAAGGAATAACTTTAGAAGAGCTAGGCAAACAAATTAGTAGAAGTAAATCTACTATACAAAAATATGAAGCTGGAAAAATTGTTATCGATATTGAGACATTTTATGAAATTGCGCATGCTCTTAATATCTACCCAGAACAACTACTATACAGTGAATCAAAATATTTTATGGAACCCGAACGCCACAACCCAAAGACACTATTTAAAGAGTCAACAGCTTTATATTCGTATATGTACGATGGGAGAATTAACAAATTACTCCGCTCTATTTTTATTATTTCTAACAACGCAGAACACGGCAAATTTCCTACAGCTTTCTACATGAATATCCCATCCTTTGATAAATATATGTTTGCTGAGAATACTTACTTTGGTTATTCTCAACACCATGACACTTTTACATCTATGTTTCTAACGCATACTTCAACTGAGGTTGAGAACGTCTCGATAACCATCTTGTCTACATTTCAAGAAACTTCTGAAAGATGGGGAATGATGAGTGGCATTTCATTTCGCCCATTCATGCCTGTATCCTTTAAAATGCTTTTTTCTCGAACCCCCCTTCAAGAAGATGAAGAACTAATTAAGCGTTTAAAAATCAGCCAAAATGATATTCGTATGATGAAGTTATTTAATATGTTCAATATTATGTAACTACTAAAAAATAATTAATAACAGACACTAGTAATTAGTCTCTACAAGAGTAAAATCCCCTGAAATCCATATTCATTAAAATGGGTTTCAGGGGATTTTCTATTTTTTTGAAACCAGACAACTTTTTTACCATTAAGATTGTTTTGTCTCTTGGACACTCTAAGATGTTCTGGATGAAATGGACGTATTCAACTCTACCCTTTCGGAAACCCCACCGTCATCTTCGTACTTTTCCTAGCGTGCTCTAGCTAGGGATGTATCCCTTCTACAGATTCACGACGCGCAGGACTAGGGCCATGCGGTAACCAACGTCTGTGATCTGAACATAGGCTTTCTTTTGGTAGGATGTCTATTTAGCTCTGATTTTTCCGTTTGAATCGGTGAACTTGATGACGTTGGAGAGGATGCTGTTCCACGCGATATTCAGAATGCTACTGTTTGAGGCGATAAAAATATTTTCTTCTAGCTCAATCTCCAATTCAAGCTTCTGTCCGATGTTGATTTCGTATTTGAGGATGGCCTCCTCCAACAGCCTGGAAAGGTTATCAGATGGAGACACAGTTTTTCTTTGGATATATGAAAAGCCTTCCCGTTAGACTCCAATTGATACTATACAGTAGTATTTCATTGATATGCAAAAAGGACTGCCTTAAACCATTTTTGGTTCAGGGCAGTCCTTTTTTGTTTAGTTTTTTCTGTTCTAATTTATCCGTTGGCAACCCGTTCCTGAATCACATACACATTCGTGCTGTACCTTCCGTTTGCCACTACATTCTTTCGGATTGTCAGATATCCTCTTTCAATCAAGTTTTTCTGATGCTTCCGGAATCGTTCCTCGCTCATATTCAGATCCTTGCTGATTTCGCCCACCGTGGGGAAGCTTGTGTCCCCGGCCCCGATGCATGCGGCAAAGTACGCATAGATCGCCTTCGCCTCGACCGTCAGCTTCCGGTCACTCATCACGCTTGCATGAACCGTTCCATAGCCCATCGAAAGTACATCAATCACCTGTGTTGTCTTATTCATCATTCTCCCTGCTTTCCGTTTATATGTTTTGACCATACCGCTGACACCGTGAAGGTGAATCGCCATCTTGGTCTCTACTTATAAAGACGGAGAGGGAGTTGAAAGTGTAACCCCAAAGAATTTTCCTAAAGTCCCAGGTTAATTTCTATTTCTTTGGTTTACAAACTTTGTGTGGAACAAATACTGCATCACTGCGAAATGCCGTAGAAGGTGTAGTCAGTGGCAAATCATGGATAGTAACAATACCGGCTGCTGCTTCACAAACATACGGGATTGCGTTAACAATCCTCATTGCTGTCATCACATAGCCGTCATATGACAACTCTTCCGGATTCTCTTTAAGCCCAACATTAAAATCAAGCTGCAGATTGGGATCCCCTTCAATGACAACTCGAATTTGCCCTACCCTATCAGTCATAGGCCAATCTGGTGCAATATCTTGGCTCATACGGTTGATGTGTTCAACAACGATAGCTTCTCTACCATTAACAATTCCGCATGTTCTCAGACGTACTGCGGCTACTTTTCCTGCCTGAATTATGCCATAGCCTACTTCAATATCTTTCTCTGTCACACGTTTTTCAAATGAAGCTGTGATTTTTTCTAGTTTATATCCCAATTTGTCTGCAACATTCCGTATAGGCACTCCCCAGCAAGCGATTTGAAATTCTGGCGGCTCTAAAGCGGCAACATATTCAGCCGGTTCATCAAACCCATATGCATAAGTCAGTTCTTCTCTTTCTTGAGTTGTGGAGTAATTAAACATTTCGGAAGTTGTAATGGTTTTTATTGTATTACTGCATGTAGCTGCTAGCATCGCTAAATGCTCTGCAAACCCTGGTTCTTGGCCGTTTACATATATTGACGCATTTCCGTAATGTGCTGTTTGACTAATATCAGCGATATATTCTTGATCTGGGCACGCTGGAGGATAGATAAGATTTGCGACGGACGGGGACACTACATTGATTCCTCGTTTTAAGAACTTTTTGTACCATTCTCCATTAACCTGGTCGCAAACCACTGGATTTCTTATATTGATCACACAAATGGCACAATCGGGTTTTAGCTCGAAGATTTCTTCTTCATTGTCGGTTATGGTTACACCACAAGGCTGATCAGCATCGAGCAACCCGGCATCTGTTCCTACAAGATGGCCTGCCGTTTCTCTATGAGCCCATACCCCCACCAATTCCATGTCTTCTCTTCCTTGTATACAACGTATTGCGATCGCTGCCACATTACCTGTGCCAATAACTACAACTTTCAATTTTTTTGTCATTTATTACTTACTCCCTTGGAAACTTTTTAGTTTCTGAATATATTCGTAAATTTATCTGATTTAAAAAAAACAGATTGGGATTCCAAAATTGTTAACTTATAACTTACAATTTCCCTCTGTAACTTCCCAAAACGCAAAGGCTCGTAGTAGTTTCTTGAAACTGTATGAATTATTCAGGTAGTTATTGACTAATCGATTCCATTTTTTTCTCAATATCATAAAAATGTAGAGCAATTAACATAAGCATACATATGACAGCTGGAATAAGAGAATACAATGATCGGATAGAAAAAATAGCGCTGGCTGACTGCTCTGCTTGAGATCCAATGTATCCTCCTAGTGCCATCACAAAGCCGACACTAACGGCTGCAATTCCTTGACCAATTTTTGCAGCGAAATTGGTCACGGAAGTCGGCAGACCTTCTACTCTAGTACCCGTTTTTTGCTCTCCATAATCAATACATTGTAAGATAAAGTAACTATTCATCATGGTAATGGTTGATGCACCTGTACCTGAAATCATTCCTGTTAAAAAAACCACAGGCAAATTAGTTGGAAAAATAAAACGTAAAATATTTGCAATAGTTGCTAAAATCAAACCAATTTTCACAAACTTTACTGCTCCGATCGTTCGAATTGCTACAGGAAAGAGAAGTAAAATAAATGGAGCTGCTAACCCTACCAATCCTGCTATCCCAAGTAATGAAAGGTTACCAATTACATAAGTAAAATAGTATGTACCAGCGACACTAACGATGTTTTGTACTAAATTTGCTCCTAAAATGATCAAAGATAGAATGAAGATATATTTATTTTGTTTTAAGATACTTATTCCTTTTTTTATACTGATTTTCTCTTCTTTTGCTTCACTGTCAATCGTTCTTATCTCTTTTATTGCCACGAAGCGAATGAGACCCATCAACATCATCGGTATTCCTAGAATAAGAGATATTTTGGTCCAGCCTCCAGGTTGAGTTCCTAAGGTCGCCATTAATGAAGGAAGAATTGTGCTGATTGCTACTGAAAATAACATAGTAAGTGCACCTGAAATCGATAATAGCTTTCCTTGCTTTGTTCTTTCTTGAACAGCTCTGCCTAAATAAACCGTTTCTGATGCCATCAAAAAGGTTGAACAAACTGAAAAAATTAAGGTATACATAATGAACACATAGATGATTTTTCCAGTTTCGCCAAAATTAGGGGTACTGAAAAGCAATATGATTAGAATCCATAATGGAATGATGAAGAGTTCATACGGCCTTGCTTTTCCTAATTTTGTGTCTGTTCGGTCAATTGCAAATCCGACTAATAAGTCAGTTATACCGTCAAAAAGTTTTGAAACTAATAAAATGACACCTACTACTCCAGCGCCTAAACCTAAAACCTCGGTAGAATAATAGGTAACTTGCATCATAAGTATGACACTTATCGCTACAGATATAGATCTTGATGCCCAAGCCGGTGTGTACCACAAAGGCATCTTTTTTGACACTTCTTGATTAATCGTTTTTTCCATTTCTCTTCCTTCTTCCTTTTTATAAGTATTGGTTAATTGCCTGTTTTCGGTACTATTCGTAAATTTGAAACGGTGTTCCTCTTTTATCCCTGATATGATTCAACAAAGGCTTTGTAAAACCTCAGAATGATCTTGAGCTGCGAAAGTTGAGTTTCTGATTTAATCCTTTGCATAATTGTTTTACCTTTCAATCTCTTTTTCCCAAATCTCTGCCAACCTATAAAAACTTTCTTTCGGTTTTCTTGTTTGAGTTTTTCTGTCTACTTCAATAAGACCGAATGTTTTACTATAACCTAATTGCCATTCAAAGTTATCTAATAACGACCAATGCATATATCCTAAAACAGGAATACCATCTGCTACACATCGCTTTACCCCACTTAAAGCTTCTTCAATAAACGTTACTCGATCCTTATCATTATCTGTTGCAACGCCATTTTCTGTCACAATAATAGGGAGATTCAATTCGCTAGAAACTTTACGAATAACATTTTCTAAAGCTTGAGGATAGAATTCATAACCCATTTGTGTTTTCTTCTTTTCTTCTGGAACAGATAGCTCTCCTTCTTCACCTACTAGCGTTCTGGTATAGTTTTGAAGTCCAAAAAAGTCATCTTTTTCAATAAATGGAAGGTAGTGTTTGAATTCATCATCCCACATCTCACCGGCTTTTTCTGTCCCATTCCCTACAATTTGAATATCATGAAGAGAAAGAGTTAGACCAATTTTAAAACGATTATCCACTGTTCTCATAACATCTCTCGCTGCTTCATGAGCTTGCATAATTAGTAAATCCCCTTTTGGTGTACAGGGGCTCAAAAAAGTATTAACGCTTTCAATTCCGCCGAATGCTTTACCCGCTTCTCTTTGCCCAACCATCATTTCTTCCGGTAATTGAAGATTAACTCCGACTTGAATATTAATTCCTAAACTTTTTGCAAAAGATTTCATAACTGTGATAAGTTCTTTTCTCATATTTGCTTCATTAATTGTACAGATAAATTCCATCAAGTCCCCTAATTCGGTTACCACATACCTACAATAATTTTTAAAGTAATCAACAATTCCCTCATTTTCCCATCCCCCTTCTCTGATTATCCATTGCGGGGAAGAAAAATGATGCATGGTTACAATTGGGGTTATTTTGTTTTCATGACAGCATTCCAGCACATCTCTATAGTGTTCCGTTGCTTCTCGATTAAATATTCCTTTCTCCGGTTCAATCCGTGCCCATTCAATAGAAAATCGATACGCATTCATTCCCGCTTTTTTCATCAATTGAATATCTTCTTCATACCGATTATAATGATCCACTGCTTCTCCAGACTTTTCTTTAAAAGAGCTATTTTTCAAATGTTCCATAATCCAAAAGTCGCTGTTATGATTATTTCCTTCTACTTGATAGGCTGCCGTTGCAGCACCCAGCAAAAAATTATTTGTCATTTTTTCTCGCTTCCTTTCAATAATACATGTTTGATATAGTTATCTTTGTTTCTTTGTTATAAAAATAAAATTGTCGCAAATTACTTCCTATGATATGATTCTGTAAAAGTAAACAATCAGTTACCCCATGTTTCGACATTTTTTAAAAGGAGGAAATTTAGTTGAACGAAAAGCAACAAATATTGGAAACAATCTATGACTACTTCTCGTTTCCAGCATCTAGCGTGAATGAGAATATACCCTTTTCTTCTTCTGACCAGCAGGATATCAACTTGTCTATTTATACTTTAGAAACTGTTAATTCCTATCAGCTATATGACTTCAATTCACCTTTTAAATTGTCACTCATTGATCATCACGGCGACTTTTCTTCCTATCTATTTACAGATATGGTTACTTCCATATTTAGTAACAATCAGACGAATGAGGATACATCCAGTCAATTACATAAGCATAATTTTTTTGAATTAATATATGTAATTGACGGACAAATTGATTTTAGGATTGAAGATACGCACCGGCGCTACCATGCTGGCGATGCATGTATCATAAATTCAAATGTAAAGCACGTAGAGCTCAGAAACTCTCAATGCACGGTTTTATATCTTAATTTCAAACCGGAATTTTACAAGAATTTAAACTTATACTTTCAAGAAAGTAATGATCAACCTACTGAGCTTTCTAACTTTTTCAAAAGAAATGAGCACAGTACGCAGCGAATCGATTATATAGATTTTTTTCCAGTTCCTTCCGCAATAAGGGATCCTTCCCAAGAGTCTTTACAAGTGCTGTTCCATCTTATCGAAGAACTTCTTTTTAAACGAGCGGGTTACCAAGATATCGTCACTGGATACATCAAGCGCTTATTCTCTTTTCTACAAACCCCTTCTACTTACAGTTGTTCCAATACCCAGTTTCAAATATTGGAAAGTCAGTCTCTCTTTGAGCGTACTCTTTCATACCTATACAACAATAAACGCAAAGTTTCCAGAGCCGAGTTGGCAGAAGAACTCCATTACAATGGAAATTATATTAGCCACGTCTTTCAGAAACATACAGGGCAAACGCTCGCAAGTTACATTCGCAACAACTATTTAAATGAAGCAAGTAATTTATTGTTGAACACTACAATGAGCATCACAGATATCATTAAAAAACTAGGTTTCGAAAATCGAACTGCTTTCTATAATCAATTTAAAAACAAATTCGGTGTTACACCTCAAATATATCGAAATTCTATTGAAAAAAAACGTTAATTATCGTTTTTATCTAATACTTTAATAGTAGCTTTTTGCTTGGATAATCTTTCTGCTTCAATTTCTATCGTGACCTCACCCGGTTCTGAACAAAGAACAACCGCTAGTGCTTTTCCATAATATGAGGTAAATTGTCCATTCACATAAGATTCTTCTGTCCTTGGATTTGCACTTCCAAATCCAAGGAGCTCTCCACCTATAACATGAATATGGAGCAAACGATCGGCATTTGATTCTACTATTCCATTTTTATCTTCAATGTTTATGGGTACATAAACAATCTCCCCAGCCTTTACTTTCGTTTCTTCAGGATTCACTCCAATGTGAAGGTCTTCTTCAGCACTTATTAAACTGTTTCTGCCGATTTCATAATTGTTTTTGTCATAAGCGATTGCTTCTAAATGGCCTGCTTTGTACTTTGTATGAAATAGAGCTTTCATTTCCTCTACTTTTTGTCTACCAATTTCTTCCCCATTTAAGTGGAGCACGATAAGATCTGCATCTGCATATACTTCTACAATTGCATCGTTTCCTACACAGTTTTTCCACGACCAGCTCGGCAAAGCATTTGTTCCACGCCAGACAGATTTGGCGGGTTCGATTCCTCCGTGGTTAGGCGGCTGAACGCCAATATACGGTTTTTTTGCTGTCCCCCAAACCACAGACGCATACCCTGCTTCGCCGTTATCATTACCTAAGATATCAAAGACACCCATATCTGCTAATAGCCAAGGATAGGGCTTTTCAAATCCAAAGTCATCTTCTGAATAAGCCCAAGCCCCTGCACCAACTTCTCCTAGATAATCCCATGCAGTCCACATGAAATCGCCAATAAGATAGGGATATTTTTTTACCATTTCCCAATTCTTATAAATATCTTGCGGAAACGTTTCACTTCCATATAATAAACGATTTGGATTTACTTCCCCTTCAAGCGGGTATCGACCTGATGCATAGTTATATCCAGCTATATCTAATAAATCCAAACCAGGGGAAGTCGCTATATTAGCTTCTTTTGAATTTGAAGAGTGATTCATCCCTACCCCTATTTTTGAAGTCATAATGTTAAACATTTTGCTACTGTTCGGCAATTGTTGTTTTTCATCCCTGCCGCCCTCATCTTTATAGATAAATTCCCCTTTTGCAGCCATGGAAACAATCATTAAGTTCATCCCACAGGTTACAGGTCGTGTAGAATCTAATTCATGCAAGATTGAAATAATTTCTTCTTCCAGTTCCAGTCCTTCTTGACTAGCAGGTTCCGAAACTTCATTTCCAATTGAGTACATAATGACTGAGGGATGATTGTAATCTTTCTCTACCATTGCTTTCAAATCAATGTGGTATCCTTCTTTAAAATCTAAAGCATAATCATATTTATTTTTTCTGGAATACCACATATCCCAAGTTTCATCTATTAGATACATTCCATAGTAATCACAAGCTTTTACCAGAGCTTCAGAGGCAAAATTATGAGAGCTTCTTAATGCATTAAATCCTGCTTCTTTTAGAATCCTCACCCTTCTAAATTCTGATTTTCCATAAGTTTTAGCCCCTAGAATGCCATTATCATGGTGGATGCACCCTCCCCTCAATAATGTTTCTTTACCGTTGATAAACAACCCCTTTGGGCTCCATTCAATTTTTCTAATTCCAAAAAGAACTGATCTTTTTTCTAGAACTCTATCATTCAGTGATAAAGTAACGTTGCACTCATACAAATGAGGGCTATCATCACTCCATAGCTTAGCTTCGGGGATTGTTAACTCTGCCCTTCCTTCGTTATCTGTTTTTGCGCTTATGATCTTTTCTCCAGAATCAATAATATCAATGGTCGCGATTCCTCCTGTGGAAGAAACATCAACTAAAATTTTTGCAGGATCAATAGAAATTGTTGTAATTTTTACTCCAGTAGGCAAAATATGTATTTTTTCTTGTTCCCATATCCAAACCGGCCGATAAATTCCACTCCCAGTGTACCAACGGCTGTTTGGCATCTCACTGTTGTCAGCTATTACTTGGATAATATTTTCTTTTCCATACTCCAAAAAAGGATCTGCCTTAATCCAGAATGGACGATAGCCATACGAGCAATAATTAGCCTCTTTTCCATTTATATTTACTACTGCTTTTTTATAGACACCTTCAAATTCAAAAGTAATTTCTTTTTCTTTCCACTCTAAAGGAACGAAGAAGTTTTTCTCATAAATATACTTTCCGCCTGAAAAAAAAGCTCCTGCACTTCCCGAGGATTGATCAGCAGTTCTTTCTTCAAAAAGCATGGCGTCATGTGGTAAACGAACCTCCTTCTTTTCATCTTGATCAAATTTCCTAAACATCCAACCTTCATTCCAGTCTTTACGCATATATATGCCCTCCTATACTCTTTATATACTTAATAATTTAAAGGTTTTGGAAACCGTTTACAATGCGTTTGCACCCTCTATGATTTTGCAGGTTGTATCATTTCCGCAGGTTTATTTTAAATTTTCCATATTAAACCAAAAGAAAAAACTAATAAATTAGAAGAGAAATAGTATTTTATTATGCGTACTGTGCTATTAACGTGGATTCTGAAACTTTAGAAATCTGTTCTTCAGTACGCGTGTTTGCGTCCGACTTCCTTCAGATTCCACCTCACGATGGACACCCTTGTCTTTCGCTAACAGTTCCTACTGCAAAGTCTGTAGTGGACTTTAACCACCAAGTTATCACCGATATCAGGCGCACAAAAACAACGCAGATGAACGATGTCACTTGCGTTCCAGAAAGTAACTTGTAGAGAAAATTGACGACTCCTGAATATTGAAAATGAATAGAGCCACCTGTGTG
Organism: uncultured Trichococcus sp.; assembly: GCF_963663645.1. NCBI lineage: Bacteria > Bacillati > Bacillota > Bacilli > Lactobacillales > Carnobacteriaceae > Trichococcus > uncultured Trichococcus sp. Next base: position 813,334 of record NZ_OY760503.1, read on the forward strand.
TTTAGTGAATTCTTCCGTAAAGATTTTGAAGGATACAGTCCCGTTCCCTAGATGTTTTTCTGTGAACAGATAAAGAAAAGACATATTCTCACATTCGAAGATTTGTGAAAAGATTAAACACATGATTTTATTTCATATAACATCAAATGCTCTTGAAATAAGTACGCGTGGTCCGTTTCCTCTAATGGTTCATTGAAACAATAAATTGAAAATGCAAATAAATCTCTATTTTTCCTATAACTTTTCCTGAATAATTCATACAATTTCAAACAGCTATTACTAGCATTGCTGCAACAGCATTTTTCACTTGTTTGACAAACACCCTTAGGGTGTACAAAAAGAACCCCAATCTGATATGGTTAAGTCACCACAACACAACCATAGAAAGGGGTTCTCTCAATGGCTACATTACATGAAAAAAAGTTACAATTCAACTCTAAATTGACGGTTTCAAATACGGGTGGAAATCTATCCACCGACTCTGGGCTGATTCTCGTCAAAGAATTTATGGATTCCCTTAATTTTTCCGACCTATCAAAACAGCATCTGGAAATAGAGGACAAACGACTCTATCATACCCATGATAATTTTTCTTTGATGGAACAGTTGATTTATCAAAACATCGCCGGCTATTCGACCGATTCCTCCGCAAACCTGTTGAAGCAAGACCCTATTTTTAAGGTGGTTTTGGATAAATCCAATCTTGCCTCTCAGGCTTCACTTTCCCGATTCTGGGATCGCATAAGCGAAGAAAATATTTCTCAGCTGCAAGAGCTTAATCAAGCCATGATCGATAAGGTACGGTTGGCAAGAAATACGACGGAAATGATTTTCGACTTGGATTCGACCCATTCAGATACGTATGGAAACCAAGAGAAAACTGATTACAATGCGCATTATCAAACCAATGGCTACCATCCGTTAGTCGCTTTCGATGGATTGACGGGAGATTTCTTAAAAGCAGAACTTCGTTCTGGCAACGTCTACACGTCTACTGGCATTGGCGCTTTTGTGGAGCCGCTTTTTGAACATTATAACCAAGTGGTTCCTGTCAGCAATATTCTCGTCCGTGGAGATAGCGGGTTCGCTACTCCGGAACTTTACGATCTCTGCGAAGTTTATGGCAGCTTCTTTGTGATCCGCTTAAAAGCAAATCGAAACCTTTCGAAACTGGCGGAGAGCTTTATTCAGATTGATGACAATCATCCTTGGGATAAAAAAGAAGTCGTTTATTCTTCAACATCCTACCAAGCAAAAAGCTGGTCCAAAGAACGCCGCGTTTGTATCAAATCGACACGCGAAGCAGACGAGCTCCTATTCCGACATGAATACATCATCACCAACTACTCAAATAACGTCTCTGCGGAAACAGTCTTTCGGACGTACAGCAAACGTGGCACAATGGAAAACTTCATCAAAGAGGCGAAGAATGGCTTCTATTTTGATAAGACCGATAGCCCTTCATTTTTAGAGAATCACGCACGCATGATGGTAAGCCTGTTGGCTTACAACATCGTTAACTTTATGCGTACACTTTGTTTTACAAGCGGAGCGGCCAGCATGCAGGTGGACACAATCCGATTACGCCTCTTTAAGGTCGCAGGTAAACTAGTTCGAACAGGACGTAGACTACTGCTGAAACTCAGTTCTCATCATGTCCATCAGGAACTGTTCTATCAAGTCCTTGGAAATATCCAGCAACTCTGTTGGTAAATGAAATGGCTCGAATTTAAAATCGGATTTCTTTTCAAGGGACGAGTGCGTCCAAATTTGGCTGAATAGCCATGGTTTAACTAAGCAATTTAGATTTCTAAACCTGTTGGAATCTGAAACGTAACAAAAAGTACTGATTTCGGTAAAATTGACAACAATGGATCATTTTTGTATAGGTATGAATTATTCAGGCTTTTGTAACTTCTATAAAGATGTCCGGTAAATTCTTGAAGTAGCTTTTTACGGACTCGTTAATAATGTGATTCTCACATATGCGAATCCCTCATTTTACGTTTTTGTATCATTAGTCTTTAGCCACGAATAACGATGACAACTAGGAATTATCCAAAAATCTCTTGACTTAGAGTCAAGGTTAACCTGTATAATGCGCTTATGTTCGGAATTTTCCGGAGACGGTAGGTTGACGAAGAACAAGCTTCCCAAAAGATGTAACCGCAATCAAAAATCACTTTTCGAAGGAGAATGAAATGAAAAAACCAAACATGATGTTACTGGTCTTTAGCGCGATGAGCTTTGTGCTGGCCATGACGGCTTTTGTCTTCAGCGGCATTTTGGACAAGGTGGCTGTTTCGTTGGGCATTTCGGTGGCCCAGTCCGGTCTATTGAACACGATGTATTCTTATGGGGCCGCGTTCGGGGTGCCGATCACTTTGATCCTGTTCCGGAAGGTCGAACGCAGCCGGATGCTGAAGCTGATGCTGTTTGCGACAATTTTGACGACCTTCGCGCTCATCTATGCCCAAAATTTTGTGCAGCTGCTGATTGTCCGGCTGCTGATGGGGATCTCCGCCAACAGCTATGGCGTTTTGGCCATTTCGACGATCTTGGCGCTCTCTCCCAAGGATCGGCAAGGGCGTTCCTTGGCTTTCTATATCATGGGCAGTTCCCTGGCGCTCGTCATCGGCATCCCGTTGACGCGCGCCTTGTCCTCCATCCTGGATTGGCGGAGCATTTTTTGGATATTGAATGGCATGATGCTGTTGTCGCTTGCCTATTTCCTGAAATATTTACCGAAGGCGGATCACGCGTCCACCAAACTGAATCTGAAAAAAGAGCTGCAGTTCTTTAAGGACAGGAAAACGTTGCTGCTGCTTGCCTATACGTTGACCATGTTCATGGGGTACAATGCCTTCTACACCTATGCCACGCCCTACTTGTTGCTGCTTTTCCCTTCCATCGAGCCGCTGATGAGCCTGATTTTGGTTGCGCTTGGCCTTGCCAGTTTCACGGGCAATCTGATCGGCGGCCACGTATCGGATGCCATCGGATACGCCAAGTCCATGATGCTCGGGGCGGTGCTTCAGACAGCAGCGATGTTGCTGATTCTTGTTTTCCAAACGTCGAAGTGGTTAAGCGTGCTCTTCATTATCATGTGGCTGATGAGCGCCTGGTTTACCGGCCTGCAGCTCAACACCGGCATCGCCCAAGTAACCGAAAACAAATCCAGCTTCATGCTCAGCATCAATGGTTCCTTGATCCAACTGGGCGGTGCGTTCGGCGCCAGCCTGGCCGCCGTCGTCATCAACCTCAGCGGCATTCAGAGCATTGCCATCGTCACTCTCTTGACAAGTTTAGCGATTGTGCTGATCCAGATGGTTTCGATGAAGAAATATCCTTGATTCCGACTTGAAATCAATCACGAGGACAAAATCAAAACGATACTAAAAAAAAGCAAGAACTTCCCACAATCGGGTGAGTTCTTGCTTTTTGTTTAACTTTTTATCCTAGAAGATCCTTTATGCAACGGAAGCCGATGTTGTTGGCAGCCGACATTCCAGAATTGCCATTCCGCGCCGCAATCCGATACCTTTTGCAGTAAGACTGGTGGCAAAGAAATGAGCCGCCTCTTATCGCGTACAGGCCATCATCAGCAGTTTGAAAATTTTGCCAAAAATACTTACCGGATTTGGTCTGAAAGTCTGCTAAATCAATCCTAGCCGGGTTGCTACACCATTCCCATACGTTGCCGATCATTTGATAGATATCGTAGCCGTTCGGATCGTAATGTTTAGCAGGCGCCGTGCCGGCATAACCATCTGACGAATCGTTCAGCATCGGAAAATCCCCTTGCCAGATGTTGCAATGGTGCTGGCTGCCTTCCAACAGTTCAGTACCCCAAGGATACTTCTCTCGGGTTGTCCCACCTTTCGCGGCTACTTCCCACTCGGCCTCTGTAGGCAGACGTTTCCCCGCCCATTGGCAATAAGCCACCGCATCATTACGGGAGACCTGCACAACAGGATGATCCATCCGGTCTTTTAAGGATGACAGCGGGCCTTCAGGATGGCGCCAATCCGCTCCCTCCACGGCATACCACCAAGACATGTTCGGGACCAATCGGCTCCTGTTCTTGGTTGCCTCATCCAGGAAATAGTGAAATACAAATGACCAGCCGAAGCGTTCCGCCTCCGTTGTATAGCCCGTAGCGACAACGAATTCCCCGAATGAAGCGTTCGTTACTGTCGTCTCATCCATCATATATCCCGGCAGATCGATACTAATTTTTGGCCCTTCCCGATCAGCAAGGAAACCATCTGTTCCATTCGTTCCGATCTCATATAGCCCCTCAGGAACTTGAATCATGGCTGACCCTCCTTATTCAGAATAGCTTATACCCATTGTAGAGATTGATGGCCAAAACCAGAAGAATGACCCCTTGAAAAACGAACACAACCTTTTTGACGGATAAAAGCCGGCTTGCTTTCGCTCCAACCAAACCACCTAAAACTGCGGCGGGGATCACATACCACAGAATCTGCATATCATAGCGAGCGAAGCCTGTGGTTACGGCAATGGTTATGAGTTTTGCCAGTTGCGAGAAAAAGATGGTGCAGATCGAGTAGATGGTCGCTTCCTTGATTGGTAACGAGAACATTACCATCATCAAAGCGACATTGATCGGGCCCCCACCAATTCCCAACAGGCTCGCCAAGAATCCCAGAACCAATCCGCAAATCAGATACCATCCCGGGTGCATCAAATGGTAGTTCCCAAAAGGATAACGCGTATACAAAAAAGCAAAGATAAGTGTAGCCACGGTCAGAGCAATCTGAATCAATTGCACTGCACGGTCATCACTCAGGAGATACATTAGTCGTTCAAAAGATATATTCCCTAATATGCCGCCGAAGACCGCTCCAACTGAAATCCAACCCACAATGTGCCAGACGACCTTCATGCCCGTCCTTAATTGCCGAACAGTCGACACAACTGACATAGTAAAAACAGCCACCGTGGAGTAGAAGGAGATAGCCGATACGGAATGCGCCCCAATAAAGTCCAACATCGGTTTGATGATGACCCCACCACCCATGCCAGAGATGGCTCCAACGGCGTTGGCCAACACAATCACAGTAAAATAGATTATCCCGGTCAAACAGTCACCCCCTGTAATAATGCCAAAATCTCATCAATTTTCGGCACAAACTCCTTCAACAAGCTTTGATAGCCGCAAAAATCTTTTTCGTCCACATACATGGCATCCTTCATCCGTTTGCAGCCGCCGCGGCACATTGACCGGAATGGACAAGTGTTGCATTTTTCCGGTAGCGACGTCCTTGAACAAAGAAATTGTTTTGGAATGTCCTGCTCAAAAAGGTCCCGCAGTGTTTGGTTCTGGATATAACCCATGCGGTATTCGTCCAAAACATAGAAATCACAAGGGTACACACTGCCATCCGCTTCGATCACGTATTGTACTTGGCAATTTCCCAGAATCCCGCAGGCTGTCATTTCGTGACGGACCAGTAAATTAAAGATGTCATCAAATAGCTTGATGCTGATATAGTTCCCCTTCGCTAATTCAATGAACCAATAATCCAATATTTGCATATAAAAATCTGCGAACTTTTGTGGCGTTAATGCATGGCCAGTTCCATTACTCTCATTCAAATCATCCAGACAAGGAATGAACTGAACATAACGAATATTGTGATCCATCAAAAACCGGAATACTATCTCTGCTTCATCAGCAAGAGGTTCTGTCAGCACACAGAGGACATTGTAGTCTATTTCATAGCTGTCAAACAATTCTTTAGTCTGAAGCACCCTATGAAATGTCCCCCTTTTTCTCGTATCCAGCCGATTTAAATCATGATGAAGTGGATGACCATCAATCGACAGCCCCACAAGAAAGTGATGGTCTTTCAAAAATTCACACCAATTATCATTGATTATTGTGCCGTTTGTTTGGATGGCATAATGAACTGAGACTTTCTTATCTTGCCCTGAAACTAGCGAAATAATATTTTGGTAATAATTAAGCCCCGCTAAAGTAGGCTCACCGCCTTGAAAGGCTAAGGTCAACTCATCACCATCATTTAATTCTTTGAAAATGTTATCTATCATTTTTCTAGCTGTTTCTTCTTTCATCTTTCCAAACGAGCGAACTTCTCGCAAAGAACTGACATTCGCATAAAAGCAATATTTGCAACGTAAGTTGCACAGTGATGATGCAGGTTTAATCAATACGGATATATGTTTCATTTCATCACCTCTTCCCAGAAAAACGCATGCAGACTGCTATCAAGCTAAACTGGAGCATGCAACTGTTCACTCTTTATACCAATAACTGAAATCTATTATGCAATCATCTTAATCCCAAGCGGATATATTCCTCTTCAGGTGCCTCGATTTCTTCTAATTTAGCGATCAGCTTCTCAATCATTCGTTTCTCTAATCGTTCATCTGTAATTGGATTCTCTTGTAACGGATCCTGCTCCAGGTCGAATAAGAGATTTACTAGTTTATAGGAATTATAATAATTATTCATTGGTATTCTTAGCACGGGAATGCCGTTGCTGAATTTCATTCCTGCAACCAGTTTCATTTCTTTCAAACTGTCGGCCGGCATAAAACCTCTAGTCATTGTAGGAATCAAGGTATAGTTAACCAATGGCTCATTGTCTTCGTTTGCCGAGGCACGCATGTACACATACTGTCCATCATATATACACGCTTGTCCTCCATGCACCCCAAACAGAATCGTTTCATGATTGATTGCATTCTCTTTTATAAGCCTCAATATGGAGTGCCCTTCCATGTTTTCTGGAATATCCAATCCAAAATAATCCAATAACGTGGGAGCAATATCGATAGTTTGAGCAATATTGTCCGTCCTGATGCGAGCCCCCTCATATTCTGGTAAATGTATGAAGAACGGCAAGTGAACAATTTCTTCATACATAGGAGATGCATTCTTACCCATCCAATCATGCTCCCCAATCAAAAAACCATGATCTGTGTTGACAATCAACATAGTATCTTCCCACATGTCATTCTCATCCATAAAATCTAGCACTCTGCCCAAATGGAAATCACACATAGCAATCAATGCTGTATATTCATTTCTTGCATCCTTGATATCTTCTGAAATTTCCTTCGAATCAATCTCTTGATAAGCAGGCCAATAAAGAAAGTCTTTCTTGTCTGTACACCCTTGCGCAGTTCTATACTTATCAGGAACATAGAAAGGCTCATGCGGATCAAAACATTCTATTTGGACAAACCAGTCATCTTTATTTTTATGATGGTCCAAAAATGCCACACCCGCATCAATCGTTCTAACTGTCGACATCTCTTCCTCTTTTAGTTGCTTTGTCCGATTCGCAAAATGTTGTGTGACAGAAATCCCCTTCTTATTTAAAGGGTTATGATTTTCATTCTGCAGCGCCTGCATACGAGGCACCCAACGGTCTCCCTCCTGACCACGGAAACCTTCCCAACTACTATATCTGTTGTGATATGTAGCACCCCCATCTTCCCAATAATGGGAATGATCAGTAATCAGATGCGTGTAGATTCCTTTTTGGTTCATTAATTCAAATACAGATAGATCAAAAGGTTCAAGAGGTCCCCAGGATCGGTGAAGAAAATTATATTTCCCAGTATGGAGTTCTCTCCTCGCCGGCATACACGGCATACTACCGCCATAGAACCGTTCAAAAGCGATGCAGTAATTCTCTAACCTCTTAAAATTAGGAGCCTTAATATTTAAATTTCCATAATTTGGCAGATAATTCCTTGATAGAGTATCAAACATCAACATAATCGCGCGCATACATTTCTCCTCCATAAATTTATTATTTAACACAAAAATGTTGCAATTGGGCCTAGTTACACAGAACAAATCAGCAGGCCCATCATTTATCATTTATCATTTTTCTTTTACTACAGCAACAGCTACTCGTAATATTTTGCTTTTCCAACAACGTAAGTCAGTAAGAAAGCTGCTATCAATCCCACAAAATAGCTGACCAAATACTCCTGGCAGATTTTGTATTGCTTGCTTATCAATTTTCGACTCATTCTTATATAAAACTCTGACATTCGTCATACAATTAGCAACTCTAGTGAAGTTTTCTTTCACTCCCGATAAATTTCTTTATAGTCCATTTAGTTTCTTCCTATATGCTATACAACTACGCTGAACATTATTAAAGGATTATTTTCTTTATCTGTATTGGGAACAATATCCAAGTATTCAGCTGAGTTTGTGATGACAACCGGTGTTTCAAGGTTATATCCTCTTTTTTCTAGTTCCTCTAAATCAAACTCCAATAATAGTTGGCCTTTTTTCACACGCTCGCCCTGAACTACCCTAGGTTCAAAATATTGTCCTTTCAAATTCACAGTGTCCATCCCGATGTGGATCAACATTTCAATGCCATTATCATATTTCAACCCTATTGCATGGTTTGTTGGGAATAATGTTTCCACAATACCGTCCTCTACTGCATATACTTTGCCTTCATCAGGGATGATTGCGGCACCTTTACCAAGTAATCCTTCGGAGAATGCAGTATCTTTAATTTCAGAGAGGGGAATGATTTCTCCTTTTATTGGTGCTGAAAAACCAATAGTTTCCAGTAAAATCCCTTTGTTTGTCTCTTTTTCCGTATCAGGATTTTCCTTATCATAGGATGGGTCATAAGCAATAGTCATTGTAAGGATAAAACTTATAGCAAATGCAACAGCTATGGCAATCAGGTATCCAAAGAACGCTTTATCCATTCCGTTTTCAGGACTGATATAGTTTGGAATTCCAAAGATTCCCATTCCACCCATTATGTAGCTCGTTGTTCCTAGCGAACCCATAATCATCCCCCCAACGGATGATGCAACTAATGTTGCATAAAACGGTTTTTTTCTGGGTAGTGTAATACCGTACAACGAGGGCTCAGAAATACCAAACAAACTAGATATGAAGGCTGGAATTCCCAACACTCGAACGTCACTACTCTTGGACCTAATAATTACACCCAACACTGCTCCAGCAGTCGCAAATGGTGTTGCCATACCAAGAACCATTACAGAATCATAACCCAACACTGAAATGTTATTGATAGCGATTGGAATTAAGCCCCAGTGTAATCCAAACATAACTAATACTTGCCAAAGACCACCGATTACCATTCCCGCAATAATCGGGCTCAAATTATAAGCTCCCAGTGCTACGGCGCCTAAAATATCGCCTAACCAAGTAGCTATCGGTCCAATTACGATAAAAGTTAACGGAACCATAATCATAACAGTAAGTAACGGAACCAGGAAACTCTTCAACAAGGATGGTACGGTCTTCATAAGTATTTTTTCAAGTTTAGCTCCAAAGAATGTAGAGATGATTATCGGAATCACACTCGAGCTATAGCTCATGAGAATAACCGGAATCCCTAAAAAGGTTACGTGTACAGGGGACTCAAAGATTGTCCCTTGAAACAAAGAATATAGCGGTTCTGTTCCAACAGACAGTGTACCAATGGCGGGATAAACAAGCGCCGCCCCCAAAGCCATACCCACAAACTGCGTTAACCCGAATTTTTTTGCAGCAGTATACCCCAAAAATATTGGGAAGAAGTAAAAGAAACAGTCTCCTGCTGCCTGCAGGATTGCATACGTTCCTGAGGTTCGTTCGATCAACCCGAAGGATACCAACAGCACGTTTATACCCTTTATCATTCCTGTTGCTGCAAGCAAACCCAGTACTGGAGTAAAAATCCCCGATACAATGTCAATGAACTTATTCAACAGCCCTTTAGGAGCATCCCCGGTCTCCTCATTCGAACTATCTAGGCCAGCATGTTGCATAAATTCTTTATAGACTTCGGGTACATGATTTCCAATCACAACTTGATATTGTCCACCACTTTGTACAACAGTCACCACGCCTTTAATTTTTTTGATTGTTTCTGTATTAGCCTTTGATTCATCTTTAAGTTTAAACCGCAATCTAGTGATGCAGTGCGTTACTCCTCCTATATTCTCTTTTCCACCAACATTAATTAGAATTTTTTCAATCAGTTCTTGATATTTCATCATTTTCTCCCCTTTCGTATTCTGACAATATAAAAAGGCAAGACCAAGAAAGCTAATTGCTTAGCTTCTTCAGTCTTGCCTGCTTTACCAGTAACAACCCTAACCGTTCTCTATTAACTTTTGGATATGAAGTGTCAAATACAATTGCTCATCATCGTTCAGATCGATCGTCAAATACTTCTCGACCAACTTCATCGATTCGTATGCTTTTGGATATTGCTGTACCACGTGAATCAATAATGGATTACTTTTTTCGCCTCGTTCGAGATTTTCAAGCCTTTTGAAGAAAAAACGAAGATGCGTAACGAAGCGATCGAACGCAAAGGATGTTTCGTCAATCTCAATTTTGTTGTACATCCTCACCAACGAAAGAATGTCACGAATTTTTTTAGATATCTTTTTGACGTCCATTTGCGTCAAGTCGTCGCTGAGCTGCGCATTGATCAGATGCATGGCGATATTGCCAGCTTCCTCTTCATCCAAGTCAATCTGCAATTTCTGTTTAATTAGACGTAGAGCCTTCATGCCGACCTCGAATTCCTTGGGATAAAACTTTTTGATTTCCCAAGACAGGCGATTGTGGATCACGATTCCCTGATTATGCAGCTTCACCAGATTGTACAGATGGTCCGTCAACGAGACATAGAGCGTCTCACTGAGCTCCCTGGTCAGCTCCGTTTTGGCGATGGAGATGACATCATCCGCAAGGGAAACATAGGCGATCGGAATATCTTCCAGAAGCGTAGACAGCTTGTCAAACGAGTTCTGCTGATGCATGACAAAGACTTTTTCGATTTTGGAATCATCGGCCTCTTGTCCTGGCTTCTTCTGAAAACCTAGCCCGTTACCGATCCAGATAAAGTCTTTGCCGTTCTTCCCGACCAATACAGCGTTGTTGTTCAATATTTTCTTAATCTTCAATAATCCCCTCACCTCCAAAAGAAAACAGGCCATACCTTAACAAGTGTATACTCCCAGTACACACTCACTAAGGTATAGCCTGCATCAACAGTAACTACCCTTACAACTCGAATTTATTTTAACACATCTCAGGGATTGTGCAAGCGTTTTATTTAAAAAATAAAAAATATGTTATCTGTTATTTGAAAAACTAAATTCCAGTTGGCTATATTTTCACCATCTGGAATTTATCTCTTCAAAATTTTTGGCAAAATTCACTGTTTCATAAATCCTTAGTCGTGTTACTATGCTTCAAACACTTTTCGGTACATCCCTGACTCGACAAGCTGCTGATCACTGCCGAAGAAAGCGACAGTCTGCTGATTGTTATTTTCCGCCAACTTTTAAAGGAACGTATAAAAGCGTTTCCCATCTAAAACAGGCGACACGTGTATTTCATTCCGAAAAAAAATCAAACTGATGACAAACATTTAACTGATCGACAAAGAGTCCCTAAGGCATTCCGTCGATGCAGAATGCCTTAGGGACTCTTTGTCTCATATATTTTTGCTGATGAGCGCCTGGTTCACCGGCATCCAAAGCATTGCCATCGTCACTCTCTTGACAAGTTTAGCGATTGTGCTGATCCAGATGGTTTCGATGAGGAAATATCCTTGAGGTTGATTTGAAAATAGCGTAAGGACAAGAAAAAGGCAGGAACTCACCGCAACCGGGTGAGTTCCTGCCTTTTTCGCTTAATTTTTTATCCTGACAGATCCTTTAAGCAAAAGTTCGCTGTCAGCTTTTCGTAATTTTTATCAATTTATTATTGATCTCTTTAACCGCTTCTTCAGAGAAGTAATTCTTCATCTTGTTCGCAACCCATAGCAAGGTGACAGGCGCGCCAGGCACAGAGCGTTCTGCGATGTCTGGTGCTGATTCTTTAACTACATTCCACGCCTCTTCATTTTCCATTAAAGTCCCTAATGTGTCCAGGACCGAATAAGCATTGCTCGGGAAAAGGTCAACCTCACCGCGTTCTTGTGTAAACCAGTTTTTGACATTTATCTCAGGATTCGGATCTACAAAAATATAAGATTGATCTGGAGCGTCAACCTTCCTGAAGACTGCACTGTCTTCGTGACTATCGGAATACGCCCTGACTTTATTCTCTCCCGGCTGTAAAAGAACATTTTCAAATGAAAATACGGTTTCACCCGCAACGGTCCCCATATCTGTTTCATTGACTATTAAAGAAACTTGTTTCAGGTTCGAATATATCTTGATGTCAATCCTATCTTTGTCCCTATTAATAAAACGTTTTTCGCATATATGAATAAAGGGTTCCTGAGACCAGTTCGCTTTGTAATAGTAAAAAGCATCTTTCTTAGTATTACGATCAAAGCTGACTAACCCCTTGCAGTTTTTCCCTTTCGTGCCGCCTTCGTTTCTGACGCTACTTCCAAAATCAAACATGTTCCAAACAAAACTTCCCCACATATAGGGCTTTACCTTGATGATGGGATAGGTTTGTTCATGGTAGATTGCTTGAAACTCTTCACTGTAATCCTTCACTTTTGGAGCATCAGAATGGAAAGCCAGATTAGAATCGGCCCCGTATTCAGAAATACCCAACGAAACTTGCGGATTTTCTGCGTGGAAATTTTCAATCCAATCATTCAAGTCCTGCATGCTGTCATAATACCAACCAAAATACAAATTATACCCCACCATGTCAGTGATAAAGTTTAATTGGCTGTTTTTTTTAACTTCATACATATTGGCACTGGCTGTCAACGCAGTAGGCAGTAATTCCCGCACAAGATCATTCAAAGTATTTACTGCCTGGTACATCGCAATGGATTCGCCATCCATGGCAATTTCATTTTGAACGCCCCAAAAACAAATGGATGGATGGTGACAGTTTTGCAGGACCAGCTCGGTTAATTGGTCGGACGCATTCTCCAATACGCCTTCCCTTTCAGGCAGAGACATCATCGGTATCTCAGCCCAAACCACATATCCTTCTTTATCGCACAAATCATAAACAGATTGACTATGCTGATAATGAGAAAGCCGGATTGCATTGGCGCCGATCTCCCTTATGATCTCAAAATCCTTTTCGATGTGTTCGTTCCTAACGGCATTCCCCACATCTTCAAAATCTTGGTGTTTGGCAACGCCGTTTATCCGCAAGTGTCTATCATTCAAAAAGAAGCCTCGGTCAGGGGTTAAGTTGCACCTTCTGAAGCCGAATGTTTTCTTGATTTGATCGACAGCCGTTCCATTTTTCTGCAAGGTTGCTTCTAAAGTATATAAATACGGACTTTCTTGACCTTCCCAAAGATTCGGTCCATCCAGCTCAATGACAACATTTTTTTGGTCCGAGGGTATCGCTTCCGAATGAATGATATGATTTCCTTCATCCAGTATCTTTATGCTTACTGCAGCATCTGATGCACAAACTGTATGTACTTCTAATTTGACGACACCTGATTTATCCTCTTTGACTTCACTCCTGATGATGATTCCATCTGTTCCCCAATAATCTAAACAAAAATGATCTTTACCCACGCAAATCAGATTTACCGGTCTGTACAGACCCCCGTATATTGTAAAATCTCCATTAAGAGGAGACACATCCGTCGTTTGACTATTGTCCAAAAAAACCGTCACTGTATTTTCTCTGTCCCAATCATACAATTCCGTGATATCAAATCGAAAGGCCGAATAACCCCCGCGATGTTCTCCTACAAACAGGTCATTCAAATAGACTTTACATACACTGTTCGCACCTAAAAATTCTAAATACAGATTATCGTCTCTATGATTTTCTGAGATAGTGATTGTTCTCTGATAGGAAAACGCTTCTCTGCTATTATTTACCTCGTTGTTCCATGTATGAGGTAAATTTATCAGCTCTTCAGATGTAGATTTGGATTTTATTTTTTCTAAGCTGAATTCTCTTTTTTTAAATGTCCAGCCCTCATTCAATGAATAAGTGTTCCGCATTTGTAAACCTCCACCCTTTTTAATTTATCAAAACTCAAATACGCTTCATTTCCGCAGAAATATCATTGTTTATACATACTTATAGACCTTCGCATACTGCATGAATGAGTTATGCTCAGGCCTATTATAAGTATTATCCTCAAAAATTAAGTCTTCTGTACAATTTCTTTCTTTTTGGATAGGTTCGATAGAAAAATCTCAATCTGACCAGCCTTACTGGTTATGATCCAGAATGTCATCATAAATATTCCAAAGAATATGTTATTCCAACCACCGCTATCATAACCCATTGCACCCAAACCATAATTCATCAACTGGATAGTTAGTGCCCCAACGGTAATGCCAACAATCTCCAGTGTCAGTTTCCCCAGGAACATCCCTATGTAGACAGAAGCGATGTAACTGAACAAAATCCCTGTAGAGGATAAATTGGATAATGTTTCTACTTTATTTTGAGATACAAAGATAGTTGCCGCGAGCCCAAATAAAATACCAGAAAAAACATAGGCTGTTATAACATTTTTTCTCTCTTTGATTCCAATGTTTACCGAGACATGCTGACCATGTCTCAATAGTTTTGCTCTATACCCAAAAGGTGTAAGCGATAAAATAATTTGATACAAAATCATGGCGAACACCATGATATATATTGTGTAGGGCTCTCTCCCAAAAATATTCAAGCCCACATTCGCCATAATATTTACACCATTGCCTCCCCCAAGAACAAGAGTCAATGCTTCATATACTAACGCTAACATAATGGTACAAATGATGATCGGCAATTTTGAGGTGACATATACGGTGGCAGTAATCATGCTGATGATTACTGAGAAAACAACACATAGTACCAGTAGCATCATCGGTCCACCATTAAACTGTTGCGTATAATAGACACCTAGAATTCCAGCCAACACCATAGTAGCTCCGCCCGAGAAATCAAATCTTCCATGACGCAATTGCATGGCTAACCCGCAGCCCATCGTGACAGCCATCCCCAAATTCCTGAAAATAGCTTTCCACATGGCCGATTGCCCATAATAGTCTATCCCATTAGATTTTGTGATAGTGTACATAACCACGAACATCAGAACGGGCAAGCCTATTGTTATCAATATATTCCTGACCATTGTTTTACTGTTCATAAATTTCACCCCAGTATTTCCTTGTGACTAATAGTCTTACTATTCTCATTTGGCCATCAAATCTTCCATGGACATGTTCATAAGTACTTCTTTGAACTCCTCATAACTTGCATCTGGATTATATGAAGTAAGATATTGCGTGAAGTCTTCCGGAGAAATGAAAGCTTGATCTATATCTGCGGTGAAGTAGAAACATTTTTCCTCCAGAGCTGTTAACTCTTCATCGTTGGTTACAAAAACCACTGAAGTATCGATACGCTCTGCTTCTTCTGGTTGATCAGCAAATGGTTTCTCTGCCACAGCATTAAGGATCATCGCAACAGGAAGGGCTACAACTTCGACATTCGATAACGTCATCATTCTCATTTCGCCATTTTCAAATGCGTCTAAATCATCTTTTTTAAATCCTGTGGTATACAAATCAACATCGGTCTTATCCGCGCTTACCATCGTAGGATGCACAAAACCACTCGCTAAGCTAAAAATAGAGTCTAATTCAGGATAATTATTAAAATATGTATCTTCCAATGCACTAAAACTTAACTCCTGAGTCTCATAGATTTCAATAGGTTCGGCCGCAGTGTCATTATGGCTTTCAATTGTTTCCGTAAACGCTTGGATTGCCGCACTTTTTTGTGGGAAGTACAGTAATGGGAAGGTGACGATGCCTACGTTCGTATTACCATCTTTAATTACTAACTCAGCAGCTTTTTCTCCAATCGAGGAAGTATCGTACAGGCCATCATTCACATTTCCCAGATAATAGTCACTTGACTTTAACTCATCAAAACTGCTATCCATGTCTGTGATGAACGCAGACAGGAATACACCTGCAGCCTCACACTCCTGCAAAATTGCCGGTGTTCCGCTGTCTATCGCCAGAATAATCCCGTCCACTCCAGATGCAATCAAATTCTGTACAGCTGTTATGTTAGTCTGCTCATCGTAGCTGCTTCCTACGACATACTCATATGAGAAACCCACTTCCTCCGACAGAGCATCCATATACACGGTCAGTGCATCGAGCGTCTCTCCGCTCTGCATATGACCGAGTACGCCAATCTTTACATCCGCATAATCAAATGACGCTTGTTCAGCTGTACTGTTGCCTGCCGCAGTCGAGTCAGATCCTTGTTGTTCTCCTGCTCCACCACATGCTGCCAAGCCTAATAACATTGTTGCACTCATAAGTAGTTTTATCATTTTTTTCATCCTGATCATCTCCTGATATATTTTTTATGAAACATTCCACACATTGAATAGAGGCAGCTTATCTAGGTAACACGACTCCTTTCTTGCGGCTGGTTATGATCACGATGACCGCAAAGATCAATGCCTTTACCAGCGGAACGTTGCTTGCAGCAACCCCAGATAGCGTAAGACCATTTGTCAAAAGAATATAGGAAAATGAACCGATCAGAGCAGCACTAACTCTACTCTTCATTCCTCCTGACAAAGGCATTCCGCCGAGGATCAACGCCACCATAACATCCATATGATACCCTGCACCCGTGACACGGGAAGAGCTTCCCGACCGGGCTAAAATGAACAGGCTCGCTATCGCTACGCAGGTTCCCATGATGAGATACGCATATATTTTGTTTCTGAATACATTCACACCACTTTGCTTGGCAAATTCCAAGTTTGCACCAATACTACTTGTATATTTACCTAGACGCGTATAATTGAATAAGTAATACACGACAGAAAACATAATTACCAATGCTCCAATTTGAACATACATATTTTTCCAGAATGAAAAATCAAAGCTGGTTCTGATTGTATTGGTTTTTAGCGTTATAATCGTTTGAACGCCTGTTCCGATAAACATCAGGAACAAACTAGTGATGACAGAAGGTAGACCTAACCAAGAACTCACCGCCCCATTGATTAATCCAAAAGACAGCGCTAAGAGCAAGGCGGCCATAAACGCTATCAAAAGATTTCCTGTGGCATTTAAAACAATCGCTTGAATCAGTGTGCAGAGACCGATTGTGGCTCCAATCGAGATGTCCAAATTTCCCATTGAGTATACAAATACGCCTCCCAGACATACAATAGCCAAAGCCACCGTTTGTTGGATCACAATGCTGACGTTATAAGCTCCAAATAGGTTCCCATTGGAAGTAAAGCTAAAAACGATCAGGATTAATACCAAGCCTAAGTAAGGAACAATACTCAGCCAATCCCACTTTTTGATTTTTTTCATCAGACCAAGAAAATCCGCCGATTCGATATGATTTTCTCCACTCGATTTATTTGCTGGTTTTTCCATAATTATCTCCTTTCGTTATTTCCAAAAGACGCCATTAAATGATGTATTCAATGATATCTGTCTGTTTCAGATCCTTATCCCGTGTAATGCTGGCGCTCACTTCATTATCTTTCATGATAACTATCTGATCGCACATTCCAATCAGTTCCGGCAATTCTTCACTGATCATCAATATCGCCTTATTATCCGCTTTCATTTGGCTAATCAATTGATACATAAATTGTTTAACGCCAATATCCACACCGCGAGTCGGACAATCCATGATGAAGATGTCGCTGTCTTTTGCCATCCATTTTGCGAAGGAAACCTTTTGCTTATTGCCGCCAGATAACGTCGAAACGTATTGGTTCTCGTTGTTGCATTTTATGCTGAAAGCATCAATTTGTTCCTGGGCAACTCTTGTGGATGCTTTTTTTGATAAATACATCATCTTTCCGGACAGTCCTCGAATACTTGGCATAATGATATTGTCTCGAATTGAGCCTTCTCCAATTAGAGCTTCTCGATCGCGATTTTTTGAGATGTACCCCATATTATTGTCGATTGCGGACATAATGCCTTCGATAGGTTTTCCTTTACACTCGATGATGCCCTCTTTCAGCCGTTCCAATCCAAAAGCTGCTCTCCCTACATCACGCATGCCGCTACCTGATAATCCGCCCAGACCTAAGATTTGACCCTTATGCAACTTCAGATTAAAGTTTTTTATTTCATTAAAGGATGCATTCTTAAATTCCAATACAACTTCACCAGAGTGGGATGGATCGTAGTCCTCTCTGTAGTAAGCTTCTCCAATTTCCCGCCCTACCATCATATAACGGATTTTTTTGGGATCCATCTCTGCTTTTTCTAACGTCCCTATGATGTTTCCATCCCTCAATACCGTCAAAATATTGCAAACTTCAATGATTTCATCCATGTCGTGACTGATGAATATGACCGCTTTTCCTTCAGCCGCCATTTTGTTGATGAGTTTGTAAATCAATGCTCTACCGATATGACTTAAGGCTGTAGTTGTTTCATCAACAACTAACAGCTGTGTATCATCCGTTACTGCACGGCAGATTTCAATCAATTTTCGATCTTCAAAGCTGTATCTGTTTATGCTGTCTCCGCCCTTGATGTGCTCGATACCAAATTTTTGCAAGAGTTCATCCGCTGCTTGAACCATTCTCTTTTTGGAAACCATACCCAAGTTAGTGAATTCTGCTTCTTTTCCAGCAAATAAATTCTCTGCCACAGTTACATCACTGATCGTATTTGCTTCCTGAAGAATCATGCTCATACCTTGCTCACGTGCATAAATCATGCTTTCAGGGTTCCACTCTTTCCCCAAGTAAAACATTTCACCACTATCAGAATCTTGTAATCCCGATGCAATACTGGTCACAGTACTCTTACCGCTCCCATTTTCTCCGACCAGACCATGGATTTGTCCTCTTTTTACAGTTAGATTTACACCTTTTAATGCAATCGTCGGCCCAAAGCTTTTAAACATATTTTTTACTTCCAGCAATGTTTCTCCTTTTTTGGACATTTCTGTAACTTCCTTTCTATATCAATATCTAGTGTCCCAGCTGTTGCACCACACGGTTTCATTATATTTACCTTTAAATTCCGACTGACCAGTTATCTTCTCAACAGTAGCTTGAATACATTGTCTGGTCGGTCCATAAGCATTGATGAAAGTTTTCATCATAGGTAAATCGTACAGATGGTTTGTATAACTTAAAGAAACACAAACCGTAGGAACTTCATTGATCCACCAAGGTAATTCATTGGAATGGGGCGCTGAATATTTCACCCGTACATTATTTTCTTGGGCATAGCCTTTCATATGCACGAACACAAAAACGACGTCATATTTTTCTTTGAATGATTCCACTGTTGGCATACCCATAATTTTAAATTTATTGAATGATGAGCGTTCTCTTTGCTCAAGATCATAAAACGAGTCATTCACGTCAACCTGAAATCCAGCTTTTTCCAGTTCTTCAACCACGATTTTCTTGGTTTTGTCTGTCCCATCCGCATAGGAAACGGGGGCGCTCTCAAGAAAATACAACATGGCTCTCTTTTTATCGGATACATCAATCGGCAGTAGTTTTTGCGTATTCTTGACAAGCGTAATGCTTTCATCCGCAATTTCTTTTGCCACTGCCAAGTGCTCTTCACTGCCAATTTGTTCCAATTTCGCCGTAGCTTCTTCCAAAGACTCCGCTTTCATTTTATGCAATCCTAGCTTTGCCTTCATCCCTATGATGTGTTCAAGTGCTTCCTGTAATCTCTCTTCAGAAATGATGCCTTTTTCATAACCATCCAGCATGTATCGGAAATCCTCTTCTTCATCATGCATGAACAAAAACATATCGCATCCCGCCGCAATCGCATATGGAAGCTGTTCGTTCCTTGGTTTCGCACTCAGCAACCCCCCCATATGAGAAGCGTCGGTCACTACCAGACCTTGGAAACCTAATTGTTTTCTCAATAAATCAGTTGTGATTTCAGGCGCCAATGTAGCCGGCATAATGTCTTCATCCAGGATGCCTGGCCGTAACTTTCTGCTGTATGCAGGAAGTGCAATGTGTCCGATCATAATCGTTTCCAGTCCATCTTCTATGAGTGACCGATAGACCTTGCCGAAACTGGCATCCCATTCTTCACATGTCAGATTGTTGATCCCCATCACCAGGTGTTGATCCCTTTCTTCAACGCCATCTCCCGGAAAATGTTTTGCACTTGCCAGCATATTGCTGTTTTTTAAGCCTTTAATGTTTGCTTTTGCCAATTCCAAAACTTGGTCCGCTTCATTTCCAAAAGATCTCGTATTCACGATCGTGTTGCGCCAATTAAAGAGAATATCCACGATCGGAGAAAAGGTCCAGTTGCACCCCAAGGCGGTAGCCTCTATGCCACCGATATTTCCCATTTGATACGCAGCTTCCGGAGTAGCAGTCGCTCCACATTGCGCTTGTGTTGCCACTTGTGTGCCGTTTTGACAGAGACTGCTACCGCCATCCTCGCAATTTGCTGCAATAAACATAGGCGTTTTACTGTACTTCTGGAACGCTCGATTTTGATGTAAGATTTTAAGAGGATCCCTTTCAGTATAGCGAGCTCCCCCTATATGGTATTTCTCCACTAAGTTTCTGATGTATTCTTCATTACTGCTTTTACCCAAAACAATAAAAAGTTGTCCAATTTTCTCTTCAATCGACATCTTGTTTATTGTGTCTTCTACCCACTCAATGTCTTTATCCGCTAACCCATACGGCATTCCCTTAAGATTGGTTATCATTTATCTAATCACCTATTATTCATTTATTTCCCATACTATAGCATGTTATTTTCTATCCAATTAGAATAAAACGGTTTCAATTAGCACGTTTTTAAGGTGATTTTCTTTTTTTGTTTATTTATCCCCTATTCTGGAGTAAACTACTGTTACAGTTTGATTTTAAGGAGAAATGAAATGAATTCATCAACGATCGATTTTATTACAAAGCTTCTCTCGGATACACTGCACTTAAATTTTAATTATTTCATAGCTCCATACCCTAATCTATCCGCTTTTGACCAATCTCTCCGAGAAAGTCTCGAAGATTCTGAAAATTTGTACAGACAAGTGCAGGAGTTTCTGTTGACTATGGAAAAAAACACTTTCTATTTTGTAACGGATAATTATTCAATCAACTATATTTTTTTCTTTCCGTTCGTGGATAAACAGGATATCGTTGCCATAGGTCCTTATTTCAACAATCCGATTAATGATGATTATTGGCATGAAATCACTGAAAACAATCACCTGACTGCAGCAGATATCCAAAATATAAAAGGATTCCTGTTCGGGATTCCTCAGATAGACAATAACTTGCATCTTATTTCAATCATTTCAAATATCGTCTCCTATATTAATAAAGAGGACATCACTCCGTTTTCCATCAACTATCATGATTTTTCGAATTCGAGTAAAGATCATTATATTTATACTCCTAAAGATAATTTTGAAGCTTATTTCGACGCTGTATTTGATCGTTATAAGATAGAAAAAGAGCTTCTCAGCCACATTCGTAATGGGGATTGGGAAAAAGCATTAGTGGCAGCAGAGCGGTTCATGAGTTCGCCTATTGAACCTCGCCTAAAAAACACACTCAGAGATCAAAAATCCCATTTGACTTCAGCAAACACTTTGTTTCGTAAGGCTGTTGAAGGAAATGAAATACATCCTGTATACTTACATGAAATATCAAGTAAGTTTCTGCATATGATTGAACTTACCACCTCAGAAAGTGCTTTAAATAAATTATATGAACAAATGATCCGGGAATATTGCTTACTTGTGCAAAATAAATCCAGAAATACTTACTCTCTATCCGTTAGGAAAATATTGGATTATATTGAATTCAATCTGAATTTACCCTTGACGCTGAACAGTATTTCCGAGAAATTCAACTTATCCGCTCCCTACATTTCCAGCCAGTTCAAAAAAGAAGTAGGAACTACTGTGATTCGATACATTAACCAATTACGCATCAATGAAGCCATAAAATTACTTGACTCCAGTTCTATGAGCATTCAAGATATTGCCGCTTATGTAGGCATCCCTGACTATAATTACTTCACGAAGGTGTTCAAAAAAGAGAGGGGCGTAACGCCTAGCGACTATCGGAAGGACATTGCCAAGTAGCTTGTTTTCGAGCGGATGGCGAATTTCCCGCTCAAAAAGCCGACGCTAAGCGCAAAGAAGAGGCCGTCTCGAAAATGAGACGACCTCTTCTTAGTGTTCTTATGAAAGCTGTCATTTGCGTTCCTGTGTCATTTTATTTAAATTTAACAGCGGTCCCATATACGATCACCTCAGCTGCGCCTTGCATGATTGCAGAGGAAGCATACCGAATGTTTACAACTGCATCCGCCTCTAATGCAGTCGCTTCGTCAACCAGCCGCTTTGTTGCTAGAGCCCTGGCCTCATTCATCATTTCGTTGTAGGCTTTGAGCTCCCCACCAATTAGCGTTTTAAGCCCTTGTGAAATATCGCGCCCTAAGTTTTTGGACTGAATCGTACTCCCCTTAACCAGTCCCAACATTTCAAATTCTTTTCCGCTTATATAATCAGTATTTACTAAGATCATCGTCATCATCCTCCTTGATTTCATTCACTCTTTCAATTAACAAGTACACCATTAGCACAATCAATCCGCTGGGGACAACGAGCAACAGTATTTTCATCAGCAAAGGGATGTCACCCGAACTAGCCAGTCCCAGCCACATGTAGAATATAAAATAGGAAATGACCAAAACTGTAATCACTATTGGAGCAATCATTTTTTTCGTTTGTTTTTTCAATAGCATTACCCACTTTCTGCATCCTCGAGAAATTATTTAAATCCTCTATACAGTATACCTCACCCAAAGCGAACATATCCAACATATACCGTCTCAGTTAAAAAGTGTCGTCCTGAATTTTACGTTTTTGCCAATCTAATTTTACAAATTTGTCGGTCCCAACTTTACATTTTTGTACCAACATTCTCTATCCGCCATGACGCTGACAGAAATGAATCGTCCACACTTTTTGAGTGCACAAGAGAAAAATACTGTTAAAAATGAGAAAACCCTTGCTATGGTCTTCACTTCAGGGTTTAAGATAAGCTTATCATCATGATTAAGAATAAAGGCAATTCTTGATCATGATTATTCGTACTAAATAAAGGAGAATGATTATGACACAAGATGTTCAACGCATTTCCGCACAAATTTGGGATGCAAAGCAAGCAAATGATATGACCAGAGTGGTGGATTTAATTGCAGACAACGCGCACTTTGTTCATATGGGGATCACCTTTGATAAGACAGGTGAGCTGGCAGTTTTTAATGAAAAAGCCTTCCTCTTTAAAGCGGTTGAGATTGCAGAGGAATACGTCGAGGACTACGGCAGCACCGCTATCATTTTCAAAAAACTTGTCCTGACCGCCGTCATCGGGGGAAATGAAGTACAAAATCCTTTTGTCATCTCGGAAGTCTTCACAAAGACGGAAGATGGCTGGAAATTAGCTGCCGAAACCTATACCCGGATAGCAACTGATTTTGATACTTATCAAATGTGACAAAATGATAGGACCGAAGTGTGAGATGAATCCGTTCCTGCTTGATTCCTATTTCACTACAAGCATGATGTGCTATACCCAACATAGTAATCAAAATCTGCATTGTTCTCCTCCGGCGAACGGAGGCTTCGCCGGAGTTTGGCCCATATTTTGCTTGCCTACTCCGATGACACCGCCTTCACAGAAGTTAAGGCTTATTGTGGGGTACTGACTCCGGTGGGCGGTCCCTTCTCCGGAGTTGAGGACGGATTTCGGGGCCGCTATTGTAAACTCAATTCCACAAAGAAGAGGCCGCCTCGTAATTAAACGAAGCGGCCTCTTCTTTGTATTGTTCACTATCAGATTGCCTTCACTCCAGCATATCCTTATAGATCTCCCGCAGGATCTCCAGTTGGTCATCCGACCAGGTGCCGCGCTGGCGTTGGTCGCGGAAGCGGCGGCTTTCGGTCTCCAAGGCTTTTTTGGAGCGCTTGATATCCTTGTAGAGTTCCATGGCGGAGATGCGCTGGGCGCCTTTCGAAAAGACGAGCTGCTGTTCGGCCAGGTCGCTGGTGGCGACGTAGACTTCCGTCAGCACGTTGCGCAGCTTTTTGACGACGCCTTCGATGTAGGTGTCGGCGGTCTCCCCTTGGGCGGTGAAGATGACCTTCACGCGGTATTTGGAGTATTCTTTCGTGATGCCGGGTACGAACTGGGCGTCGAAGACGCACCAGACTTCATTCCCTTCATAGTTCTGATAATCGGACAGCGCCTGCAGCAGTTGGTCCCTGGCCTCTTCGATGAGGTCCTGGTTCTTCAGCTTCACCAGTTCCGGCCAGGCGCCGATCATATTGTAGCCGTCCACTATCAGGATTTCTTTCTTCAACATGGTCTTCACCTCGCTTTTTCTGGTACGCAGACGCTACGAATCGGATCAAACGTGGCGTTTGCGGAAAACTTCGTACATCATCAGTCCGGCTGCAACGCCGGCGTTCAGGCTCTGGACATGGCCGACCATCGGGATGGTCAACAGGCCGTCAGCGGATTCCTTCAACAGGCGCGAAACGCCTTTGCCTTCGTTTCCGATGATCATCGCCAATGGCAAGGTTGTGTCCCACTGGCGGTAGTCCTGTCCTTTCATGTCTGTGGCGTAGATCCAGACACCGCGTTCCTTCAGTTCTTCGACTGTGCGGTGCAGGTTCGTTACGCGCACGACCGGGACATGTTCGATGGCGCCTGTCGAAGCTTTGGCGACGGTCGCCGTCAAGCCGACTGCGCGGCGCTTCGGAATGATGACTCCGTGGGCACCGCAGGCATCCGCGGTACGCAGCACGGAACCAAGGTTATGCGGATCCTCGACACCATCCAGGATGATGAAGAAAGGATCTTCGTTCTTGGCGGCGGCCGCTTCGAAGAGATCATCGAGCACGGCATACTGGAAAGCGGCCGTAGCGGCGATGACGCCCTGATGGACGGCATTGTCGGACAAGGTGTCCAATTTGGACTTCGGCACCGCTTGGATCTGGATTTTGCGGTCCTTCGCCAGCTGGATGATGTCGCCCAATTTTTCTCCGCCCAAGCCGTCCTGGATGAACAGTTTGTTGACGTCGCGATCGGAGCGCAGCAATTCCAGTACCGGGTGGCGTCCCATCACGAAGTCTTCGTTTTCGGGTATTTCTTTTTCTGCGTCATCGCGTCGTCTTGGTTTCGGTTCCGGTCTGCCCTTTTTCGGTGCATTGCGGCTGTCTTTGAACGCGCGGTTCGGTTTATTTTTCATAATTGTTTTCCTCGACTTCTTGGATACACCAACGGATCAACTCTTCGAGACGTTCCTTCTGGCCGGAAAGATGCAGATAGCCCATCAACGACTCGAAGCCGGTCGCGATGCGATAGGTCGTTACGTCCGCATTTTTGGCGATCGTATGGCTCTTGCTGTTGCGGCCGCGACGGTACATGTCCATTTCTTCTTCGCTCAGGAAGCCCTCTTTGGCCAGCATCGCATGCATCAGCTTCGCTTGGGCCTTGGCGGAAACGAAAAAAGTCGCGCGACGGTGGAGTTGGTTGGGTTTGGTGTGTCCTTTTTCTAATAAATGCGTTCGGATATAGGTCTCATAAGCGGCATCGCCGACGTAGGCCAAAGCGAGACCGTTCAATAAACTCCAATTCTGTTCTGTCACTATGCTCTTCTCCATCTGGTGCCCTGCGAAGTGTCATCCAGGATGATGCCCTGATCCTTCAGGTAATCGCGGATTTCATCACTGCGGGCGAAATTTTTGTCTTTTCGGGCTTGTGTCCGTTCATCGATCAGCGTCTGGATGTCATCATCCAACAAGGCCTCTTCCCCCAGCACGACGCCGAAGACGCCGACCATCGCCTTGTACAAAGCTAGAGCCTCGGTGATGACTGCTGCGGAAACGGCTTCGCCTTCCGCGTAGATGTTCAATTCCTTGGCGAACTGGTAAACGACCGACATGGCGTTGTCCGCCTGGAAATCGTCGTCCATTTCGGCGATGAATTGTTCCTGCAGATTCTGGAACATAGCCAGTTTTTCGGCATCGTCCGGCAGTGCCTCAGTGGCATCCTGCAGGCGGTAGTGGGCGTTCTGATAGGCGATTTTGACCTTCTCGAGGTTGATTTTGGCTTCTTCGATGGCTTTGTCGCTGTACTTTACAGGACGGCGATAGTGCGCTGTTCCGAGGAAGAAACGCAGCACCTGCGGATCGACTTCCTTCAGGATATCATGCACCGTCACGAAGTTGCCGAGCGACTTGCTCATCTTCTCGGCGCTCTCGCCGATCGTGACGAAGCCGTTGTGCATCCAGTAGTTCGCGAACGTTTTGCCGGTCTTGGCTTCGCTCTGCGCAATCTCGTTCTCGTGGTGCGGGAAAGTCAGGTCATGGCCGCCGCCGTGGATATCGATGGTATCGCCCAAATATTTGGTCGCCATCACCGAGCATTCGATGTGCCAACCCGGGCGTCCCGGCCCCCAAGGTGATTCCCAAGAGACTTCATCCGACTTGGCTGCTTTCCAAAGCGCGAAATCAAGCTGATCCTCTTTCTTGACGTTCTCTTCCGCGTCCAAGCGTTCGCTGGCGCCGACGATCAGGTCCTTGATCGATTGATCGCTCAGTTTGCCGTAGTCCTTGAACTTGCCGGTGCGGTAGTAGACATCCCCGTCAGCTTCATAGGCATAGCCTTTTTCGATCAGCTCGCCGATGAAGGCGATGATGTCCGGGATGTTTTCCATCACGCGCGGATTCAGCGTCGCTTTTTCGACATGCAGCGCTGCGGTGTCTTCATGGAAGGCCGCGATGAACTTTTCGGCGACTTCCTTCGCGGAAATGCCCAACTCTTTTGCGGCGCGGATGATCTTGTCGTCCACGTCGGTGAAGTTGGAGACGAAATTCACGTCATAGCCGCGGTATTCCAGGTAGCGGCGGACGGTATCGAAAGCCACGGTGCTGCGCGCGTTGCCGATGTGGATGTAGTTGTAGACGGTCGGACCGCAGACGTACATAGCCACCTTATTCTTTTGGATCGGTTGGAACTCTTCTTTTTCGCGCGTCAGGGTATTGTAGATTTTTAACATTGCGCACTCCTTTCCAGCTTCGAAAAAAGGGCTGACGCCCTTTTTCGTTTGCTGATTATTCAGTTGTTTTCTAGTCTTTCAGCTTATGGTTATGGTAACGGACGATTTTTGCCGGTATGCCGACCGCTGTGACATCAGGCGGAATTTCGCTGACGACGACAGCGGAGGCTCCGATTTTGGCATTGTCGCCGATTTTGATCGGCCCCAACACCTGCACGTGAGCGGACAAGAGCACATTGTTCCCGATGGTGGGATGGCGCTTGCCGGTGTCTTTCCCGGTGCCGCCCAGCGTCACGCCATGGTAGATCATGACATCATCGCCGACTTCAGCTGTCTCCCCGATGACGATCCCCATGCCATGGTCGATGAACAGACGCCGGCCGATCGTCGCTCCGGGATGGATCTCGATTCCGGTCAGGAAACGCCCCAGATGCGAAAGCACCCGGCTGAAGGTATACCATTTTCGCTTATAAAAAAAATGAGCGATATCATATATAAGGATGGCATGTAACCCCGGGTACGTCAGAACGACTTCCAACGTACTCCTTGCAGCCGGATCATGATCTTTTATGGTTTGAATTGTTTCGCGTAATCTATTCAAGTCATTTCATGCTCCTTTTTGGATTATCCATCTATTATATAGAATCAGCTCATTTTTGCTATACTTTTTTGTCGGTCCTACATTTTTTCCAATACGCTGTTCAGGTGGGCCAAGCTTTTTTCTCTGCCCAGCACTTCGATGGTCTTGCCGATTTCAGGCCCGTGCATTTGGCCGCTGACGGCGACACGGATGGCCATGAACAGGTTCTTGCCTTTGATCTTGGTTTCTTTTTGGACTGCTTTGATGGCGCCCAAAATTTCGGCTTCTTCGAAAGGCTCGATGGCAAGCAATTGTTCTTTGAATGCGGCAAGCACAACCGGCGCTGTTTCGGCAGCCAGGATTTCCTGCGCTTCTGCATCCAGATTGAGTTCATCAGCGAAGAACATTTCCGATAGGGAAACGATCTCAGCGGCATAGCTCATTTGCTCGTGGTAAAGACCGATCAGCTTTTTCGCGTACTCGCTGTCGGCTTCGCTCGGGTTTTCCGGCAATTTGCCGGCAGCCACCAAGTGAGGGGCAGCCAAAGCAACGATTGCATCCAGGTTGGCGCTCTTCATGTACTGGTTGTTGATCCATTCCAGTTTCTTCTGGTCGAAAGCGGCAGGCGATTTGCTCAGGCGTTCCGGATCGAACATCTTGATCAGGTCCTCTTTCGAGAAGATTTCGTCTTCTCCGACCGGTGACCAGCCCAACAGCGTGATGAAGTTGAACATCGCTTCAGGCAGGTAGCCCAAGTCTTTGTATTGTTCGATGAACTGCAGAATCGTTTCATCGCGCTTGCTCAGTTTCTTGCCGGTTTCGCTGTTTATGATCAACGTCATGTGTCCGAAAGTGGGCATTTTCCACTCGAATGCTTCGTAGATCATCATTTGTTTCGGTGTATTGGCGATATGGTCATCCCCGCGCAGGACGTGGGTGATGCCCATCATGTGATCGTCCACGGCAACCGCAAAATTATAGGTCGGGAAGCCGTCGCGTTTGCGGATGATGTAGTCTCCGCCGACGCTGCTGGCTTCGAATGTGATCGGCCCTTTGACGATATCGTCAAAGGTGTAGGTGTTTTCGATCGGCACACGGAAACGGATGACCGGCGTGATGCCTTGTGCTTCTTTTTCAGCTTGTTGGGAAGGCGTCAAGTTTGCGCATTTGCCGCCGTAATGAGGCATTTCGCCGCGTGCCCTTTGCTGTTCGCGTTCTGTCTCCAATTCTTCCTCGGTGCAGTAGCACTTGTAGGCGCGGTTGGAAAGAAGCAATTGATCGACCAACGGATCGTAGATATGCTGTCTTTCGGATTGGCGGTACGGGCCGACCTTGCCTGGTTTGTCCGGACCTTCATCCCAGTCCATCCCTAACCATTTCAAGTTTTGCAGTTGGCTTTCTTCGCCGTGTTCAAGGTTGCGTTTTTGGTCCGTGTCTTCGATACGGATGATGAACTCGCCGTCGTTATGGCGGGCAAACAGGTAGTTGAACAATGCGGTACGAGCGTTTCCGATATGCAAGTTACCGGTTGGGCTTGGTGCATAACGTACGCGGATTTTCTTTGTCATATGAAGTATCCCCTTTTCTTTAAAGCTGGTTATGTCGTGCTGGATTTCCTATTTGATGCCTTTTTGTGAATGCGCAGGCTTGGCAAAAATCATGCGGCCGGCAGCCGTCTGCAAGGCGCTTGTGACGACGACTTCGATCGTCTCGTTCATGTAATGCTGTCCATCTTCGACGACGATCATCGTGCCGTCATCCAGATAGGCCACCCCTTGGTTGCGTTCCGTTCCGACTTTGATGACGGTGACGACCATGTATTCGCCGGGTATGACGACCGGCTTCACGGCATTGGCCAAGGCATTGATGTTCAGCACCGGCACATTCTGGAACTCGCAGACTTTGTTCAGGTTATAGTCGTTCGTGATGACAATCCCGTCGATCAATTTCGCCAAACGGATCAGCTTGCTGTCGACCTCAGGAATCTCTTCGAATTCGCCGTCGTAGCTTTCCACGACGATGTCCTCTTCTTTTTGGAGTTTGTTCAGGATGTCCAATCCCCGTCTGCCCCTGACGCGCTTCAGGCTGTCGGAGGAATCCGCGATATACTGCAGCTCGCGCAACACGAAGTTCGGGATGACGATGACGCCTTCCAGGAAGCCGGTTTTGGCGATATCGTAGATGCGTCCGTCGATGATGACGCTCGTATCCAAAATCTTGTATTTGCGGAAAGTATCATCCGCTTTGCGGTCAAGCATCTGTGTTTCTTCCTGCTTTTTCGGTTTCGGTGCGAACAGTTTCCGGAATTCTTCGATCCGGGTCGTCCCCACGCGGAATCCCAAGTAAGCCAATATCAAGGACAGGATAGCCGGCAATACATCGTTGATGACCGGAATCCTCAATGATGTCAACGGGATGCCGATCAGCCAAGCCAACACAAGCCCGATGATCGTTCCGATCGAACCGAACAGCATGTAGCTGACCGATAAGGTGCTGAAATAATTTTCTATCTTTTGGATGATGTCCAAAATCAATTTCATCAATAAGAATGACAATAAATAAAATATAAGTGCTCCAACCCCAAAATTAACAAAAACATTGTTGAAAAGATTGTTTCGTATGCCCGCTAATTCCCACAGGTAAGGCAGTGCTGTGATACCAGCGCTGCCGCCCACCATCAGGAAGACGGCCGTAATGATTTTCCGTTTCAAAGGCTTCCCTCTCTTTCCTTTTCCATCAATTTTTATTCGGAAATACTTTGCGCAGCGTTTCTTGTAGCGTTGCGACAGGTATGATCTGGATTCCTTCCGGATGCTTCCAGCCGGCCATATTGTTCTTCGGCAGATATACCTTTGTGAAGCCCAACTTTTGCGCTTCATTGACGCGTTGCTCGATCCGGCTCACCCTGCGGATTTCCCCGGTCAGGCCGATTTCGCCGATGAAGCACTCGGTCGCGGAAGTCTCGCTGTCCCAGTAGCTCGAGGCGATGCTGACCGCCACGGCCAAGTCGATGGCCGGCTCATCCAACTTCACGCCGCCTGTCGATTTGAAGTAGGCATCCTGGTTCTGCAGCAGCAAACCCGCCCGTTTTTCCAGCACGGCCATGATCAGCGAGACCCGGTTGTAGTCCAAGCCGCTAGCAGTCCGGCGGGCATTCCCGAAGACCGTCGGCGTGATCAGGCATTGGATCTCGGCCAAAATCGGGCGCGTGCCCTCGAGCGAGGCAACGACTGCCGATCCGGATGCTCCGGCGAGCCGCTCTTCCAGGAACAGTTCGGAAGGGTTCCGCACCTCGCGCAGGCCGCCCTCAATCATCTCGAAAACGCCAATCTCGTCGGTCGAGCCGAAACGGTTTTTGACGGCGCGCAAGATCCGGAAGGCATGGTGCCGGTCGCCTTCAAAATACAGCACCGTATCCACCATATGCTCCAGCATCCGCGGCCCGGCGATGGCGCCTTCCTTCGTCACGTGTCCGACGATGAAGATGGCGATGTCGTTGCTCTTCGCGATCCGCATGAATTCGGCGGTGCATTCGCGCACTTGCGAGACGCTGCCGGCCGTGCTCGTGTTGTCGGGATGAATCATCGTCTGGATCGAGTCCACGATGACGAACTCCGGCTTGATCCGCTCGATCGTGCTACGGATTGCGTCGATATCCGTTTCCGGATAGATGTAGAAATCGGTGCCCTTGACGCCGAGCCGTTCCGCCCGCAATTTGATCTGACTCGCGCTTTCCTCTCCGGAGATGTACAGGACGCGGTGACCGCCTTGGTTGATCTGCGCCGAAACCTGCAGCAGCAAGGTGGACTTGCCGATTCCCGGGTCGCCCCCGATCAGGATCAGCGAACCGGGCACGATGCCGCCGCCGAGCACATGGTTGACTTCTTCCATCTGCGTTTTGACGCGCGGCAGGTTCTCGGTTTTGATGTCCTGGATGGCGATCGCTTCAGGTACGTTCCCGCTGAAATTGGAACGTTGCTGTTGCTTCACGGCTTTCGTCGCTTCCTTTTCTTCCTCCATTTGGTTCCAAGTGCCGCAGTTCGGGCAGCGTCCCAGCCATTTCGGCGACTCGTATCCGCAAGCCTGACAAACGTATTTCACTGCATTTTTCTTTGCCAAATGAATCTCTCCTTCAAGTGTGAACCAACTTATCTTATTTTATCACAAAAAGCCTATTCTACGTATAACAATACGCAAATACCCGCGGATTCGGCTTTTCTTTTTAGGCCTGGCCTGACGAGCCGAATCCGCCTGTGCGTTCCGATCCTTCCGCTTCATCCTGGTCGGCTTTCAGGAACTGCAGGAAGATGCCTTGGCCGATGCGGTCGCCCTTGCGGATGACTTTGTCGCGCAAGCCGAAATTCAGGAACTGGAAGTAGATGTGGCCTTCGTTGCCCTCGTTATTGTAGTAATCCGCATCGACTATGCCCACGCCATTCGGCAGCACGATGAAATTTTTCAGCGGATTGCTGGAGCGGTTCGTCAATTGTAGGTACTCGTCTTCCTGCATGTAGGCTTTGATCCCGGTAGGCACCAAAAGCGGACGCAAAAGCTGCTCTTTCTTTTCGATCGCCTCATCGTTGTCGCTCCCGAACAGTTCCCCAAGCTGCAACCCCGCGCTTTTCACGACCGTCTTCCAGATTGCCGGCAACACAATCTCTTCGGCTGCTTCAAAATCGTATCCGGCTGCATGCTTCGTTGCACGTTTGGGCAATTGGATGTTTTTATCGGCATAACTGCTGATGACTTCAAACCCTCTTTTGTTCATGGATGAAAACCCCTTTTTCTCTAGTATCGCTTTATCGATCTGTCCTGCATCAAAGAACCATTTTACCAAAACAACGGCGGTTTTTCACGGTTTAGTTGTGCACTTGCCCTTTGTTGACGCTGCCAGAGCGAGCGTTATGCAGACTATAGCAAGGAATTAAGACTTTTTCATGACCAATTCCTGAGGTTTTTCTAAATGCTTTCCGTACAAGGAAAGCGCCTTCGGCAAAGTGCACAAAAACCCGGCGCCTTTTTTGGGCAGTTTCCCGTGGTTATGGAATCCGCTTTCAAATAAGATAAGGACATCAAAGAAAACCAAAAAAAATCAAAAGGCAGGTACAAATAAATGGTAGAGATCCAGTTGAACAGCATCCATAAAAAATATGACAATTCCCCAAATTATTCCGTGACAGATTTCAACTTGCATATCCAAGATCGCGAATTCATCGTCTTTGTCGGTCCTTCCGGTTGCGGAAAATCAACGACACTGCGGATGATCGCCGGCCTGGAAGACATTTCCGAAGGCGAATTGGTCATCGGCGATACCTTGATGAACGATGTAGCGCCAAAAGACCGCGATATCGCGATGGTATTCCAGAACTATGCCCTGTATCCGCATATGACCGTATTCGACAATATGGCTTTCGGTCTGAAATTGAGAAAGTACAGCAAAGATGAAATCAAGAAGCGTGTCGATAACGCAGCGGACATCCTGGGCTTGACGGAATACTTGGACCGCAAACCGGCTGCCCTGTCCGGTGGTCAAAGACAGCGTGTCGCCTTGGGTCGCGCAATCGTGCGTGATGCAAAAGTCTTCCTGATGGATGAGCCTTTATCCAACTTGGACGCAAAATTGCGTGTGGCCATGCGTGCTGAAATCGCAAAATTGCACCGTCGCTTGAACACGACAACTATCTACGTAACCCATGACCAAACCGAAGCGATGACCATGGCGGACCGCATCGTCATCATGAAGGACGGCTTTGTGCAACAGATCGGCAGCCCGAAAGAAGTTTATGATACGCCAGTGAACGTCTTCGTAGCTGGATTCATCGGCTCGCCTGCCATGAACTTCTTCAACGTTACGTTGCAGGATGGCGTCATCACGAACGGCGAAGGCCTGAAACTGACCTTGCCGGCCGGAAAACGCAAAGTCCTGGAAGAACGCGGCTACAACGGCAAAGAATTGATCTTCGGCATCCGTCCGGAAGACATCCAAAGTGAGCAGATCGTTTTGGACACCAACCCGACTTGGGCTGTCAAAGCGGAAGTGGTCGTATCTGAGTTGCTGGGTGCCGAAACGATGCTTTACAGCAAAGTCGGCGGTACTGAATTCATTTCCCGTGTGGACGCGCGCGATTTCCATTCGCCAGGCGAAGTCATTGATTTGGCCTTCAACATGAGCAAGTCCCACTTCTTCGACATGCAATCCCAAGATGTGATCGCCATCCCTTAACCAGAGGATGGAGGCATCACCTTAATTACGCTTACCAGTTCTAACCTACCCTCCCCCCATGGAAAAAGGCTGTCGCTCATTGAGCGCAGCCTTTTTCTTATGCATGTAGTTGCGTATTTTGGCCGGAGGAGGGCACCGGAATACTCAGAATGCGGGCGCAGCTCCGGCGAAGGACCTTCCGACCGGAGCACGCCGGCAATAGTCGCATTCAACTACGACGAAGCTGCCTTCATCGGAGAACATAGGCAGAATGCGGTCCGAACTACGGCGAAGCCTCCGTTCACGGGAGAAGATCACTCTCTACCACTTCTCTACCAACAATGAAGGAGGTGCCTCCATGAGACACCTCCTTCATTGTGCAGCTATTGTTTTCGCTTCAATCTATTCCACCGCATCCGCGTCAAATGCTTCCTCCGGAGAAATGCCTTCCTTGACCCAGACCGAAATCGAACCGGCATTGACAGGGAACCGGCCATTGCCGTCCTCGCCGATTTCGACTTTGTCTTCGCGGTTGCCCGTGTAGTCCGCGAAAGTCTGTCCGGCATACTGCTCGCCGACATACATGTCCTTGAAGCCTTCTTCGCTGTTGGAAAGGACTGCAGCCAAACCGTAGGGATGCTCCTCGTTGCCGAGACGGGTCCAGCCGACACAGTTGCCGTGGTCGAAGTAGTCGCGCTGTTCGCCGTAAGCATGGTTGGCGCGCAAATAGAGCAGTTTATCCAGGAACGTTTGTTGGCCATCGACCGGATGCGGGCCCTTGATGCCGTAGTAATCGCCGTAGAACAAGCACGGGAAGCCTTGTTCGCGCAAGAGCGTCACGCCGTATGCCAATGGCGTAAACCAAGGCTCGACATAGGACTGCAAGGCTTGGCCCGGCTGGGAATCGTGGTTATCGACAAAGGTGACCGCATGGGTCGGGTTCTTGGCGACCAGCGTCTGCTTGAACAACTCACGCAGATCGTAATCCTTGCCTTGCTGGGATGCGACGTGGAAATTTTGGTGCAGGGCAACGTCGAACAGATCGAAGGTGAAGTCGGTCGCTTCCAGATATTCCTTGATCGCCCCGTAACGGTATTTCCAATATTCACCGACCACATAAAAATCATCGCCGTGCTGAGCGCGGATTGTCTGCACGAAATCCTGCACGAACTGGTCATTGATATGTTTGACTGCATCCAGACGGAAGCCGTCGACGCCGGTTTCCTTGATGTACCAATCCGCCCATTTTTTGACTTCTTCGACGACTGCCGGATGGCTGTAATCGATGTCCGCATACATCAAGTAATCGTAATTGCCGTACTCGCTGTCGACGCTCTCGTTTTCCGCCCAGCCTTTTTCGAAGCCTTTGATCATGTAGATGGCTTCTTTGCCGTTCTCATTGTTGAAGTCGGTGCCGGTGAAATGTTCCCATGACCATTTGAAGTCGGAATATTTGTCGCCGCGGCCAGGGAAAGTGAATTTCGTCCAGCCTTCGATTTCATAGGATTTCGTCTCCTTTTCCTGACGATTGTCGGGATTCACTTCATAAGCAAGGAAGCGTTCCGTCTCGTCCGCGCCGGCTTTATGGTTCAGTACGACGTCGGCATAGACGGCGATCCCTTCCGCATGCAAGGCTTCGATCGCAGCCAAGTACTCTTCCTTGGTTCCGTATTTTGTGCGGACGGCCCCTTTTTGGTCGAATTCGCCCAAATCGTAGAGATCATAGACGCCGTAGCCTGTATCGTTCGTTCCGGTACCTTTGTAGGCCGGAGGAGTCCAGACAGCCGTGATGCCCAATTCCTTCAGATGCTTGGCATCCTCCTTCAGGCGATTCCATAATTGACCATCATCATCCAAATACCATTCAAAATATTGCATCATCAATCCATTTCCTGCCATGCGATCACTGCCTTTCATCTCACTCTGGATTTGTTGTGGTGCACAAAACGTTTTTTGATAAACTCATTATACATGCTCGCCTTGCGTTTGCCTTTCGGGACGGCTCCGGGGCACCGCATTTCTTGCCGCCAGGACGAAATGCTTGCATCTTGAATTGGGCGCCGGTATACTGGCAGTAAGTTAGCTGATTGCTGATTTCTTTTTTTGGTTATATATCTCGAATTAGGAATATACGAAACGGAATACATAAAGAAATGAGGAACCGATCCATGAACACATTAAGAGGAATCCACCACGTCACCGCCATCACAAGCAGCGCCGAAAAGAACTACGCCTTCTTCACGAACATCCTGGGCATGCGCCTGGTCAAAAAAACCGTCAACCAGGACGACATCCAGACTTATCACCTTTTCTTCGCCGATGACCGCGGTAGTGCCGGGACGGATATTACTTTCTTCGATTTCCCGGGCATCCCGAAAGCCGTCAGAGGGACCAACGAAATCTTCAAGACCGGTCTGCGTGTTCCATCGGATGAAGCACTGGACTATTGGGTGAAACGTTTCGATAAATACAACGTCACGCATTCCGGCATCTATGAGCAGTTCGGCCGCCGGGTGATCGATTTCCAGGACTTCGATGAGCAGCTCTATCAGTTGGTTTCCGATGAATCCGACTCCGGCGTGGCTCCCGGCATTCCTTGGCAAAAAGGCCCGGTTCCCAACGAATACGGCATCCGCGGTTTGGGTCCGATTTTCGTCCGCATCGCTGATTTCAATTTCTACAGGCAAGTATTGGAGACTGTCCTTGGTTTCCGCCACATGGCAACCGACGGCGACGTCCATCTCTTCGAAGTGGGCGAAGGCGGAAACGGCGGCCGCATGATCGTAGAGCACAACGCTTCGCTGCCGCAAGCCCAGCAAGGTTTCGGCAGTGTCCACCACATGGCTTTCCGCGTGAAGGACCGCAACGAATTGGAAGAATGGATCGCGCATATGGGATCCTACCGCTTCCCGATCTCCGGCTATGTCGACCGCTTCTACTTCGAATCACTCTACGCCAACATCGCGCAGGGCATCCTGTTGGAATTCGCGACGGATGGTCCTGGATTCATCGA
Source organism: uncultured Trichococcus sp. (assembly GCF_963663645.1). NCBI lineage: Bacteria > Bacillati > Bacillota > Bacilli > Lactobacillales > Carnobacteriaceae > Trichococcus > uncultured Trichococcus sp. The sequence goes on from NZ_OY760503.1 coordinate 850,180, forward strand.
TGATGAGGAGCCTTACGAGACATTGGGCGAACGCTTGGCCTTGCCGCCTAAATTCCGGGATTCCCGCGAAGAAATCGAAGGTTTGGTCCGCCAATTCGATACCGTGCGCAGCACGAAGACTTTCGAAAAAGAATATTTGGACTGAGAAAAAAGCAAGGAACTGTCTTCATTTCGAGACAGTTCCTTGCTTTTGTTTTTCGTTTTAAACAGATTATGTTTCCTTCAGCACCAGACAGACGCTCTGATAATCCCCTTGCAGGGCATCCTTCAGGTAAAGTCCGCGGTTCATCAGTTCATCCCCGCCGATTGCTCCTTCATACCCGCTGACGGTGTAGAATGTAGCGGGATCCAAGCCTTTGAACAGCACTTTTTTCTTCTTCAGGTTGGCCCGGTCGAGAACCCGGTAGTAGAAATAGAGCGCTTCGTCCTGCTCGGGACTCACAAAAATCCAAGCGGCCTCGTTCTGCGTTTCGAAAGGACTGAGGATACGGTGGAAGACACCATATTGGACGAGTCCGCGGTGTTCCTTGTAGAAGCTGATTTGCTCCTTCATTTCCTGTTTCTCGGCTTCGGAAAGCGTCGTGACGTCCAGTTCATAGCCCAGATTGCCGGCCATCGCCACATCCCCGCGCATCTTCATCGAAGTCATGCGGTGCACTTGGTGATTTGGAATGGCTGACACATGCGATCCCATGCTCGAAATCGGCATGACGAGGCTGGTGCCGTATTGGATCTCCAGACGCGCCACCGCATCGGTGTTGTCGCTGGTCCAAGTCTGCGGCATGTAGTAGAGAATACCCGGGTCGAAGCGTCCGCCGCCGCCTGAGCAGCTTTCGAAGAGAATATTCGGATATTTCGTCACCAGCGCCTCCATCACTTCATAAAGACCCAGCATATATTTGTGCAGCACTTCCCCCGGCAACGCGCCTGGAGCGGCGGTTCCGATTTCGGTCATGTTGCGGTTGTAGTCCCATTTGATGTAATCGACCGGCACTTCATCCAAAACTGCCATCATCTGCGCCAGAATATTGTCGCGTACTTCCTTGCGGCTGAAATCAATCACATACTGGCTGCGGCTAAGTGACTTTTCTCTGCCGGGCGTATGGATGCACCAGTCCGGATGGGCGCGATAAAGCTCGCTGTCTTCGGAAATCATTTCCGGTTCGAACCACAAACCGAACAGCATGCCCTTCTCCTTGATGTTCTCTGCGAGTTGCTTCAGCCCAGCCGGCAATTTGGCAGTGTGAATGTGCCAATCGCCCAACGAGGAATAATCGTCGTCCCGCTTGCCGAACCAACCATCATCCAGCACGAACAGTTCGACTCCCAGAGCGGCTGCTTCATCAGCCATCGCCTCGATTTTTTCGGCTGTGAAATCGAAGTAGGTACCTTCCCAGTTGTTGATCAGGACCGGACGCTCCGCAAATTGGTGCTGGCCGCGGATCAGATGCTTCTGGTAGAAAGGATGCAGCGTCTGCGACAATCCGTTCAACCCGTTTTCGCTGTATACCAATACGACTTCCGGTGTCTGGAACGCCTCTCCGACAGGCAAATACCATTGGAAGTGCGTTGGATTGATGCCCATCTGGATGCGTGTCTGCGCGTAAGTATCAACTTCGACATTGGCCCGGAATTCGCCGCTGTAAACGAAATGGAATCCGTAGACCGCACCGTGGTCTTCCGTCGCCGTTTTCTCGGCCAAAGCCACGAACGGCTGATAGGCATGGCTCGTGGTCCCGCGTTTGCTGTCGAGCGTGTGGATGCCGCGGACAAGCGGCGTGCGCACGATTTGGCGTTCCCTTCCCCAAGCACCCGGCAATTGGATCATGTCAAAATCAGCATCCGGGAAATCGATGGACATGCTCAAAGCTTTGTTCAGGTGGATAGCTTCGGCTCCGTTGTTGCGGAAGCTGGCCGAACGCGTCAGCACCGGATAGTCGCGGAACAAGGTGTAGCTCAGAACGACTTCAACTTTTGTGACGGTATCTTCCATCGTCAGCAGCAGCGTGTCCGCCGGCTCTTCCTTTGTCTCATAAGTCTGCGGCAACCCTTGCAGCGGCTGTTTGCCTGTCACGATTTCATGGCTCTTGTAGGTCAGCAGGCTGACAGTCGTTTGATCCGGATACTGGCACTCGAATGCTGATTCGCGGAAATCGCCGCTGCCGTTACCCGGAAATTCCTGTGGCAAAGTTGCCAGCGAAAACACACGGCCAGGCACCTCGAACGGATTGGGCGCAAAAGCATTGTCTTGACGCGGATAATCCGCCACTTGCGAAAAGCTGTTGATCCGTTTCCCCCAGTACTGATGGGACACATATTTTTCTTCTTCCAGTCCGATCACATAGCTCACGGCTTCGTTCTGTAAATGAAAATATTTTTTTGTTTCATCAAATGTTATCGTCACAGTCATCACTCCTTGGCTCTCGTCATTTTACTAAAATATTTGTTCTTCTCCTGCCGCAGTCCGGTGCAGGATCGAGAATTTGTTCGTAGGCAGGTCGACCGTCAGACTGGCCGATTCTTCGGCAGTGGCCCACGTCAAAGTGAAGGCCCCTTCGTCTTGTTGGGTTATTTTAAGGTCTCCATCGAACGCTTTCGCCGTATTGCGGAACGTCAGCAGACGGAAGAGGTCCTTCACGACCGGACGTTCGATTTCTTGCCCGATTTCGTCCAAGCTGTAGTAGTGACGGTTGATGTTGCGGCCTTCCTTGCTGTTCTCGAGCAACTCCAGATCGTTTTCGCCGGCCAGCAAGCCTACGTAATAGATCTGAGGAATGCCCGGCGTGAAGCACTGGATCGCCCGCGCCAACAGATAGGCGGCATCATTGTTGCCCAAGGCCGAATAGTAGGTGCAGTTGATCTGGTAGATGTCCAGGTTGTTGTAGGCTTCCGAGCTGTAGATCCGCTTCAGGTTGGCGCCTTTTTCGTAAAGGGCTTCCACCGCGAAATCCACTTCCTCCTGGGTCAGCAGATCCTTCACATCGACGACACCGATGCCGTCATGCGTGTCCAAGGTCGTGAACTGGTTGCGCGGGCAGATCTCCAGCCAGTGCAGCAGCTTCTCGGCTTTGCCGCTGTAAAGGGCATGCAGCACCAGCATCGGCAAAGCAAAATCATAGACCGGATAGCCTTTTTCTGCGATTTTTTGTTGGATCGTGTAATGCTCATGGATTTCGGGAAGGACCGTCACGCCATAGGGCTTCAGAATTTCCACTGCGTATTCCAGCATCTCCCAAATTTCGGGCTCCACGAAGAAGCAATTCGTATCCAATTCCTTGATGGCATAGGCGAACGCATCCAGGCGGATGATCGAAGCTCCTTTATCCGCCAAGAAACTAAGTGTATCCTTGATGAATTGGCGCGTCGCTTCGGTCTTCACGTTCAGATCAATCTGCTCTTCCGAGAACGTGCACCAGACTTTTTCCGATGTGCCGTCCTGGAAATGGGCATCCACGAAAGGCGCTTTCGGTTTGCGTTTGTAGATCAGATCGATGTCCGCTTCAGTCGGTCGGTTCTCCGGCCAATAGTCGTTGTAGCGGATGAAGTAGTCCTTGTAAGGGGACGCGTCCTTTTTCTCAAGGAAATCCAAATAATAAGGCGATTGCGCGGAAATATGGTTCAGCATGAACTCATACATCATGTAGTATTTTTCGCTGATGCGTTTGATGTCATCCCAGCCGCCGAACCGCTCATCGACTTTGGTGTAGTCCATCGGCGAAAAGCCGCGGTCGCCCGATGAAGGGAAGAACGGCAGGATATGCACGCCGCCGACGACCCCTTTCAGATGAGTGTCCAGCACCTGTTCCAGATCTTTCAGGTCATTGCCCAGACTGTCCGGGTAGGTGATCAACATTGCTTCGTTTTTTATCTTCATTACAGTTACCCCATTTTCAAATATCGTTTTGTTTTCTTGATGGCAGAGCGGGCTTGGTCCGCTTTTCTTTATTTCCCACCTGTTGTGGCGATGCCTTCGATGAATTGTTTCTGGAACAGGATGTAAAGGATGATCATCGGGATGATCGCGATGACCGAACCGGCCATCAGCTGCGGATAGTTCGTCGTGAATTGCCCTTGCAGGCTGGCCAATCCCGCCGATAGCGTCATTTTATCCTGGGACATGTTGACGACCAAAGGCCACATCAGATCCTTGAAGGCAAAGAGCGACGTGAAGATGCCCAAAGCCACCAAGCCGGAACGCGCCAGCGGCATATAGATGCGGTAAAATACTTGCCAGGTAGTCGCGCCATCAATCGTGGCAGCTTCCATCAGTTCGTCAGGCAATTTTATGAAGAATTGGCGCAACAGGAAGGTCCCGAACGCGGAGACGATGCCCGGGATAACCAAAGCCGGGATTGAGTTCAAAAGACCCAGATTCTGGACCAACAAATATTGCGGCGTCAGATAGATCTGCGCTGGGATCATCATCTGCGTCAGGACGATACCGAAAAACAGGTTTTTTCCGGGAAAATCCAGTTTCGCAACCGCAAAGGCAGCCATGGCGCTGAAGAGCGTCGAAGTCAACACCCTGAAGACAATCATCAAACCGGTGTTGATGTAAAAACTGACGAACGGCAAGGAATTCCATACCGCTTTGTAGTTCTCGATCTGGAACACTTCCGGGAAAATTTGCGGCGGTATCTGCGTGGATTCGCTGATGGTTTTGCCGGAAGTCAGGACCATCCATAAGAACGGCACGACCATCAGCAAAGATCCGATGATCAGCACGATGTGGATCAGTGCTGTCGTTTTATTCATTTTTGTCTGCATGTTTATTCACTCCTAGTCATAGGTGACCCATTTTTTCTGTGCCAACAGCTGGATGCCGGTGATCGCCATGATGATCAGCACCAACGAGATGGCGATAGCCGAACCGTAACCTTTATCGTTGAGCACGAACGATTCATTGAAGAACATGTATACCAATGATTGCGTGCTCTTCAGCGCCAAGTTCGTGCGGTCGAACATCATGAAGATGATATCGAACACCTGCAGCGCACCGATGACACTCGTCACCGAAACGAAGAACAGTTGCGGCGACAGCAACGGCAGCGTGATCGAGAAAAATTGTTTCAACGGTCCGGCGCCGTCAACGACAGCCGCCTCATAATATTCTTTCGGTATTTCCTTCAGCCCCGCCAACAGCAGGATCATGTTGTAGCCGACATTCGTCCAGATACCGACAATAATGATCGACCAAATCGCCACTTCCGGATCGGTGATCCATAAGATATTTCCGATATAACCGAGTTTATCCAGTACCGCATTCAGCAAGCCGTATTCCGAGTTGAACAGCCAGCGCCACACCATCGCGACGGCAGCCGGAGCGGCGATCATCGGCAGGAAGAAAATCGTCCGGTACAATCCGACCGCTTTTATCTTCGTGTTCATCAATACCGCAAAGAACAGCGACAGGATGATCGTGATGGGCACTTGGATGGCGGCGTAGAAGAAGGTATTCTTCAATGATTGCCAGAATTCAGGATCCTCCAGCATGTGCAAGTAGTTGTCCATCCCGACAAAGGTTGAAGTGCCGAAAGTACTCACGCTCTGGAAACTCATGTACAGCGACTGGAACAACGGAATGACGTTCAGGATCAAAAGCCCGATCAAGGTCGGAGCGATGAAAAACCAGCCCCACAGCGCCATTTTTCTTTTGCGTTGCGCAGGTGTCACCGTACTTACCGTTTTTTCTTTAGGGATTGCTACATCCGATTTCATCATATTTCACCTCTATAGAATTGAAAGCCACTTATGGGAGCATTCCCGTAAGCGGCCTTCTATTTTGTTATTTTTCGTTCGCCAAGACTTCTTCAACACCGGTTACGATGTCTGCAGCAACATCTGCGACGGAAGCTTCGCCGTTGAATACCGGCATCAAAGCATTGTTTTCGATATCTTCCCAACGTGCTGTCTCTTTGGAGTAAGGCTTGATGTACGCATTTTCCATTTGATCCACATAGACCTGGATATTGAATTGGCTGTAGGCATTCACGAATGATTCTTCAGTTCCTATATAAGCCGGGATTGCCGCGCCGTTCTCGCCTTGCAGACGCATGGCTTCCTCTGTTCCCAAGAATTCGACGAATTTCAAAGCCGCTTCTTCGTTTTCGGTTGAAGCCGCAACGGAGTTCGCCAATCCATTGAACAGCGTTGCCGCTTGTTTGCCTTGTGGCAATGCCGCGACATCAGCATTGGCAGCCGTATATTCGTTATTCGCCATTTCGCCTGTCATCCAAGATCCGAAGAATCCCATCGCGCCGCGACCTGATTGGAAGAAGGACAAGTTTGTGTTTTCAGCAAATTGACTTTGGGTCGGCGACACGCCATGTTTCACGCTCAGATCCGCATACCATTGCACGGCTTCGATCGTTTCGTCCAAACGGAAACCGGATTCGGTCTTGTCATCGGACAATACGTAGCCACCGTTCTGGAAGATGAAGTTGTGGTAGCCTTCCTGTCTGTTCAAAGGAGCCAAAATACCGTAGACGCCGTTGTCGGGATCGTTCAGCGTTTGAGCGGCTGCCAGCATCGTGTCCCAAGTCCAGGTTTCATCCGGATAGGCAACGCCTGCCGCATCAAACAACGTTTTGTTGTACCATAGCGCAATCGTGTCATAGTCTTTCGGGATGCCGTAGAGCGCATCATCAGCAGAGTACAGTTCGACCAGTTCTTCCGGGAAATGATCCAAGGAAGTCACTTCGCTGTTTGCGTAGGTTTCCGACAAATCCATCAGGACGCCGCCTGTTGCGTATTTCGCGATTTCGTTGGAGTGCATCCAGAATACATCCGGCATGCTGTCGCCTTTTGCGCCCGCTTCCAATTTGGTCCAGTATTGGTCCCAAGGTGTCACTTCCACTTTTACATCGATGCCTGGATTCTCCGCTTCGAAAGCTTCTGCGATCGCTTCCATTCCCGGTTGTTGGATTTTATCCCAGATGCTGTAAGTGATGGTCACGTCACCGGAACCGCCTTCCCCATCGGAACCGTTTCCGCACGCCCCTAAAACAAGTCCTGATAACAACACTGTAGCCAATGATACTTTCTTCCAATTCTTTAACATCTCTTCTCCACCTTTTCTTTTATCAATAATATTGTATAGTCGGAAACAAAGGAACTTCCAATCACCTGAGCAAATACGCGTGAAATGTTCAAAAACAGTCAGTTTGCAAACGTTTACTTGTTTTGATGTCTTAATAATACCAAATACAACAGATAGCTGACAGATATTCAGCCATACAAAAACATACATTTTTGTTGATTATAAATAGCTATCGATAAAGACTATACAGGTACCGAGCTATATAGCAGCCCTTCCCGTCTTTCCAACTCCTTTCGTTTTTGGTAAGCTGACTTGTTTTAAATTATAGGCACTTGAAAGCGCATTCCATATAGTGCAATGTTTTTAATATCAGTCAAAATGTTGGATGCCGAATAAACGAGAAAAGGCCGGACCTACCCGGAACCGACGCAACAACGTTTCCAAGCGGCCAGGCCTTTTTTCGACTGAAATCCCTGATTGGCTTATTTGGTTTTTACTTTCTTGACGTATGCCCTTGGGGACAGCTGCATCTTGCTCTTGAAGATGCGCGTGAAACTCAAGGGGTTCTGATAGCCGACCTTTTCGGCGATTTCAGCGATGCTGAGGTCCGTCGTTTCCAAGTATTCCCGGCTTTTCTGGATGCGGAAATCGATCAGATATTCATGCGGTGTCCGGTTTGTCGTTTTATGGAAAACGGCGGTCAAATAGGAGTCGTTCAGAGACAATTCCCTACTGATGTCGCCGATCAGAAATTCGCTGTCCTGATACCTGTCTTTGATGATTTCGATCGCCCTTTTCGTGTACTCGACGCCTTTGTTGATTTTCTCGATCTGTTTGATTTCGGTGCCATCCAAATCATGTGCGAGCATGCTCAAAAAGAGGTACAGCTGCCCTTGTAGACGCAGCCGGGACAACGTATCGAACGGATTAGCCGCCATGATTTCCTGGAGCATCGCCTTCACTTGCCCGAAGTTCTTCACGTTCCCCACCGGATGCGAAACCTGGAAACCGATGGCCGTCAGCAATGCTTCCAGATGCTCGCCCCTCATGCCGATCCAGTAATATTCCCAAGGATCCTCTTCATCGGCTTGATAATAGGTCATCACGTTCGGATAGATGATGAAGAACTGGCCTTCTTTCAGGTTGAAGCGGCTGTTGCCGATCTCGAAGTAGCCCTTTCCCTTCATGATGATATGAATCAAAAAATATTCCCGGACGGTCGGCCCGAAACTGTGGTTGGGCGCGCACTGCTCTTTGCCTTTGGTTGTGTAGTAAAGATCTTTATAATAGATTTCTTCCTTGAAAAAATCCTCATCCATTTCCATCACCTCGGTCCCTTTTTATTTTTTCTGTTACTCCCATTATAGGAGGCTCCTCCGGCAATGGCAAACCCACATTTTTATCCGCAGCTTTCCTCCCGCATGAAATTCCGCCCTTTCGCAATCACACATTCTCTTGTACAATGAGAAAAGATTGCCTGCATCGGGCAGATCCCAAATAAACTGACTAATCCCATAACCTTTACTATAGATTTGGAGGCACCACCCTTGAAAAAAATTATCCTTTGTGCGCTGCTCCTTCCGCTCTTCCTGCTTTCCGCCTGCGCGACCGCACTGCCTGGGGAAGAAGTCCTGCAGAACCTGGTCAACCGTTCCGCCGACCTCGAGAGCTACCACCAGTTCGTCGCGTTGACGACAACGACAACCAAAGAGGACCTGAATGGAGCCACAACAGTGAATGAGCAGTACACAACCGCAGATGCGACGCTGTTCCCGGAAGAAAAGACCGGTTACGGAAAGCGGATAGACAAAAACAGCACTTATCCCGCAACCAAATCCGAGTACTATGTGACCCCTGAAGTGGGCTACGTCCGGACCGACGATGCCGATTGGACCGCTTATGCCACCCCAGATGTCCCGCTCGCAAGTCTGCAGGTCTACCCGCTGGAGACGTTCATTGAACTGAGCCAAATCATTGAAGCGTACGGCACCCTTGAACTGGATGGGGATGAGTATTTGCTGAGCTTTTCAGGCAGCGATGATGCGTTGAACAAAGAGCTCAATTATCTGTTCCAGACGTTGCCAACGGAACAGACCGATTACGAAATAGCTATCCATTTGGATGCCGAAAGCTTCTACCTGACCGATTTCCATTACCGTTCCACGGTCACGCATGCTGATCAGAAAAGCATTGTCACAACGGAGCTGACGGGCGAGTTCGACCTGTACGATCAAGCCAAAAAATTGAAGACGGTGCCTTATCTTGATGCTACAGACACGACTGCCGCGACGGCGGATTCTTCGTTTTGACATACAATCATTCATTTGGGCCTGACCAGTTCTTTAGGAAGCCTATTTGGCCCGTTCCATCAAACAGCGACTACTTATTTACATTAATTGTGATGGAATCCAGGCTAGGGCTTTGGAACAGATCCAACAGTTTATTCATCACGATTCTCCTCCCGAACTCATATCACACTTCCAGTTCGGTCACGACTTTGGGGTACACCCTCGTCTCGGACTCGTCATGCAGCGGTATCCAGACTTGGGCAAAAAAAGGGTCCATTTTTGCGCGTTCGGCATAGTTCCAGCTCTTTCTTTCGCAATCCGGGCACCAATGGCCGGCTTCCAGGACCAGCTTGGGGCTCGCTTCGAATACATGCCCGAATGCACAGCGGAAAGTCAGCTTTTTCTGCCAATCACCGGTCTCCATCTGCGCCGAGAGACAGCTCCCACCCCTGAATACAGCAGCACCTTTGACATCATACAAGTCCAGTAGTTCTGGTTCCTTTTCTTCGTCATACCCATGATCCAACCTTATGACCTTGTCCCAATCCGTAAAATGTTTGCACGCGCTGAGCTTGCTGGGGATCTTTTCCCAGTTGCGCTTGCCGCCCCAGTAGGCATCGATGTGGTCGTCCACGTTTTCCTCGATGAAGCGCACCGTTCCATGCTCGCTGGTGGCAGGCTTCAACATCATTTTTTTCATGATGCTTCCCATCAGCTTTTCTCCGCAAGGAAGGCTGCACAGAATCTTGGATACCGTAGCCTGCATCCCCAAGTTCTCAAGGTAGCATTTGTAGAAGTACTCCATGCCGTCCTGCCGAAAGTGCAGATAGTCCTCCAATTTGTCGGAATCCAAATAATAGTGCCCATGAAAGTTCCTGGTCGTATACCACTTCGGCTCGATGACATAGTCAAGATTCTTAAAGCCGATCGCGCCGTAAATGGCCTGGTACATTTCATAGGTGCTGACTCGACACGCTTCCCCTCCGCCGATGTTATAGACATGGTTCCAGAAATGCTCCGGCAGTTCTCCGTTGAACTCGTAGCGGCAAAGGTTGCCCATCAGTCTTCCGGAGTCGCGATCGGATACGTACTCCAACACATTGTCGAGACAATTATGGAACATGATGGCATCAACGATTTTGCTCATCGCCGGTCCCATGATGCCGGTCTGGCGCAAGCTGACCCAGTACTTCAATCCGGATTCGATGACCAGCCGCTCCGCCGCTATCTTGGAGACGGCATAGTAATCGAATATGCTTGGCTTGATCGGATCACCGACTCGTCCCCAATGGATCGGCGGCATGCGATCGCCTGTTTCCGCGACGGTCCCGATATTGACCAACTTCGTTCGCTCTTCCTGTCCCATTTCAAAAATCGCCTTAACGATATTCCGTATCGATCCGTAGTTGATTTCCATTGCTTTTTTCGGATAATAGTCCGCAGCTGGAGAGACAAATGCCGCTATATGAAGGATCAGGTCCGCCCCTTTGACGCATTCCTTGACCAATTCGTAATCCAACAGATTCCCGTAGTGGATCGTGACTTCTTTATAGGCAGCATAAGGCTCCAGCGCTTGCCGATCTTTCGGAGAATCAACGGACAGAATGGTGATGTCATAAAGATCCTTATCGTTGATCATCTGCTTCAGGCTCTGCTGTCCCATGCTCCCGGAAGCGCCTGTTATAAATACTTTCTTCTTCATTGCATGCTCATCCCCTGTCCTATTTTCTCCCTATTAACCATCCGCTAAGGATCATCTTACTCCTCTCCATTATAGAGAAACAACCAAAAACAATATTTCTTATTTGTTTCTTTTTGTATATTTTTTTATATATTTTAGGAAAAGACCGCTGTGCCCAAGCACAATCGAAGAATCCAGCTACAGCCGCGGCTATCTTTCCACCCGGTTCAAGAAGAAAAACAATGCCGCAAGAAAAACTGATCCCAAACTGAACCTGACTTTCGGGCGATCAGTCACCCGCTTCAGGGTGTTGGTTGACTTACAAGTGTATTATCCATATAATACACCTATACATATATTTTTTACCCCAAGTGTATTAGATATATAATACACCAGGTCGGAAAAGGCAGGTGGGAAAAGTGATTTTTGACAAAAGAAGTCCGGTCTATGAACAGATTATCGAAATGCACAAACAGAAAATCGTCAGTGGCGATTTTCAGCCCGGTCAGAAAATACCGTCGCGACGGGAATTGGCTACACAATTAAAAGTGAATCCGAATACCGTACAGCGTGCCTATAAAGAAATGGAGGGGCTTGGTTTGATCTATACAGATGGAAATTCTCTCAGCAAAATAACGGACAGTCGATCGAAGATCCAGACATTAAGGAAAGAAACACTGGAAGATGCCTTGCAGGCGTTCATCGAAACGGTTCGGACAATCGGATTGGAAGATGAGGCGGTCCTGCATTTGATCAAAACGCGCTTGAAGGAGGTGCATCCCAATGATTGAAATCAAGAACTTGGAAAAAAGATATGGAAAACGAGCGATTTTGGAAGATGTCAGCTTCACCATCAAAAAAAACGAAGTGACTTGCCTGACGGGAATGAATGGTACAGGAAAAACCACCCTCATGAATTGCATCATGGGCCTCGTTCCGCGCAATAACGGTTCGGTCACGATCGATGGGGAGGACATCCAGCAGCAACTGTACGAAAAAATTTCCTATATCCCCGACTCGCTGACGATGCCCCGTTGGATGACGATCGCTGAATCGATGCAGTTCATGGCTACCTACTACCCGAATTGGAATACAGCCAAAGCGGATGAATTGCTTTCGTTCTTCCGTCTGGAAGCGGATCTGCAGCTGAAAAATCTATCCAAAGGGAACAGCGCAAAGGTGAATTTCTTGTTGGGGCTTTCCCTGGACGCGGATTACTATTTGATGGATGAGCCTTTTTCCGGAATCGATGTCTTTGCGCGGGAGGATATCCTTGAAGTCTTCACCAGCAAATTCGTGACGGACAAGGGCGTTCTCATCGCCACCCACCATATGGACGAAGTCGAGATGCTGCTGGATCGGATCGTCATGCTGCGCAGCGGCCGCGTCGCCAAAGATTTTTACGCAGAAGATATCCGGAAAACCGAAGGAAAAGCAATCATTGATGTGATGCGGGAGGTGTATCAACCATGAAAAAATTTATGGAACTATGGACATTTGAATGGCATCGTGCGAAACGGTTCTATGGCTTCCTCTTGGCTTTTGTGACGGCTTTGCAGGCTTATGCAGTCTTCCACGAATACCATTTCTGGAAAGATGGGTATGAAAACTATCGGCAACAGGGGTACGCTGCGATGTCCGAACAGTATCTGCAGGACTATGGGAACCTCACGATTGCGGCTGTGACAAGCAATTCATTCTTTGTTTTTTCGATCATGACGGCCGTCTTCGGTCTGCTCTTCTATGCCGTCTTCATCTGGTATCAGGATTGGACTGGAAAAAATCGCTTCTCTTTCCGCTTGCTCAGCCTGCCGGGCAGCCGCTTTGCTGTGTATGCAGCGAAATTCGCGACCATTTGGCTCCTGATTACGGGACTGCAAGTTTGGCAGATCGGTCTTTTGTATCTGGAGGAGCTGGTGTTTTCCGGACTCATTCCGGCGGACATCTATCTGGAGATTCCTTTGCAGATGGCATCAACCAGCTCTTCTCCATTAGCCTTGGCTTTGCCAAGTCTCTTTTCAAATTATCTGCTGTTTTACACTGTCGGCTATACCGCGCTCACTTTAGGCTACACGTTCATCCTGATGCACTTGAGCGGACGTTGGAAAGGCGTTTTCTTGGCGGCTATCCTCGCGGTCGGCCTCTTTGCCGCGATGCTGCTCTTCCTGCGTACCGGCATCACGACGCGCTTGTATGCGGAAGAAAAGTACTGGATGACGATTGCCGTGAGCCTGGTTTTCTTCCTGTCCGGAACATGGGCGAATTATCGGTTGCTTGAAAAACGCATCAGCGTATAGAAGGAGGACAAAATGAGAAAACAAACGATTTTATTACTGAGTCTCCTCCTGCTTGTCGTTCTCGGGGGGTTCTATGCCCAGCCGCTTTCAGCAAAGGAAGATTCTTTGCGCATCGATATCGAGACAACTTCCGGTGACGATGCAGCATTGGAAGGCTTGACCTATTACGGAACGGCCAGCAATCAATGGGAAACAACTGCGCTCAGCTTGGACAAATCAGGCTTGCGTCATTTTGAGGCACAACGACAGGATGTGTTCTTCCGGGATTACGCAGACAGCGCTGTACTGGCATGGCGTGCCGACTACCGTTCCTTTATGCGCGGCAAGCGTTCCTTCTCAGGGAATTACGCAGAGACGGAAGACTACTTGTATTATGCAGTGGAAGAAAATGATGGCTTTTCGTTGGAGATCTTGGACAAAGCGAGCGGAACCGTTTTGGAAACCCTGCTTGCCTATCCGGAAAAAACGCAAAAGACTTATTATTCCGTGAGCCGCACTTTTTTTCTGGACGGTAAAGTGATCATCGAATACAGCCGTTTTGGTAACTACTCCGATTATCTTGGCAGTGATATCGGGATCTATGACCCGACTAGCGGCTCATTGGAAGAGCACTTTGTCTTCGAGATGCCTGACGGTTTCTCCGGCTACCAGAGCATTTCGACGACTACTTTGACGCAGGATGATAAAAAAGGCATCTTCGTGATGGTCCTGACCGAAGAAACCGATTTGGAAGCGACCGAATATGCGCCGCCGGTTATCTCAACAGCGTTCAAGCGCTACGACTGGGATACGAAGCAATGGACGGATCTTAGCAGCGCCCAGGATTTTCCGAATGATACCTTGTCCTATGCGATCGAGGACGGCATCTTCTATCAGCTGCATCAATCGGACGGCGATTGGACGCTACAAACCCTTGATCTTATGAAGGATGAGGTGTTGGACAGCATCCCGCTTCAGGGGACCGCTGAGTGGAAACGCAGGCACGATTCCGATTGGCAGATTCTTGTTTCCGGTAACCAAGCGATACTGACACAGACTTATCTGGAGCCTGACCGAAATGCGCAGTTGGCCGCATTCGCTATCGCGACCGGCGAAATGCTGTACAGCGGGGAAATAACCGGTTCATTCGCCGACGCCAAAGAAATGGACATCCTCTACTTCGATAGGATTGTGTACGGACCCTAAACCAACAAAAAAGAACAAGATTCCAAATGGAGTCTTGTTCTTTCTCTTTAACTGATGTTGACTTTGTTTAAGGCAATTTTTTCCCGGCAGCTTTGTAGAGGTCATACCACTCGGTACGGCTCAGAGCCACATCGGAAGCTTTGCAGATGGCCGCGATGCGCTCCGGATTCATGCTGCCGACGATCGGCTGCATTTTGGCAGGGTGGCGCAGCAACCAAGCGATCGCGATCGCTTCACGCGATACGCCCTTGTCTTCCGCCATCACTTCGATTTTTTCATTCAGCTCCGGATAATCGGGATGGTCGAAGAACAGGCCTTTTTTGCCGTTTCCGGATTGGAACGGCGACCACGGCTGGATTGTCATATCCGATATCCGGCTGTATTCCAGGACGGATCCGTCATGCATGAATGATGGATTGTTCACCATATTCACGTTGAAGCCTGCATCGATCATCGGCGCATGCGTCAGACTCAGCTGCAATTGATTGATCAACAATGGTTGCGTGACAGCTTTCTTCAACAATTCAATCTGCATCGGATTTTGGTTGCTGACCCCGAAGTGGCGCACTTTCCCTGATTTTTGCAGCTCATCAAAAGCTTCAGCGACTTCCTCCGGTTCCATCAACGTATCCGGCCGGTGCAGCAGCAAGGCATCCACGTAATCGGTCTGGAGGCGTTTTAGGCTGCCCTCCACTGATGCGATGATGTGTTCTTTGGAGAAATCGAACATGACACCCGGAATGATACCGCACTTCGTCTGCAGCATCACGCTGTCCCTCGCGATGCCGAGTTCTTTGAAGGCTTTCCCGAAAATTTCCTCGGAAGTACCCCGTCCATAAATGTCCGCATGATCGAAGTAATCGATGCCGTTGTCCACTGCCGTGCGGATGACCGCTGTCGCCTCCTCATGCGTCAAAGCGTTCATGCGCATGATGCCGAGCGAAATTTCTGATGCCAAAAGTCCTGAATTACCGATGTCTATTTTCTTCAATTGTCATACCAACTTTCATTTTGGATTTTCTTGAAAACGTTTCAATAAAATCAGTATAGCATTTTTGGTGTCTTCATGTGAACTGAAGCGCCTCAACACAGAATACCGGATAATCCCCCGTGAACGTAATTTCCCGGCGAGGGTCGCCTCACCGGGTTTTCGGCCGGATGCGGAACGCTAATTCCCGGCGAAGGTCGCCTCACCGGGTATTCGGTCAGCTGCGGAACGCTAATTCCCGGCGAGCAGAGCCTCACCGGGTATTCGGCTCTCAGAGTTTCAGACATAATAGCGGCCATGCGCATTTCCTTTAGGCTGATAGCTTTCTCTGAGAATCCGATATATGCGGTCCTTATCGCCTGAACCGCACCAATCCAGTATACGATTTGTAGTCAATTTTTCATCAGGGAACAAAAGACGAAAATCCTCAATGTTTTTTTTGATTGCTTTTTTGACATTCATTCTTTCACCACATGTTTGACACTTTATGAAGTGCCCATGGAAAGCTTCCGCAACAGTCCCGCATGCCGGACAACCGATCCCTTTACGCAAGTCCTCATAACAATATATCGGTTTCTTGTGCGGTGGGTAATCTGGATTATGCAACTGAAGCAATCGATCAGCCACCCGCCGCTGTTCAAAAGACGGTGTCTCTTTTGTTTGCAAACTTCGAAAATGAAGTGGAACCTGACTAGGCAAAAGATAATTTCCATCAGCTTTCGCCTCCAACAAAGTGAATTCAGGATTGATATAGACAACGTAAGCCTCCACTTTCATTTGGCACGACAGGGACTGAAGCAACAGTTCCAATTTCACCTTAGTCCGCTGCAATTGTACCCATGGGTTTTCCAGATATACACCGGTTGATTTAAGTAATTTATCATCCGCCCATGTGTGAACTCCCTCGTAGTTCTTGACTTCGTACAGTCGTATTATGTCAGTACAAATCAACAGTGTATCGACTTGAAAAGAGGAGTTTCTGAATTCCAACTGCAAATCATTCAGTACCAAGCAGTGCGAAGATAATGGTTCCGTAAGCCCATCTAATCCGTATTCCCCATCGAAACCTTTATCTAGATGAAGGTGGTAATAATGGTCATCACTGCTTAGGATCATGCGATTGGACAGTACCTCATAGATGCGGAGAAGCTTTGGTTTCGTGCGTTCCTTGTATGCGATAGCGCTCACCTCATTATATTTATTTACCACCATAAACATACGTAATTTGTTGCCAATTGCGCTACAGGAGAAGTTTTATTTCTATCTTTGTTCATTAATGGGACAAAATACCTGGACAAAAAAATTCTTTGGGAGAAAAAATTACAACCAGCCCCGCCTCACCGGGTATTCGATCGGATGCGGGGCGCGGTTTCCCGGCGAGGGTCGCCTCACCGGGTTTTCGGCCGGATGCGGGGCGCGGTTTCCCGGCGAGGGGCGCCTCACCGGGTTTTCGGCCGGATGCGGAACGCTAATACCCGGCGAGCCCCGCCTCACCGGGTATTCGCCAATCCCCCCAGCCAACCGCTATTCTGCCGTAACAACAAAAAAAGCTAGAACTTGCCCAGCATCCAAAGTTCAGTAAGAAGTCTGTCTTTGAATACTGGCCATACGTCCTAGCCAATTCTTAATTATTTCACGCTGTTTTACTCGTACGCATTGGCCCAGAGAACCTTTTCTCCGGCCGCCAGCGATTTTTGCACATCGATGATAGTCTGGTTGGAGCTGCCGCGGAACTTCAATGTCAGATCCCTTTTCGACAGCTCGAAGCGGCCATCAACGAGCACATCCATCAAGCGCAGCAATTCCTGCTTATCCGCGGATTCTGCCGTCAGTTCGTCCCAGCAGTAGCCGGTCCATCCCCAGATGTCCTTGGTCCGGCCGAACTCCGCACGGATGCGTCGCGCCAACTGCAGCGCGACTTTCGTGTTGAGGAACGGTTCGCCGCCCAAAAGCGTCAGGCCCTGCACATAAGGCTGGCGCAGATCGGCCATGATCTGTTCCTCCAACTCGTCGGTGTAGGCAATCCCATAGTCGAAATTTTGGACAATCTTGTTGTAGCAGCCTTCGCAGGCGAACAGGCAGCCGCTCAGATAGATGCTGCAGCGGACGCCTTCGCCATCGACAAAGTTGAACGGCTTGTAGTCCGCCACTTTGTCTTTACTGTATGTTTCTGACAACCATTCTTGCGGTTTCGGATTCTTCACTTCACATCACCTTACTGTTCTGAGTACTGTTTTGGTTACTGTTCTGACTTGCAATCCGCATGCAGATGTTTGACGCGGGCAGAAATCTCTTTATGGCGACCTTTCACCATCGGACGGATCTGCGGGTTGCCGAGATAACCGCATGTGCGTTTCACGACATCGCATGTCTGCGGATCGGTATTGCCGCATTCCGGGCATTGGAAACCGCGCTCGGTCGGATTGAAGTCCCCTTCAAAACCGCACTCCAAGCAGTGATCGATCGGCGTATTCGTTCCCAAGTAGCCGACCTTGTCGTAGGCGAAATCCCAGACTGTTTCCAGCGCTTTCGGGTTTTGCTGCAAGTTCGGATATTCGCAATAATGGATAAAGCCGCCTGAGCAATATTGCGGATATTCCATTTCGAAGGCGATCTTTTCGAAAGGATTCGGGTTCTTGCGGACATCATAGTGGAAACTGTTTGTGTAGTATTCTTTATCCGTGATATCAGCGATGATGCCGAACTTCTCTGTGTCCATGCTGCAGAAGCGATCGGTCAAACTTTCGCTCGGAGTCGAGTAGACGCTGAAATGATAACCGTATTGGTTGCCCCAAGCATCCGTTTTTTCCTTCATCTTCTTGACGATGTCCAAAGTGAAGGCTTTCGCTTCCGGATTCGTTTCCCAATCCGCTCCGTAGAAGACGGTAGCCGCTTCATACAGTCCGATGTAGCCTAGGGAGACAGTAGCGCGTTTGTTTTTGAACAGTTCATCGACCTTGTCCGTTTCACCCAGACGTTTCCCGAAGGCTCCGTGCTGGTACAGGATCGGTGCGTTCGTAGGCGTCGCTTCTTTGGTGCGCTCCACACGGTAGACGAGGGCATCCTTACAGATGGCCAAGCGTTCCTCGAAGATGTTCCAGAATGCTTCCGGATTCCCTTCCGACTCCAAGGCGATTCTAGGGATGTTCAACGTCACGACGCCAAGATTCATCCGACCGGAATTGACTTCATTTCCGTTTTCATCTTCCCAGCCCTGCAGGAAGGAACGGCAGCCCATCGGTGTCTTGAAGCTGCCTGTCAATTCAACGATTTTATCGTACATCAGCACATCCGGGTACATCCGTTTGGTGGCGCAAGCGATGGCCAATTGTTTGATGTCATAATTGGGATCCTGCGTCTCCAGGTTCGTGCCTTTTTTCAAGGCGAAGATCAATTTAGGGAAGATCGCTGTGCGTCTTTCCTTGCCCAAGCCTTTGATGCGCACTTGCAGGACGGCTTTTTGGATTTCGCGCGCAAACCAATCCGTCCCCAACCCGAATCCGAGTGTGGTGAATGGTGTCTGGCCGTTTGAAGTGTAGAGTGTGTTGATTTCGTACTCCAGACTCTGCATGGCATCATAGATATCTTTGCGGGTTTTTTCTTCTGCATAAGCGATTTGTTTCGCTTCGCCTTCCACCCATTCTTTAGCTGTTTCCAGATGTTTCTCATAGTTCAGGCGGGCATAGGGAGCCAGCACTTCGTCGACACGGTCTGCGCTGCAGCCGCCGTATTGGCTGGAAGCCACATTCGCAAAAATCTGCGCCATTTGGGCAGTCGCCGTATTGACTGAACGCGGGCTGTCCACTTCAGCATTGCCGATTTTGAAACCTTCACGAAGCATATTCTGGAAATCGATCAGGACACAGTTCGTCATCGGCGAATACGGCTGGTAATCCAGGTCATGGTAATGGATATCGCCTTTCATATGGGCATTGGAAACGTGTTTCGGTAACATTCTCAGTCCGATTGCTTTCGCAGCCACACCTGCCGTCAAGTCACGGATCGTATTGAAGACTCGGCTGTCCTTGTTGGCATTCTCGTTCACGACGCTCTGATCGGCATTCATCAAGCTTTGGATGCGCAATTCGATGTCCTGTTGTTGGAGTTTTTTGACTTTCTTCGTCAGTTTATAGGTATTATAGGCTTCCGCTAACGGCAGATTCCCCATTTCAGCAAGTGTTGCTTCAACCTGATCATGGATATCATCCGTCGAAACGCTGTCCGTTTCTGATGCGATCAGCTTGTCTACGACCAATGCCACGACAGCATCCACATCGTAATCTGCAGCCCCTTCGTTCTGTTCAGACAAGAAACGCTCCGCTTTCTTGATCGCTTTATATATTTTCTTGGCATGAAAAGGAACAACCCGTCCATCCGCCTTCAACACTTGGATGTTCACTTCTGCGTCATCGACTTGAAGATGCGTGCTTTCATTTAAGAAATCCGTTGGTAATGAAGCCATATTTTTCCCACTCCTTAGTTAAAAATTAACCGAACATGCAAAAAAAGCTAATAAAAAGTAAGAGGTCGTTACAAAATGAGCAAGCTTTCCCTATCGGACGCGCTTCTCAAGTTGGATGCCTCCACTTAAAGTAGACTCTGTTTCGATTCTCTTTGTATACTATATATCATCCAAAGAGAAATTTCCACCACAATATATAGTGTTTAAAGTCAAATTCCGTCTAAATTCGGCAGACATATTTTGATGCTTTGGTCAATAGGAAAATACCCTGAAAATGGATTGTTTGGTATTTTTTTTAGCAGCCTCTCACATTGATAACCAGAACAGAAACAATATCCAAATCAACCCATCTGATCCGGGTTGATTCCCGAACAATACACCTAATATTAAAAAAAATATTAAAAAACATATAAAGTACATAAAATCAATAGAATCTGCTGTACTTTGGAAAAAAAAGCAGTTATACTATGACTTGTCATAAATGTAAGCGATTCATTCTTTTTTTCGGATCCATTATACGGTTTTTATGCCGCGGGGATGTCAAAAGAATGAGGAGATAAAAAGGGGGGAAATGCTAGTGTGGAAAAATAGAATGTTGCCTGAAATATCCAGAATTGCTAAATTTAGAATACCGGTCGGAGAAGACCTATTTTTGAGACAGTGCGCTTCTTGGCAAAACCTTTTCCATCTGCCTTCATCTTATCGCTACCCGACTGGAAGCATCCAGGGCTACATTACACGATTGAATTGGACCGATGAATTTATCATTCTTGAAAAAGAACATAATGAAGCATTCGAATATTTTATTATCGATAGAAGAATTGAATCTGTAAAAGGCCCTTTTTCCAAGGAAGGGTTCGAGAAGGCACTAAAAGAGGAAGCGATTGAGCTGCCGTTGATTGAATTATCGGAGATGGACTGGATCATCAACTTTTAGAAGATACCGAAAACAAACACAAGAAGCCGTAAGGGAAACATGTTCTGCATGCTTCCCTTACGGCTTTTTGCTGTATATGATCACTTTCCGCAGGACATTCCGGCTGATGTGACCTCTCCCTTGTCACTTATTCTGACATCCGCCACATTCCCTACTCCCTCATGTCAGATTTATTTTAATCATATTGACCAAAAAAACACAAACGTATCCAACATCACTGCAATTTGATGAGAATCTGCATTAAAAACCTCATCCGTTTCACATTTAAACGCTTGCAAGTGTTGGTTTGAAAGCTTTGTTACATTATATGACATGTAGCGTAAGAAGGATATGGCATCCCTAAAATTATTTCTATACACTAAGACTATGCTAAAACAAAAGGAGGAGTAATTTATGTTTTCATCAGTAGATACATTATGGACCTTGCTGGGAACGGTATTGGTATTCTTTATGCAAGCCGGTTTCGCAATGGTCGAGACGGGATTCACTCGCGCCAAGAACGCAGCGAACATCATCATGAAAAACCTTATGGACTTTGTGCTCGGATCACTTGGATTCTTTCTCATCGGATACAGCATCATGTTCGGTGATGATATCGCCGGGATGATCGGAACACCTACTTTATTTATGGGAGGCTTGGATTCTACGATCCCCGGTTCTGTGCACTTCATGTTCCAAAACGTCTTCGCGGCCACCGCAGCCACCATCGTATCCGGAGCTGTTGCAGAACGGACAAAATTCAGCTCTTATCTCGTGTACTCTTTCATTATTTCCATGTTGATCTACCCTATCTCAGGACACTGGATCTGGGGCGGCGGCTGGTTGGCTCAAATGGGCTTCATCGATTTTGCCGGATCTACAGCCGTGCACATGGTCGGTGGCGTCGCAGCACTTGTCGGTGCCGCTATCGTCGGACCGCGTATCGGAAAATATAAGGACGGCAAGGCACAAGTCATTCCTGGACACAACTTGACGATCGGCGCTCTTGGCGTATTCATCCTTTGGTTCGCATGGTTCGGATTCAACGGGGCTTCAACCGTTGCGGCAACAGGGGACGAAACGCTCGCCCTGATCGGTACTATCTTCTTGAATACAAATCTATCTGCAGCTGCAGCTACTTTAGTCACTCTCATCTTCACTTGGACAAAATATGGTAAGCCCGATGTGTCCATGACACTGAATGGCTCACTGGCAGGGCTTGTTGCCATCACGGCAGGCTGTGCTGTCGTATCTCCTTTCGGCGCTATCGCAATCGGAATCATCGCCGGATTTGCCATCGTACTCGCTGTCGAATTCGTCGATCAAAAATTAAAGATCGACGATCCAGTCGGCGCTTTCAGTGTACACGGTGTGAATGGGGCTTTGGGGACAATCTTAGTCGGCATTTTCGCAACGGATGGCGGCGTATTGTACGGCGGTGGATTCAACCTGCTTGGCATTCAAACGTTAGGCGTCGCTGCTGTAGCTGCCTACACAGCCGGTGCCATGTATGTAGTCTTCAAAGTCATCCAAAAGACGCTGGGTATCCGTGCCAGCGCTGAAGAAGAAATCATCGGCATGGACATCGCTGAGCATGGCTTGACTTCAAGCTACCATGACTTTGTCGCAACGACTGCCTTCGAAGATTATGTAACAGACAACAACAAACCTTCCGATATTCCTGCTGTCCAAGAAGTGGATCTCAGCAAAGTCGGTGCCTTCAAACTGGCTGATTCCGGCTTCACGATGAATAAAGTGGAAATTATTGCCAATCCTGATAAACTGGAGCGACTGAAAGCGGAATTGAACGCTATCGGCGTAACCGGCATGACGGTCACATCCGTGCATGGTTACGGGCTCCAAAAAGGCCAACAAACCTTCTATCGTGGTGCGAAGGCTGAGGGCAATCTTTTACCGAAAGTCCGCATCGAAACGATCATCAGCGAAGTGCCTGTCGAAGAAGTTATCCGCGCTGCCCGCCGCGCTTTGTACACGGGACATGTCGGTGACGGTAAAGTCTTCGTTTCCCCTGTTGCCGATGCCTTCCGCATCAGCAACAGCGATTCCGGCCCTGCAGCTTTGAAATATTACTAGACCGAATAACGAACACCAAATGAAGCCAAGGAGCCGTCTCTATGTGAGAAAGCTCCTTGGCTTCATTTCTTTGCAGCAAACCATTTCCCGGTTTTTTGTTCCCTTGCGCTTTGCTATAATGGACTGTGAAGGTGGCTCTCCACCAAATGAGGAGGAAAACATATGTGGGTCATCAAACCGTTTGAAGAACTGACAACAAAGGAATTGCACCTTATCTACAAAGAACGGACTGCCGTTTTCGTTGTGGAGCAAAATTGCCCCTATCAAGAGGTGGACGATGCCGACCTCGTTAGCATCCACTTCTGGAAGCAGGCAGATGATCGGCTGCTGGCCTATGCCCGGCTGATTCCTGGACCGGATCATGTGCGCTTCGGACGCGTTCTTGTCCCGCAAGGCGAACGCACCCATGGCCACGGCCAGGAATTGATGCAGGTCATGCTGGAGTATGCCAAGACGCATTTCCCCGGGCTCACGGTCCACGCGCAAGCACAAGCCTATCTGCAGGATTTTTATGCCGCTTTCGGATTCCGTCCCGTATCGGATATCTACCTGGAGGATGATATCCCGCACATCGACATGATCATCGCGACGCAGAACAGCCAAACAGAAAGCAAAAACCGACAGGAGGAGCACCGTGAATAAATATCTTACTGCCAGCATACTGGGACTCATCAGCATCACAATCAATGTCTGGATCATGTATCAGACGCGCTACGACAAAGGCCTGAACCCGATCACAAAGAAAAATCTGGAGAAATTATCCTACGCGCTGATCGTCGCCGCCGTCCTTTTCATGACATTCGGTTAACCCAAAACAAAAAAAGCCCATCGCGGGCTTTTTTTGTTTTGTGAAAGTCATCATTCTTCCTTAGCGCTATCCTATGCTAAACCTGGATCCGCAGATCTTTCCTGCCGTAGATCAGATAGCTCAAACCCAATACCAACAGGCTTCCGACGATACAGATGACCATGTATTCCCAAGAAACGCCTTCCTCCAGCAAGGCTGCCGGATGCGCATATTCAATCGGCGACAAAACCCGCAGGAATTCATAGTCCTCGACCATCTTCGAAACAAGGCCGATCATGTACGTGCCGAACACCAGCAACAACGCGACTCCGCTGGTTGAACGGCTGCTCGCAATGACTGTCGAGAAAAGGAACCCGATCGAATAAAAGAACAACAACACCAACGACTCCGCACCGAACATCAGCGTGATATCCTTTATGATCTCCACAAAGTCGGCTCCGTCCTCCTTGAACAAATAGATGAACAGTAAAGCCGCTCCGTAAAGGACGATCCAAAAGATCATCAGCAGCACCAGATTGGCGATGTATTTGCTCGTTACGATGGCTTTTCTGCTGATCGGCTGTGCATACAGGTACTCGATTGTCCCGTTCGTTTCTTCCTTGATCAGTGCCTGCGCGCCCTTCATCGTTGCAAAAATGCAGGCTGCCAAAAAGAGGTACTGAAAAATATAGGCAAAAAATCCGGCAGCCTGAAGCAAGCTCGCGCCATTCGTGAGCGAGAAGGCCTCCAGCATCTCAGGAGGCATCGCATCGAGCTTGGTCGTCAGGATGTCCTCCATCCCTTGATTCGACATGACGGGGAACATCGCCATCATCAGGCCCATGATCAGGACCATAAAAAACAGCCATACAAATAACCCGCCGCGCTCCTGTTTCCACTCCAATCGGATGCTATTCATGGGATTCACCTCCACCATATAGGGTCATGAATTTTTCCTCCAGATTCTGATTGCGGATTTCGATATCCTCCAAATCCAAAGATGACATATCTGCCAAAATTTGATTCACGTTGTCTTTGTACAACAACGAAACCATCCGGTCTGTCCTGGAAAGGACGCGATACCCTTTGGATTCGAAATCCTCCGTTACGATGGCTGATCCGGTCAGCGTCACCACTTTCCCTGGTTGATACCCGGATGCCATATCTTCCACGGAAATGATTTTCCCTTCACGGATAAAGGCAGTCCGCGTACAAAATGCTTCCACTTCCGGAAGGTTATGCGTAGAAATGAATACGGTCGCACCTTCTTTATTGTGATAGTTCAGCTCCTCAAACAAACGATGCTGCATCAAAGGATCCAGTCCGTTTGTAGGCTCGTCAAGAATCAAAAGTTCCGGATTGAAGATCAGGCTGTTCACGATCGCGACTTTTTTCCGATTCCCCAAGGAAAGGTCCTTCATTTTCTTTTTCGGCTCCAATGCGAACCGTTCCACGTAATAAGCCATCATTTCCTTGATGTTATGGATTTGGTGGAATTTTCCCGTCATCATCAAAATCTCTTCAACGGTAAGATTGCTGTAGTAGTGCACGTCGCTCGGGACATACCCGATGATGCGCTTGAGACTCTCGGAGTCTTTCTGGGCGTCCAGTCCGAAAACTCGGGCACTTCCTTTGCTGGGCTTGATGAAATCAAGCAACAACTTGATGGTTGTCGACTTCCCTGCCCCGTTCGGCCCGATGAACCCGAATCTTTCGCCTTGCTCCACTGTGAGGTGGACATTGTCCAAAGCCACACTCTTACGGTATCGTTTGGTCAAACCTTCCATTTCGATTGCTTCCACTGTAACCCCTCCTCAAAAGAACTTTACATACATCCATTATACGTTTTCTCGGCTGAAGTTTACAGCAACAGCACGATTTTTCTTTTTTTGCTCGACACGGAAGGCCTAAATCGCCGAATACATCAGGGATATTCGGCAATCCGAATTCAGAGTATGGCAAAATTGTCGAATGTTCTCAAGCATTCGACAATTTGCTTCCAAAGCGTATTGAAATTGTCGAATAAGCGACGCCTATTCGACAAACTGACCTTTCAGCCAAGCAAAAGACCCGAATCAAGCATAAAGCCGGCCGGGTCTGCGAGGTATCTTACCCATATTGATGCAGCATAAGCAAAAGGGGGCTGCCTCGAAATATGGCAGCCCCCCTTTTGCAAAAGTGCTCGATTCCTAACCGCGAATCATCACACTCTTCAAACGTGTTCTGATTCGCAGGGGATTCCGCCTAAGCTGACTACCACACACGGACAAAAAACGTCCGTTTAGTGTTAGTCCTCTTATTGCTCATCCCCTCCCGCGAATCATCACACTCTTCGTAAACGCGTTCTGAATCCCAGAAATCTGTGCCTAAGCTGACTACCACACGAGGACAAAAAGCGTCCTCTTTATGGTAGTCCTCTTAGCGCTCGATTTCTAGAGCGGGATTCATCTCGCTCTTAGTAAACCTGTTCGAAAAGTCAGCTCCCACTAACGTTTCACACCCCAAGTAGTGAACAAAAGAGGTTCACTTCTTGGGGTGCTCCAACGTACGTTGGAGCTAAACGACTTTTCTCACACTCTTAGTACATATTTAAGTATTGTTCTCTTTCCCACTCTGTTACTTGTTGGATGTAAGACATTACTTCGATTTCTTTCGATTCGATGAAGTTGTTGCTGATGTGGTCGCCTAATGCTTCAACCAACAATTGGTCTTTAGAGAACTCTCCAAGAGCCTCATGCAACGATGTAGGCAGGTCCAAAATTCCGTTTTCGTAACGGTCTTCAGCTGACATTTGGTAGATGTTGCGGTTGATTGGAGCTGGAGCTTCCAATTTGTTCTTAACGCCGTCAAGACCTGCAGCCAATAAAGCAGCTAAAGCCAAGTATGGGTTAGCAGCTGGGTCAACACTACGCAATTCAACACGAGTGGACATGCCGCGTGATTCTGGGATACGGATCAGCGGTGAACGGTTTTTTCCGCTCCATGCGATGTATACTGGTGCTTCGTAGCCAGGTACCAAACGTTTGTATGAGTTAACGATCGGGTTGCAGACAGCCGTGTATCCGCGCGCATGTTTGATCAGACCAGCGATGAATTGGTAAGCTGTTTCGCTTAATTGACGTTCATCTTCTTTGTCGTAGAAAGCATTGCCGTTTTCGTTGAATAAAGACATATTGAAATGCATACCGGAACCATTGATGCCGAATACTGGTTTAGGCATGAATGTTGCATGCAAACCGTGTTTGCGGGCTACAGTCTTAACGATCAATTTAAACGTTTGGATGTTGTCGCAAGCTTCAACAGCGTTTGCGTACTTCCAGTCGATTTCGTGTTGTCCTGGTGCAACTTCGTGATGGCTTGCTTCAATTTCAAAGCCCAAAGCTTCCAATTCCAATACGATATCACGACGGCAGTTTTCGCCTAAGTCAGTAGGAGCCAAGTCGAAGTATCCGCCTTGATCGTTCAATTTCAATGTAGGTTGACCTTTTTCATCCAATTTGAACAGGAAGAATTCAGGTTCAGGTCCTAAATTGAATTCAGTGAAGCCCAAGTCTTCCATTTCTTTAAGAACACGCTTCAAGTTGTTACGCGGATCTCCAGCAAATGGTTCGCCGCTTGGCATATAAATATCACAGATCAGACGTGCTACTTTGCCTTGTTCAGTGCCCCATGGGAATACTAACCATGTATCAAAATCTGGGTACAAGTACATATCACTTTCTTCGATACGTACAAAACCTTCGATGGAAGAACCGTCGAACATCATTTTGTTGTCTAATACTTTTTCTAGCTGGCTGATAGGAACTTCCACGTTTTTGATTGTGCCTAAGATGTCAGTGAACATTAAACGCAGGTAACGGACATTATCCTTCTTTGCTGATGCGATGATTTCTTCTCTAGTAAATTTTGGCATTTGTATTCCCTCTCCTTGACTATACTTTGTGTATTTTTTTGTTTTTTATAATCTTCCCCAAGGTTTACTTGAATCCCCAGGGTTAAATCCACTTGCGTTAAGAATTTCTTTGTAGAGGATGCGACGGACATCTTCGTCGGTCAAGTTTTTTTGCTTGTTCTCAAGCTCCTCTTCTTGCTGCTTCTTCAGTCTTTCGGTACTGTACATCCGTTTGATTGCAGTGATGTTCAACCCTTCCGCCAAATAGTCTTTGACTTCCAGCAAACGATCGACGTCGTTCAATGAAAACATCCGGCGATTGGTGTCTGTCCGCTTAGGATGAACGAGTTCTTGCTCTTCGTAATAGCGAATCTGCCTTGCCGTCAGATCCGTCAGCTGCATGACTGTTCCGATGGTAAAAACAGCCATCGAACGTCGTAGCTCTTTTTCTTTCATACCAACCCCTCCATCGAAGCTTCTGAGTTGAGTGAACCACAGATGTATCCTTTTTCTTCAGGAGTTAGCGCCTGTTGAGAAAAAGGTGATGCTTTTCAGCAATTAACCGTATTGCCTAACAATTAATTAAGTGATTTAATACAACAAGAATACTCCTATTCCTCATTCAAGTCAACGCTACCTTAACATCGCTTGTGACATTTTCTTACATAGCTATAAATCCTTGTCAGAATAACATTTGAAAGGCATTTCATCTCCCCTGGATAGGCCAATTTCCTCGCATCGAAATAAAAAAAAGGGTCATTAATGAAAAAAATATTAAAAAAAAATGTGAGCGGAACGGAAAAATTCCCCAAAAAGCAATAAACATTTACGCCCAAATCCAAACGATCCCTTCGGTCAGCGGAAGAGCCCGTTCCGCTCCAATACTCCCGCCATATCCAACAGCCATTCCTCTTTTCCTTTTGGTGCAGTGAATTGCACCCCTATCGGCAGGCCGGTTGCGGTCCGGTACAGTGGCAGGCTGATGGCAGGCTGCCCCGTCAAGTTGGCCTGTTGCGTGAATGGCGTCACCGCCAGACTGTCCTCAAACATTTCCCAGACAACCTGCTTGCGTTCCGCCGCTGACAAGCGCTCCGCAGCAAGCATCCGTTCCTTCAATTTATGCGTCTGAAAAGAATGATCGATTCTTGGGGCACTTTCTGCCGTAGTGGGCTGCAGAAATAGATCGTAGCTTTCATGGAAGCGCGCCATCACTGCCGCAGCCTGATCCCAACTCCCCAACGCCAGAGAATATTCTCCTCCGCTGATCGTCTTTCCGTACTGATAGAGGCTCCAGGAAATCAGTTCCATATCATCCGCGGTCAACGTTCGGCCCAGATTATTGGCGATGCCTGTCAGCATGGCATCCGTTTCCGCTCCGTTCATTGCATAATAAGCCTCCATCAGGCGGATGCCGTCGATCTCCGGCTTGGCCTCTTCCACTTGGTACCCGAGTGCTTCCAGGGCGGACACTGCCTCCAGAACAGCTTTCTTTGCATCCTCACTGACTTTTGAACGCACAGGTGACTCAAGCGAATAGGCGATTTTGAAGGTGCGCTTTTTCCTTATCTGGAACTCCTGGTAATGGCTGCCCCGGAAAAGCGGCGTCTGAAACGGCGCTTCCGCTTGCTCCGTCTGCAGCGCATCCAGCAGCAACGCCGTGTCGCGTACGCTCTTCGTCAAGGCAAAGCTTACGGACGCGCCCTGCCAACCGCGATAGGAACCCGGCCCCACCGGCACTCTTCCCCGTGTCGGCTTCAACCCTACAAGCCCCGTAAAAGAAGCGGGTATCCGGATCGACCCGCCTCCGTCGCTTGCCGTAGCGATCGGCACCATCCCGGATGCGACCGCAGCTGCAGCGCCGCCGCTCGAACCCCCAGGTGAACGCTCCTTGTCGAAAGGATTGCGCGAAGGACCATGGATGGTTGCATCCGTAATGTTCTTGAACCCGAACTCCGGGGTATTGGTCTGACCGATGACGATGAATCCGGCTCTTTCGATCGCCTCAACAAAGTGGCTCGTTTTCGTAGCACGGTACCCTTTCAGCAGGCGCGAACCGGAAGTTGCTGGTTCGCCCGCCAAGTCCTGTCCCAGATCCTTTATCAAAATAGGCACCCCGCCGAACAAGGTGTTGCTGTAATCCCTTGACTTGGCTTCCTGCAACGCTTTCTCTTTCCTTGTATGCACGACAGCATTATAGTGAGGATTTTCTTTGGCTATCTTCGCGAACGCATCTTCCAGCAATTCGGCTGGAGAAGCCTTCCTTTTATGAAGCAAATCAGCATAATACCATGCATCTTTTTGACGATCCATCCAAACACCTCTCTCATTCATTTCTTTCTTCATTGTAGGTTGATGGCAAAAAAAAGGCAATGATTCCAGCTGCCCAATCCCTTATCGAAGGACGCCAGTGTCTGCATGCACCATCTGAAGAAAAGCTGTTCATATTCTTTTTGGATGACATCCAAACCGAAATATAGTAGAATCCTTCTATTGTCTCAATTTTGGAAAGTGCGCAGAAACAGACGGATGAATTCATAGGAAATGGAGCAGGACACGATGAACGAAAGATATAAGGACTTAAAATTGGCGGAACAGGGCGCACGACTCAGCATGGTTGCCTATGTCACCCTCTCTTTCGCAAAACTCTTCATCGGAAACGCCTTCGGATCGGCCGCGCTGAGTGCCGATGGATTGAATAATTTCACGGATGTCATTTCCACGGTCGCTGTCATGATCGGCCTACGGATCGCCCGCCGGCCGGCTGATGAGGATCATCCTTATGGCCATTGGAAAGCGGAGACGATTGCGAGCCTCGCCACTTCCTTGCTTATGCTTCTTGTCGGCCTGCAGGTACTGTTCTCAAGCTTTTCAAAACTGACTAGCGGAGAGTTCACTACTCCCGATGTGCTGTCCGGTGTCACCGCCTTGATTGCAGGGTTTATCATGATCGGGGTCTACGTATACAACAGCCGCCTCGCAAACCGCATCAACAGCCTTGGGTTGGCCGCTTCCGCCAAAGACAACCTGAGCGATGCCCTGACCAGTTTTGCGACGGCGATCGCCATTTTTGGCTCCATTTTCGGATTGTATTGGTTGGATGGGGTCATGGCTGTCATCGTCGGCATCGTCATCATCAAGACTGCAATCGATATTTTCCGTGAAAGTGCCTTCTCCCTTTCGGACGGTTTCGAAACGAATCATTTGACCGAGTATCGCCAGGCTATCCTCGAAATTCCGGATGTCCAGCAGGTAACGACCATCGCCGCGCGCAGCTACGGAGCAAATGTCTATGTTGATGTGACTATTCTTCTGGATCCTGAGCTGACAGTGCTGCGCAGCCATGAAATCACGGAAGAAGTAGAGGAGCGCTTGCGTACGGCATTTGATGTTTTCGAAATAGATGTCCACGTAGAACCTCTAACGCACTGATGTTACAAGTTTGATAGGCCTGACATCATTTTGATGGTATAATAGCAGACGGATTTATACAGATTATTTTGGCGGACGTAGCTGTCATAAAGATCTGTCCGTCTTTTTTTTTGGAAAAAATACATCTATTGGGAGTGACTTATGAAAGAAGAGAAACATTACGGCTTATTCACTGCAGTATCCATGATTGTCGGCATCTGCGTTGGATCAGGGATCTTTTTCAAAGCCGATGACATTTTGGGAGCGACCGGCGGAAACGTAGCATTAGGGATTTTGGTTTTCTGTATCGGTGCCTTCAGCATCATTTTCGGGAGCATCACATTGACGCAACTGGCTAACCGGACCGAAAAAACCGGCGGCGTCGTCGCTTATTTCGAGGAGTTCATCTCCGATAAAGCAGCGAGTGCGTTCGGCTGGTTCCAGTTGTTCGTTTACTTGCCGACGATCACCGTCGTCGTGAGTTGGGTATCCGGCATCTACACCTGCATGCTGTTGGGCCTGCCGAACACATTGGAAACACAAACACTGATCGGGACAGGTTACATGGCGTTCTTCTTCTTATTGAATTATTTTTCGCTCAGATTGGGCGGCTATTTCCAGAACCTGGCCACCATCATGAAACTGATTCCGCTGATCACCATCGCTGTTGTGGGCATTTTCTGGAACGAGCCGGCTCCGATTGTTCCTCCTGAATTGGCTGTCCCGATCACGAATGTTGGTTGGGGTTGGCTGGCTGCATTGGCGCCGATGGCCTTCTCTTACGATGGTTGGACCATCGCGACAAACATCACGCATGAAGTGAAAAATGCCAAACGGACGATGCCTTTGGCGCTGACCATTGGCCCTTTGCTGGTGCTGGCCATCTACTTGACCTATTTCAGCGGATTGGTATCTATCGCCGGCCCTGAGTACATCTTGGCGCTGGGGGATGAAGCCACTACAACAGTAGGCACTTCCTTGTTGGGCGAACGCGGCGGCAGCATCATCCTTTCCTTTGTGTTGATCGCAATCCTTGGTGTAACGAACGGCGTAATCATGGGTATCCTGCGTTTGCCGCAGGCGCTCGCTGAAAAAAACATGTTGCCGAACAGCGCTAAAGTAAAGCAGATCGATCCAAAGAGCCAATTGTCCCCGGCAGCCGCACAAATTGCTTTTGCAATTTCCTTTGTGTGGATGGTGTTGCACTATCTGACCCAAAAATCCGGTATTATGGGTGGCGGAGATGTCAGCGAAATCGCGATTGTCTTCAGTTATCTGACCTATGTCATCCTTTACCTGAAAGTCATCAGCATGAAAAAAGAAGGGGTCATCACCAGTCCTTTCTTCGGTTGGATCACGCCGGTATTCGCGATCATGGGATCTGCCATCATTCTGATCGGCGGTATCGTGTCCAATCCGACTTATGTACCGATTTTCATCCTGTTCTGCTTCGTGGTTTGCTTCCTCGGCTATAAGTACTACGAGAAAAAAATTACGGCTTAAAAACAATGAAGGGCTGTCCTTGCCGGGCAGCCCTTCTTCGTTTTTTAGTATCTGGACAGTATCCACTCCTGGCTGCCATCGAAGGAGTGTTCCGGAATCGAACACCCAGCTCCGGCCAGGATGCCGCTCGTCGGAGAAGAGAGACAACCATCCTGGTGTCCTCCTGCGAGCAAGGCTTCGCAGGAGGACGCAGACTAAATGTTGGCCGAACTCCGGTGAAGCCTCCCCTTGCCGGAGCTCACGCTCAAAATGCCCGGCCGCACTCAAAAAATGGAGCTGGCCCGCAACGGGACAGCTCCATTTTTTACTGAAATTAGTTTTTGAATGAGTGGATCGGTGCCGGGCTGCGTCCGCCGCGGTTGATGAAGTCAGCCGAGCTTGCTTCATGGACAGGTTGTACCGGAGCACGTCCAAGCAGGCCGCCGAATTCAACGAAATCGCCCACGCCGCATCCGATTGCCGGGATCACGCGGACAGCTGTCGTTTTGTTGTTTTGGACCCCGATAGCCGCTTCATCCGCGATCATCGCTGCAATCGTCGTCGCCGGCGTATTGCCAGGGATCGCGATCATGTCCAACCCAACCGAACAGATGGCAGTCATCGCCAGCAACATATCCAATGAAATTTGGTTGGCGGCAGCCGCTTCGATCATGCGGTGATCCTCAGATACAGGGATGAAAGAGCCGGATAAGCCACCAACATGACTGCACGCCATCACGCCGCCTTTTTTGACCGCGTCATTCAATACAGCCAAAGCAGCGACCGTTCCATGGGTTCCGACCACGCCCAAGCCGAACTCTTCAAGGATTTCCCCTACCGAGTCGCCGACTGCAGGAGTCGGGGCCAAAGCCAAATCGACGATACCGAATGGCACGCCCAATTTTTGCGATGCGATGTTCCCGACCAGTTGCCCCATCCGGGTGATCTGGAAAGCCGCTTTTTTGATTGTGTCGGCAACGATATCCATCGGTTCGCCTTTGACTTTCTCCAAGGCGCGCTTCACAACGCCCGGTCCGGAAATGCCGACGTGGATTTCGCAATCCGCTTCCTCAACACCATGATAAGCACCCGCCATGAACGGATTATCACTTACGGAGTTAGCGAAAACAACCAATTTTGCGCAGCCGAAGCCGTTTCTGTCGGCCGTTTTTTCCGCTGTGGCAAGGACAATTTCGCCCATCAACTTGACGGCATCCATGTTGATGCCCGCTTTAGTCGAGCCGATGTTCACGCTGCTGCAGACCTTATCCGTCACTGCCAGAGCTTCCGGAATTGAATCAATCAGGATCTTGTCGCCTTTATTGTAGCCTTTTTCGACCAAAGCCGAGAAGCCGCCGATGAAGTCGACGCCGACTTCCTTCGCCGCAGCATCCAATGTTTTTGCGTAGGCCACATAGTCCGTGTCATCGCTTGCGCCGGCGATCAAGGCGATCGGCGTTACCGAAATGCGTTTGTTCGTGATCGGAACGCCGTACGTATCTTCAATTTCCTGCGCTACGCTGACCAGGTTCTTCGCTTTGGTGGTGATTTTTTTGTATATTCTTTCACGAGCTTTTTCGCCATCGCTATCGATACAGTCCAATAAAGAAATCCCCATGGTGATCGTGCGGATATCCAGATTGTCCTCTTCGAACATGCGAATGGTGTCCAAGATATTATCTGTTCTTAACATTCAAATGTCCCC
Organism: uncultured Trichococcus sp.; assembly: GCF_963663645.1. Classification (NCBI taxonomy): domain Bacteria; kingdom Bacillati; phylum Bacillota; class Bacilli; order Lactobacillales; family Carnobacteriaceae; genus Trichococcus; species uncultured Trichococcus sp. Next base: position 884,404 of record NZ_OY760503.1, read on the forward strand.
CTAGATCCGATGCATCGCATGGAATGTGTCTTCTGCCTGTAAACGGATGACCAAGCCCTGTTCTTCTTCAACTTTTTTCATCGCTTCTTTGACTTCTTTGACTGAATTTTTCGCCTCGTTCAATTCGACCATCAAAATCATGGTGAAGTATTCCTCCATGATGGTCTGTGAGATATCCAAAATATTTACGCCCAGACGCGCCAATTCCACCGATACGCTTGCTACGATTCCGGTATGGTCTTTACCTGTTACGGTCATGATTGCTCTCATCTTTTTTCGCCCCTGCTTCTTTAGTTTTTTGTCGAGTCCATTATACCATTTTCCAACAATATGAAAATCCAATTAAAATTTTATGTTTCCTATTCTATCACATCTAAAGGGAATGACTACTGTTTTTTTGGAAAACGGAAAACAGTAACCGCTATCCAATGGAATTTTTTTGTGTTCTTTCCCGAAATACGAATTTTTTTGCAGATACTGCATTAAATCTATCGCTTTTTGGGAATAATTGCTACACTGGATATAAGCAAGTTCTAATCCAATATCAAGGGGGTTTTCCAATGCAATTGATTCATTTCTCAGAAGCTGGCCAAAGCCGCATCGGCATCAAAACGGAGCGCGGTTTCCTGAACGCAGCAAAAGCGGCTGCAGCTTTATCCTTGCCTGTTCCTTCCTATATAGATGACGTATTGAAGGATCCGGAACAGGATGCCCAACTGGACGCTATTCTGGCCCAAGCGGACACACTGGCGGATCCAGCCTACTACGTATCCTTGGATGAGGTCACATTCCTGCCCGTCCTCTCCCGTCCGGGCAAAATCCTCTGCATCGGCAAGAACTATGCCGCCCATGTCGCGGAAACGAAAAGTGAAGCCCCGAAAAAGCCGCTTGTCTTCAGTAAATTCACGAGCGCTTTAGCTGCCCACAAAGAAGGCATCCCGATTCCGGCCGGCACCAAAAAGGTCGATTACGAAGTCGAACTGGTGGCAGTCATCGGCAAAAAAGCTTACTGCGTCTCTCCGGAAGAAGCGCTTGAGCATGTCGCGGGCTACACAATCGGCAACGATGTGACTGCGCGCGACTGGCAAAAAGGCTCTCCGCAATGGTTGCTGGGGAAATCACCTGACAAATTCGCGCCGCTCGGACCGGTCTATGTGACCGCCGATGAGCTCGATCCGACCAATCTGGCCATTTCCCTTAAACTGAACGGCGAAGTGCGACAGAACAGCAACACGAAGCACCTCATTTTCGACATCGCGACGATCGTTTCCTACATTTCCCAACACTTTGCCTTGGAACCCGGCGACATCATCTTCACCGGCACGCCGGATGGGGTCATCCTCGGTTACCCGGAAGACGAACAAGTCTGGCTGAAGCCCGGCGATGTCATCGAATCCACCATCGAAGGCATCGGGACATTGGTGAATACTTTTACACGCTAAAATACAGCCTCAAAGCAGACATTGATCTACTTTGAGGCTGTATTTTGTTGATATCACATACTTTATTGGAGTCACTTGCTACAAGCTAGCCTAGCCAACCCATTACCAGTTCTACCCATGAAGCTGCTTGTTTATTTGATTGATTCGGCTTTCTGCTGGTGCGGCTGTCGCCCAGTGCCACACCGTGGATTCCTTTTTGATAGATATGCAGCTCGTAAGGAATATTTTTTTCTTGAAGTGCAATAGCCATTTTCAATGAATTTTCGACGCTCACCAATGGATCTTCTGTTGTATGCCACAAAAACACTGGCGGCGTATTTTTGGAGACATGGTAAATCGGCGAGACTTTCTTCCTTTCTTCTGTCCCAGGCGTCAGAGTTCCCATCAAAGCCAAATTAATTGCGCTTGATTCCTCAAAATGGATACCTACAAAATCCAATGGTGCATAGGCTAAAATGATGCGATTCGGTTTATAGAGCGTCCTGTCTTTATTCACCAACTCCTCCAACCATGACTCATGCCAATAGACAGCCAACAAACCCGCGAGATTGCCGCCTGCAGAAAATCCCAATACGCTGATTTGATCGGTATCTACTGCCCATTCCTCAGAATTCTCCCGTAGGACTGCAATAGCTTCGGCCAATTCGACTAAAGGTGTCGGGAATTTTGATGTCGGATCCGCTGGCAAAAAAGTTCCATCCTGATAAGCCGCCAACCCCTCAGTGCTGTAATTCACCACGATGACATGGTAATCCTTAGCGAAAAACTCCAAGGCAACAGGCTCGCTCTCCCGGTCCGAGGTCCACATGTACGCGCCTCCCGGGACGACGACCATTACCGGATACTTTCTGTCTATATCAATCTCCGCAGTAGGTTCATGTAAATAAAAAGTAGCTGTTCCATTATGCATGCCTATATTTCTGGTAAAATATTTCATTATACCTGACCTCTTCCTGTCTATATCAAGAAAATGCGGAAAAAGGCGTTTGAACTGGCCCTAGTCCGCATCGAATTTGCATTTATACACTACCGCTCTTTTTAATCAACTGCCGGCTGTTCATTGAATTGCAATGCTTCTTCCGCTTCCTCCGACAATTTTTTGTCCAACAATTTCACGAACGGATAGTAGACCAAGCATCCAACCAATACACAGATCATTTGCAATAAGGTTATTTTCCAGCCTCCAGCCAGAAAACCGTTGATACCGATTGGCATGCCGAAAGGTACTTGAACACCACTCAATCGAGGGAACAGGCCTGAACTGATGCCTAGGTAAGCAATAAGAACTTGTACTAAAGGTGTGAGGATAAAAGGGATGGCCATTATTGGGTTCAAAACCAATGGCAAGCCGAAAATCATCGGTTCATTGATGGTGAACAGACCCGGCACTGCGCTCAAATTAGCGACAGCCTTTGCCTGCTTGGCTTTCGAGAAAAGCAGGATGACAATGATTAATGATAGCGTACCACCTGCACCACCGATACCAGCAAAGGTATTATAAAAGCTGGAGCCTAAAATATTCGGGAGTTCCGCATTCGTAGCACCGGCCTTTAACGCATCCATATTTGCTACATCCATCGGCAAGTACAACGCTGCAATGAAGCTAGCCACAACATTGGAGCCATGGATCCCGAAGAACCAAAGAGACATTTGTACAAGTACAATCAGCAACATGGAGCCGACATTCGAGGAGAGACTTTGCAGCGGTGTGGCAATGATCGAATACACGAAATCGGAAAATGAGCCGTATGAAGTCTTTCCGAACAAAAAGCTCAAAAGAATGGCAACTGTAGCTGCGATAAGGACTGGAATCAAACCAGAGAATACATCACTGACAAACTGCGGAACACTTTCAGGCATCTTGATGCCGATCTTCTTCTCCATAAAGAAGCAATAAATTCTGGAGAAGATCAAGGCACTGATCATGGCAGTAAACAGTCCTGCTGCGCCGAGTTTACTGTTATTCAGAGTCGTAACGTCATCCAAGGTAATCATCGGTGTCAGTATCAGGAAAGAGAAGAGGGAAACGATCCCCGCCGGAATCGGCTTCTGGCCCAAATTATCAGCCAACTGATACCCGATCAAGAATGATGCATAAAGAGAAATCACACCCACTGTTAAAGAATATGCAGTAAAAAGGGTCGGAACCAGTCCGATTCCGCCGATGAAATTTTGCCAAAAACCTACAGGAAGAACTGCCAATAACAGGGCAATGGAGCCCACAATATTTATCGGCAATGTTGCCATCAACCCATTCGAAATCGCTCTCAAAAAGTTGTTGCTTTGGATCTTTGCTGCCACTTGAAGAGCCTTATCACTGTATGTCTCAAATTTACTCATTATTTATCCCTCACTTTATTAATGTATTCTAGCCATTGCTGATAATGCGGTTCCAAATTATTGCTTTTGGGATTAAAAATCCTTCCTTCTTTTTGCATTTCAAAGCCGGATGTAAGCATCAACACGCCGAGCGCCGACAGTTCCTCGACACAACTGACCTCGATTGTGATGCCCAAAACATCAGCCAACATTTGCATCAATCTATTGTTTTTGGTGACCCCTCCATCTACTTTGACCCGCGGAATTTCCATACGAGTGACCTGTTTGATTTCGTCGATCACCGCCCTTATCTGAAACAAAATACTTTCAAATCCAGCTCTTATCAAATGCGATTTGCCTGTCCTCCTGTTCATGCCGAGAAAAGCGGCTCTGATGTCGGAATCCCAAAAAGGCGCTGCCAAGCCAAGTTGGGCGGGAACCAAGTAGACCCCTTCATTATCATCCACCGAGAACGCCGATTCGATCCCTTCTTCGATTGTGCCAAATAGCGCCAGTTCACTCGATAACCATGTAAGCGTATCTCCACAGGAACGGATGATTCCTTCCAAAGCGTAATCTGTCGCTCCATTGTCGGTGAACGCAATGGTCTTCAAAATATTGTCGCTTATCAAATCGGAGCTCTCTTCTATCTGCATCATCACTGAACAGCCGGTTCCCATCGTTACTTTTATGTCCCCGAAACCAAAACAATTTTGCCCATATAAAGCTGCTTGAGAATCCGCCATGACTCCCTGAATGGGAATACCTGCATAATGACCGAAGGAATCATTTGAATCCCGAATTTCAGCTAAAGAATCAGGAGGGACAAGGAAAATGTCGCATAAAGCAGCGTCCCATGAATTTTCATAGATATTGTACAACAACGTACGACTCGCATTGCTGGGTTCCGTCGCAAACACTTCCCCCTCAGTCAAATTCCAGATGAGCCATGAATCCATTGTTCCGATCGCAAGCTCTCCGGAAACGGCCAGGTTACGCATTTCATCCGAGTTTTCAAACAACCACCTGACCTTTGGACCAGAAAAATATGAATCGATTTTCAGACCTGTTTTCTGCTGGATTTCCTGTTCTTTCCCTGCTTCAATCAGCTGTTTGCAGATGTCATTGCTGCGATTGCATTGCCACACTAAAGCATTCGAAACCGGTTGGCCGGTCTGCTTGTTCCAGGCTACTATTGTTTCCCGTTGGTTGGTCAGCGAAATCGATTGGATATCGCACTTATCGATAGCTGTTTCAGCCAGCATTTCGGCAATCAACTGCTTCATGTTCTTGATGATTTCCATCGGATCATGCTCCACCCAACCATCCTGAGGGTAAATCTGCTTGTGCTTACTATCCATCCGCCGTAATATTTCAGCTTCGTTACCTTCAATTCCAACCAATAATAATTTTGTGCCGGATGTGCTCTGATCGAACACCAACTTATAGATACGATTATCTGACATGTTCCTTCACCATCGCTAGAGCCATTTTTCTGACACCTTGAGAATTCAGTCCGTAATGATCAAAAATCTCTTTCGTATTGCCGGTGATCGCTGGTTCATCAGGCAGGCCCATGATTTTGTGGGATACGCCGGTTTTTTCGGATAATACTTCCGCAATTGCGCCTCCAAGCCCACCGTAGATGCTGTGTTCTTCGATCGAAATGATTTTCCCCGTTTCGGTCACGGCCTGAAGAAGCGTTTCGGAATCAAAGGGTTTTATCGTATGATAGTTCAACACTCTTGCTTCAATGCCGTCTTGCCTCAATTGATCCGCTGCATCCAGCGCAATGCGGACGGTTTCTCCCGTAGCCACCAAAGTCACGTCATTACCGTTTCGCAGCGTAACCGCCTTGCCGATTTCAAAGTCATAATCCGAAGAGTCGTAGCAGTCTGCCACCGGATTTCTGCCGATGCGGATATAGGCGGGTTCATCACTGGTTGCCAACGCCTGGAACATCTTTTCCGTCTCAAACCGATCCGCCGGAAGCAACACCTGCAGATTCGGGATCGCCCGTGTCACTGCAATGTCCTGCAAAGAGTGGTGGCTCATCCCCAGCGCGCCGTAACTGACTCCTCCGCTGATTCCGATAAGTTTGACGTTGGTATTGGAATAGGCGACATCGACTTTGATCTGTTCTATGCTGCGCATGCTCAAGAAACAAGCCGGTGATGCCACGAAAGGTCTCTTCCCGCTGTGGGCCAGTCCTGCAGCTATGCTGACAATGTTCTGCTCTGCAATCCCAACTTCAACCAGCTGTTCAGGCAGTTTTTCGGCAAAATTCGCCAACGATGCCGATCCACGGGAATCACTCGTCAATACCACCAAATCCTTGTTCTGCTCTGCATACTCAACAAGGACGTCACAAACGACCTGCCTATTCGCCACAGAATTTGTCTTTTCAACGCTCATTGGCCAGAACCTCCATCCGTACATCCAATTCTTCCATTGCCTTTGCAAATTCACTATTGCTCGGGACCTTATGATGCCATTGCAGCTGATTTTCGGCAAAGGAGATTCCTTTCCCTTTCGTCGTATGGGCGATAATCAGTTTCGGCTTCCCTGTCATGGTCGGCGCTTCAAACGCCTCAATAAGTTCAGCCATACTGTTGCCGTCTTTGACATCGATCACATGCCAACCGAATGCTTCAAATTTGCCTCTCAATGACTCCATTCCCATCACATCTTCCGATCTGCCTGTGATCTGCAGGCCGTTCCGGTCAATGATGGCTGTCAGATTGTCCAACTTATAATGCGCAGCCGCCATCGTACCTTCCCAAACAGAACCTTCAGCCAATTCTCCGTCGCCCATCAATGTATAGGTTTGATAAGACTTTTTGTCCATTTTTGCGGCAAGTGCGATTCCGACCGATACAGATAGCCCATGCCCGAGGGAACCCGTATTCATTTCTACGCCATCTACTTTGTTGTTGGGATGTCCGATTAGCCTCGAACCGAATTTGGAAAAAGTGCTCAGTTCACTTTCAGGAAAGAAGCCTTTATCGGCAAGGATTGCCCATAGAACTTCTGCAGCATGACCTTTACTTTGAATATAACGGTCCCTGTCAGGGTGATTCGGATTTTTTGGATCAATGTTGAGTATTTTATAGTAGAGAGCGACAAGGATATCGGTACAAGATAAGTCTGATCCGGTGTGGCCGGTCTCGCCTTCCTTGACCAGCGTCAGTAACGAACGTCTGATATCGACCGCTTTCATTTCTAAAGCATTTATTGTAGTAGTCATAGTTACTCCCCTCTGAGATACGCTTGAATGTCTTCTTCAATCGGATCATAGAAATCCGACTGGATGCCGATGTATTTGCATGCTTCATAGAGCACTGGGACAACTTTGTCATAAACAGCAGATATATGGTGGATGTATGGACCGTACACCAATTTGGTTTCCAATCGATTCAGATTTTCGAACTCCACCCATACATAGGTTCCTTGGTTGTAAGGACCATCGATGACTTTGGCGTTTCCCATCAATAAGGAATATTCTCCGTTGTCTCCGTCAAATCGGCAGAGCGTCAAGTCGCCTTCTTTTGCTTCAAACCCGACAGATCCGGGATAATCGAATACAAAATGCCGCGGCGGCAAAATCGGTTTTGTTTTTGCAGTGGACAGCGGGAAAACACCCAAATGCTGAAGTAACTCGCCGTTCTCATTCGATGGATGACGCGTATTCACATCCGCAAACATGGCGCGATGTTCACCCAATGTAGCCGCCTCGACCAACAATTGGGAAATGACTCCATGGATGTCGGTTTCGCAAGTGACCGGGAAACCTTCATCCTGCAACAGAGACAATGCTGCGTATGGCAGAATTCCGATTTCATCCTGCAGGGCGGTCCAACATTGAATAACCCCGGCGTTACAACCGTACGCCTCAGCCAAATTACGGATGGCTATTTTCAAAGCAACGACCATCCTTAATTCATCCGGTGTAATCTGTACTTCTGCAAGCTCATGAACATGATCGATATTTGCTTGGATCAGGTCCGAGTCTGCAGTTTGGACTTTTTTGATTTCTTTGACTAATTCATTCAAGGGAATCGGTGACAATTGAATATTGAAGCGTTCCAATAATTCCCCTTCATTGCACATTGTCGACCAGAAATCAAAAGGCCGCGGCCCGATTTGCAGGATGCGCGTATTCCGGAACACTTTGACCACATTACAGACTTTCACAAAATCTTTGATACCCCTTTCAAAAGCAGGGTCATCCAAATCACAATTGCGTACGTACGTAAACGGGACTTTGAATCGGCGCAGCACTTTTCCGATAGCGAACAATCCGCACTGGGTATCGCGCAACCGAGAACCATCATCTGCAGGATGTTCATCTTTAGGGCCCCAAAGCAATACAGGCACATTCAACTTTTTCGCCAATCTTGCGCATTCGTACTCTGTTCCGAAATTTTCGTTCGCAAGGAATAGGCCATCAATTTTTTCGGCCGCAAACTTCTCGGCAATTTTTCCCAGCCCTGCATCATCATACAGAAGGCCATCCTCATTGATTTCTTTGATGTCCACATAATCTATCCCAAACTCGTCCAGTTTCTCTCTTGTTAAATCCGCATATTCATCGCTGCCGCTGCGCTGAACAGATTTCTTCTTGTCGGCGCAAAACCGATTTTAATTTTGTCCATTCCCTTCACTCCTTCTGTCGACTAAACAAAAACGTTAATTTTGTTCTTTTTATATAAATAAATCGCTTTCTTTAGACGATAATAACACCTAGTTTAGTTAAGGTCAATAGAAAATGTTGCAAAACATACATTATTACCTTTGCTTAACAACAAAACAAGTGATACACTTACATAAACTAAACTAAATATAAACTTTACAGAGGTGTATGAATGTGAAACTTGAGGATATAGCGAGATTAGCCAATGTTTCGAAGTCGGCAGCTTCACTCGCGTTGAACGGCAAGCCAGGCGTCAGCGAAGAGACAAGAGCGACTGTCTTGAGAATTGCAAAGGAGCACAATTACGTGCCACTGAAAAAAATCAAAAAAAAATACATTAACCCATCCAGCTCCACAAACTATGTGATCCGTTTTGTGGGCTGCAAGGCTACTGATCTGATTGAGGATAACTATCACAACATGCCCTTTTTTAACGAACTGCTCGGATATTTTACCAATGAACTGAAAAATTATCCTTTCTCCTTACTGATTTCCTCGATAGATTCAAATTCAATACGAGCGGATTTAAAAAGAATAGAGGACGAGCAACCTTCCGACGGTATTTTTCTTCTGGGCACGAACCTTACGCTTCAGCAAATTGAAGAGATCCAGAAGATCCAGAAGAATTTGGTAGTGTTGGATACTTGCGCTCCCCAATCGAACCTGGATTTCATTTCAATCAATAACTATCAAGGAGCCTATCAGGCTGCCGAATATCTGATCAAAAAAGGGCATCAGAAAATTGGCTATGCAGAATCAAAAACGCGGATATATAACTTCTCCGAGCGGAAGCGCGGATTCTTCGATGCCCTGAACCACTATGGCTTTTCGTCGAAAGATGTCAGCATTTACCGGCTGCACGGCATGAAAATCGAAACAGATACAGAAAATATCGCCGATCTGCAATCAGAATCCGGTTCCCCGACAGCTGTTTTTTGCGAGAATGATTATATCGCGATTAGTTTGATCAGAACGCTATCCGCACTGAAAATCACTGTTCCGGAGGATATCTCAGTAATTGGCTTTGATAACATACCCGAATCAAAAGTGATTACGCCCGAACTTACAACAATAGGCGTCAATAAACAAAAAATCGCACAAGAGGCTATGCGAAAAATGCTTGCGAATCTAGAGAGACAGGAAGAAGATTATGGGATGCACTCTTTCATCAATACCAATTTAATCGAAAGAGACTCCGTTGTCTGACGTTTTTTGGACAATCTATAGATATTATGCATACACCCCAACTAAACAAAAAGAACTAAACGTTTGTTTTTTTATATAAATTAAATTGACGGCATTTACTTTGTGTGTTAGGATTCGGTTATCAAAATAACGTTTTCAAAGGAGTTGTTCGGATGCTAACAATCGATAATATGCGGTTCCAGCAAGACGACAGGGATTTCTTTTTCTTGGCGGATACTTGTTGGAGTGCGTTTACTAATGCTGAGCTGTTTGAATTTGAAAATTACTGCAGAATCAGAAAAAGCCAAGGATTCACTGTTATTCAGCTAAACTTATTGCGCCAATGGGATGCAAGCTCCACCCAAATCCGGAGGGACCCATTCAAACTGGTAAGTCTCGACGATGCCAATCATTATATCTATGATTATTCGCAATTGAATATTGCCTATTTTGATCGCGTCGAAGAAATGCTGTCGATCATGGAAAAATACGAGTTGACTCCTGCGCTTGTGCTGCTTTGGGCCAATTATGTTCCCGACACTTGGACTGAACCCATGAACCGGAATAACCTGATGGACAAAAACCAAATAGAACCTTATGTGGCCTACGTGGCACAAAGGTACAAAAAGTTTAACCCCATCTATTTCATCAGCGGCGATACTGATTTCCCTTCAGAAGCAACGATTGAATATTACAACATCGCACTGACAACTTTAAAAAAACATGATGATGATGCACTGGTATCTTTTCACATCAGAGGCCGCTTGGATGAAATACCTGCAGTTTTTCTGGAAGCTTCAGATTTCTTCAGCTATCAGTCCGGGCATAACAAAGACTATCCCGAAAAAGTATACGAAATACCAATGAAATTAAGAGCAAACGGAATACAAATGCCCATCATAAATACTGAACCCTGCTATGAACAGATCAGTTACAGCAGGCATTCATTTGGTCGATTCACACAAGAGGATTGCCGGAGAGTGGCATGGCAAAGCATCCTTGCTGGAGCCAGTGCGGGCATAACTTATGGCGCACACGGAATTTGGAGCTGGCACAGAACCGGTGAGCGATTCGGCATAGTCGAAGGCGAAGGCTTTGACCAGCCTTATGATTTGAACGATGCGATGCGCTTCCCCGGAGCAGATGATTTTGGATACTTAAAACAGTTGGTTGCCACGTATCAATTGTTTGATGTTGAACCAATAAATCTTGTTCTGAAAAAAACTGGTCAAATACGCTTAGGCAAGACCGACACGAGAACTGTCATCTACTTGCCTGTAAACACGCGCTTGGACATCCGTCAATTACAATTGGCCAAAGATTCGTTCACTCTGAAAGCCATAGATCTGGAAAAAAGACTCGAAATGACCGTGGACTTCACTGAAGACAACATTGAAATGCATAACGGCGTCCGGGATGCTCTCTATATTATCGAAAAAATATAGCCCGCGCTTAAAAGGCCGCAAGCTTATCCATACAGGGTAAGCTTGCGGCCTTTTTGCATCTGAAATCAGGTATTTATAAAGGTTCGGTCCCGACTGCCTGCAGCTGGAAATGCATCATTTCCATCGCCTGCAGCAACGCCTCGGCCGTATCCAGCGAGGTCAGGCACGGCAGATTGTTGTCCGCTGCCTCCCGGCGGATGAAATAGCCGTCGGTTTCCTCGGTCTTGCCTTCGGTCATCGTATTGATGATGAACTGGATTTCTCCGTTATGCATGCTTTTCAGGATATTTTCCCGTTTCGCATCACCGTTTTGGAGGATCGTAACCGGCACTTGCGCATCCAACAAGGCTTCCCCAGTGCCCTTGGTTGCAAGCAAACGGTAGCCGACCGCAACCAAGCGTTTCGCCAGCGGCAGGATTTCCTGCTTGTCCTTATCCGCAATCGTCAACAGCGCTGTTCCGTACTCGGGAATCTCGATATTGGCAGCACGGAAGGCCTTATACAAGGCTTTGGAAAGGATTTTATCCTTGCCGATGATCTCCCCTGTGGACTTCATTTCCGGACCCAGTACGGTGTCGACTTTCTTCAGTTTGTTGAAACTGAACACCGGCATCTTCACGTATACACCGGATTTGGACGGAACCAACCCGCTCCGGTAGCCTTGATCTTTCAGTTTGATGCCCAGGATGCCCTGCATCGCCAAGTTCGCCATCGGGATGCCGGTCACTTTGCTCAGGAACGGGATCGTCCGGCTCGCGCGCGGATTCACTTCGATGATGTAGACGACGCCGTCGCTGATGACGAACTGGATGTTCACCAAGCCGATGGTGTTCAAGCCTTGCGCCACACGGATCGTGTAGTCTTCGATCGTCTGGATCAGTTCCGGCGACAGGTTCTGCGGCGGGTAAACCGCAATCGAGTCGCCCGAGTGGACCCCGGCGCGTTCGATGTGTTCCATGATGCCCGGGATCAGGACGGTCTCGCCGTCGCAGATCGCATCGACTTCCAGCTCTTGTCCGATCAGGTAATGATCGACCAGGACCGGACGTTCGGGACTGGCCACGACCGCTTCGCGCATGTATTTCTCAAGGTCGGCTTGGTTGTAGACGATCTGCATCGCCCGGCCGCCCAATACGTAGGACGGACGCACCAAGACCGGATAGCCGATTTCGTCGGCAACTGCGACCGCTTCTTCAACGGTCACGGCTGTTTTGCCGGGTGCCTGCGGGATATCCAAGTCGCGCAACAACTGTTCGAACAGTTTGCGGTCTTCGGCGCGGTCCAGATCTTCCAGGCTTGTACCCAGGATCTTGACGCCGTGTTTGACCAATTTGTCGGCCAGGTTGATGGCCGTTTGGCCACCGAACTGCACAACGACGCCCAGCGGTTGTTCCAGATCGATGATGGCCATCACGTCTTCTTCGGTCAATGGTTCGAAATACAGCTTGTCGGAAATCGAGAAGTCCGTCGAAACGGTTTCCGGGTTGTTGTTGACGACGATCGCTTCATAGCCGGCTTCCTGGATTGCCCAGACCGCATGCACCGTTGCGTAGTCGAACTCGACCCCTTGGCCGATGCGGATCGGACCGGAACCCAAGACGATGACTTTTTCGCGGTCGCTCGGGAACGATTCCTGTTCCATCTCATACGTGCTGTAGAAGTACGGTGTGAAGGATTCGAATTCGCCCGCACACGTATCCACCATCTTGAAGACAGGGACGATGCCATTGGCTTTGCGCAACGCGTAGATGTCTTCCGAAGCCATGCCCCACAGTTCCGCGATGATCTCATCGCTGAAGCCGTATTTCTTCGCTTCGCGCAGGATCTCGAGGTCTTTCGGTTCGGCTGCCGCCACTTCCTTCTCCAAGTCGATGATGTGCTTGAATTTGTACAGGAAAAAGTAGTCGATTTCGCTCCATTCGTGGATCGTTTCCGGTGTCACGCCGCGGCGCAACGCTTCGCCCAGATAGAACAGGCGCTCGTCGCAAGCGACACGGATATTCTGTTCGATTTCTGCCATCGTCACGGTCTGGCCTTGGTCTTTCGGCAAGGCCAGATGGTTGACGCCGTATTCCAGCGAACGGACGGCTTTCAGCATCGATTCCTCGAACGTATGGCCCATGGCCATGACTTCGCCTGTCGCTTTCATCTGCGTGCCGAGGGTACGGTCGCCCTTTTCGAATTTATCGAACGGGAAACGCGGGATTTTCGAGACGATGTAATCCAAAGCCGGCTCGAAAGCCGCATAGGACGTGCCGGTTACCGGGTTCTTCATTTCATCCAAGGTCAGGCCGACGGCGATCTTCGCCGCCATCTTCGCGATCGGGTAACCGGTCGCCTTGCTCGCCAAAGCCGAAGAACGGCTGACGCGCGGATTGACTTCGATGATGTAGTAGTCGAACGAGTACGGATCCAATGCCAACTGGACATTGCAGCCGCCTTCGATTTTCAGGGCGCGGATGATCTGCAGCGAGACATCGCGCAGCATCTGGTATTCTTTGTCGGACAACGTTTGCGAAGGCGCCACGACGACGGAATCGCCCGTATGGACGCCGACCGGGTCGATGTTTTCCATGTTGCAGACAACGATCGCGTTGTCGTTGCTGTCGCGCATCACTTCGTATTCGATTTCCTTGAAGCCGGCGATCGATTTCTCCAGCAGACATTGCGTCACCGGTGAGTAGCGCAAGCCATTGGCCACGATTTCGCGCAGGTCGGCTTCATTGTGGCAGATGCCGCCGCCGGTTCCGCCCATCGTGAAAGCCGGACGGACGATCAGCGGATAACCGATTTCCGCCGCGAAGCTCAAAGCTTCCCCAACGGTGTGGACGATATCGCTCTCCGGAACCGGCTGATTCAATTCCGCCATCAATTGACGGAACAGATCGCGGTCTTCGGCTTGTTGGATGGAAGTCAGTTTCGTGCCAAGCAACTCGACCTTGTACTCCTCCAGGATGCCGGCTTCATCCAGTTCCACCGCCATGTTCAAACCGGTCTGGCCGCCCAATGTCGGCAATAAGGCATCCGGGCGCTCTTTGCGGATGATGTTCGCGATGAACTCCAGCGTCAGTGGTTCCATATAGACTTTATCGGCGATTTCAACGTCCGTCATGATCGTAGCAGGATTGGAGTTGACCAGGATAACCTTGTATCCTTCTTCCCTTAAGGCTAAACATGCTTGCGTTCCAGCATAGTCAAATTCCGCGGCTTGGCCGATGATGATAGGTCCCGAGCCGATCACTAGGATCGACTTGATGTCTGTTCGTTTAGGCATGCTTTGCCATCCTTTCTTTAAGCTTCAATTGTTTGAAAAACCTCATCCATCACTGCAACAGCCTTGTCGATTTCCGCACTGGTCACATTCAGCGGTGGCAGGAAACGCAATACCGTATCATGCGTGCAGTTGATGATGACGCCCTTTTCCAGGCACTTCGCGACGATGTCGGCTCCCTTCATCGCCAGTTCCATGCCGAGCAGCAAGCCTTTGCCGCGCACATCGAGGATAAAGTCGTATTTTTCCTTGAATGCCACTAATTTCTCTTCGAAATAGTTGCCCATCTCATTTACATTCACCAGGATATTCTCGTCTTCGATTGCTTGAATAGTTGCGAAAGCTGCCGCACAGACAAGCGGATTGCCGCCGAAAGTCGAACCATGGTCGCCTGGTTTGAAGTGCGAAGCGACGGCATCTTTCGCCAACAGCGCGCCGATCGGAACGCCATTGCCCAAAGCTTTCGCCAAAGTCATCACATCCGGTTCCACACCGTAGCCTTCGTATGCGAACAGCTTGCCGGTGCGGCCCATGCCAGTTTGGACTTCATCAAAGATCAACAGGATGTCCTTTTCGTCGCAAAGCGCACGCACTTGCTCCAGGTAGGCTTGATCGCCCACGTAGACGCCGCCTTCGCCCTGGATCGGCTCCAAAAGGATTGCGCATGTCTTTTCCGTAACTTTGGCGGCCAAAGCCTCAAAGTCATTGAAGGGAACGTAGTGGAAACCTTCCAGGAACGGATCGTAATCTTTATGGAATTGTTTTTGGCCGGTCGCCGTCAACGTCGCCAACGTGCGTCCGTGGAAAGAGTTATCCGCAGTGATGATTTCGTAGCAGCCTTCGCCGTGGACCTCACGTCCGTATTTGCGCGCCAATTTGATGGCTCCTTCATTGGCTTCCGCGCCGCTGTTGCCGAAAAAGACCTTATCCAGAACGGAATTCGTGATCAGTTTTTCCGCCAACTGCACTTGCGGCTCGATCCAATAAAAGTTAGAGCAGTGGACCAGTTTGGCCGCCTGTTCCGCTATCGCAGCCGTCACTTTCGGATGATTGTGCCCTAACGCGTTCACGGCGATGCCTGCCAGGAAGTCCAAATATTGCTTGCCGTCCGCATCCTTCAGGTAGCTCCCTTGTCCTTCGACCATGCAGATGGCTCCGCGGTTGAATGTATTCATCAAGTAGGCTTGCCCTTTTGTTTTTATGTCCTCATTCATTATTCCAATACCCCTTCCTTATCGCGATCGATCATCGTGCCGATCCCTTCGTCAAAAAACACTTCCAATAAAATCGAGTGGCGCAGACGGCCGTCAATGATGTGCGCTCCGGCAACGCCGCCCTTCAAGGCGTCGATGCAGCAGTCCACCTTCGGAACCATTCCGCCTGAGATGATGCCATCCGCTTCCAACGCTTCGATCTCTTCGAGCGTAATGCGCGAGATGAGGGAATCCTTATCATGATAGTCGCGGAAAATCCCTTCCACATCCGTCAGCAGGATGAATTTGTTTGCCTGAACGGCTTTCGCCACAGCGCCGGCTACATAATCGGCGTTGATGTTGTAGCTCATCCCGTCCTTGCCCATCCCGATGGAGGAAATGATCGGGATGTAGCCGCTGTAGATGAGCGACTCCAACATTTCCTTGTTGACTGCTTCCACTTCGCCGACATAGCCGATGTCGATTTTTTCGCCGTTCTTTTCCAGATATTTTTTGCGCGCTTGGATCAGATTGCCGTCTTTCCCTGACAAGCCGATGCCTTTGCCGCCAAGCTGGTTCAGCGTGCCGACGATATCCTTGTTGACTTTGCCAGCCAACACCATTTCGACGACTTCCATCGTCTCTTTATCCGTCACACGCAGCCCCTGTTCGAAGTGGCTCTCGATCTTCAGCTTTTTCAGCATATCGTTGATGGCCGGCCCGCCGCCATGGACGAGAATCGGGTGCATGCCCACCGATTTCATCAACAACAGATCCTGCATAACGGCTTTTTTCAGTTCTTCATTGATCATGGCATTGCCGCCGTATTTGATGACGATGATCTTATCGCGGAAACGGTTGACGTAAGGCAATACTTCGACAAGCATTTCGGCTTTTTCACAATTGCTCTTGTTCATCTTCATCCCGCTCTCAGCTCCTGTAGTCCGCATTTATTTTCACGTAGTCGTAAGAGAAGTCGCATGTCCATGTGCTGGCGGCTTCTGTTCCCAGATGCAGATCGATCAAAATATTGATTTCATCTGCTTCCAGTATTTTCTTCGCAAGTTCTTCATCGAAGACGACACCCATCCCCGCTTCGCAAAGCTGGATTTCGCCGTTCTTGCTTGAGAAGGCGATGTCGATCACATCGGCATCGAAATATTCGGTGTCCGCATAACCGGCAGCCGTGATGACACGGCCCCAGTTGGCATCTTCGCCGAACATCGCCGTCTTCACCAAGCTCGAAGTCGCGACCGATTTGCCGACCGAAACCGCATCAGCCATTGTCTTCGCGCCGGAAACCAGGACCTCGACAAATTTTGTCGCCCCTTCGCCGTCCTTGACCAATAGCTGCGCCAATTGGGAGCAGATCGACAGGACGGCCGCTTCAACCTCGGCATAGCCGGCATCATCAGCGGAAGCAATCATTGGATTGTCTAGTTTGCCGGTTGCGGCCACAAAGACGGAATCGTTCGTGCTCGTGTCCCCGTCGACGGTAGCGTGGTTGAAGGTCGCATCCGCGGCTTTCAGTAACATCGCATGTAAAGCTGTTTGGCTGATTGCGACATCGGTTGTGATGTAGCCTAGCATCGTGCCAAGGTTCGGATGGATCATCCCGGACCCCTTGACCATTCCGCCGATGGTAGCCGTCTTGCCGCCGATTTCAAAGGTGAAGCTGACTTCTTTCGGAACCGTATCCGTCGTCATGATCGCCTTGCTGGCTGCAGCGCCGCCAAATTCAGAAACTTCCGGCGCGATCGCCTTGACCCCTTTTTTCATTGTCTCCATGTTCATGAACATCCCGATGACGCCTGTCGAAGACACCAACACTTCTTCCGGTTGGATGTTCAGTTCTGCAGAAAGGAGCTTCACGGTCTCTTCCACATCGGCTTTGCCTTGTTTGCCTGTACAGGCATTCGCATTGCCGCTGTTGATCAGGATCGCCTTGAAGCGGTCATGTTGCTGCAGGGCTTGTTGATCGTACTGGACCGGAGCCGCTTTGACTTTATTTTTGGTGAAGACACCCGCAACTGTTGCCCCATCAGGGAAATACAGCAGCGCCATGTCCTTTTTGCGTTTCTTGAACCCGGCGTGGATACCTGCGGCTTGCACACCTGCAGCGGCAGTCACACCGCTTTTATGTAATTTCTTTATCATGTCGTCCGTTTCCTCCTTCAGTCTTCCGTTATTACGGGAAAAGCCCTATCATCTGTAATCCTGTCGTTTCGGCAAGCCCGAACATCAGGTTCATGTTTTGCACGGCTTGGCCGGCAGCACCCTTCATCAAGTTGTCGATGACCGACACGATGATGACCCGGCCTGTGCGTTCGTCGTAGGTGACACCCAATTGGCAGTTATTTGTGCCTTTCACCGATTTCGTCATCGGCCACATGCCCGCAGGCAGAACCTGCACAAACGGTTCATCAGCGTACGTTTCCTCAAAAAGGGCGTGGATTTCGTCCGCTGTATGCCCCCCAGTGACCGTCGCATAGATGGTGCTGAGGATGCCTCGGCTCATCGGCACAAGATGCGGTGTGAATTGGATCATCGTGTCCGTGCCGGCCATCTGCGTCAACAGCTGCTCGATTTCCGGTGTGTGGCGGTGATGCGCTACACCGTAGGCTTTGAAGCTGCTTTCCACCTCAGTGAAGAGGTTCGCTACGTTGCCGGCGCGGCCCGCTCCGGATGTGCCGGATTTGGAATCGCAGACGATGCTGTTCGGCACGACCCATCCTTTTTTCTTCATCAAAGGCATCAATCCCAGGAGGATGCTTGTCACAAAGCAACCCGGATTCGCGATGACTGTTGCATCCTTGATCGCGTCGCGGTCCCATTCAGGCAGACCGTAGACGGCTTCCTCCAAAAGTTCCGGCTCGGTGTGCGCGACTTTGTACCATTCTTCATAGACGGCTGCGTCCTTCAAGCGGAAATCAGCCCCCAGATCGATGACCTTTTTGCCTTTTTCTTTGGCTTTTTTGGCTATCGGCAACGCGTGTCCATGCGGCAGGGCCACAAAAATCACATCGCTGTCCGCCGTCACCTGTTCCAGATCCAATTCTTCGCAGGTGTGATCTACGTTGCCCAACAGGTGCGGAAAAAGATGCTGGATCTTTTGACCCGCATATGTACGGGAGGTCAGATGATCCAAAACCACATCCTCGCGCAATCCCAATAATCGGACTAATTCCACCCCCGTGTAACCTGTTGCTCCAATGATACTGACATGAATCATACTTCCCATCCCCCTCATTAATGTTTGTAGTAAGTGCAGGCTAAGCCTGTTTACAAATTGTTGTGACTATACAAAAAAACTTCCGTGCCTATACCAAATCAAATAGATTCAGTATAGGGACGAAAGTTCGTGGTGCCACCCTTATTCTCCAGCATGCGCGCACGCCGGACTCAAGTATTGCTACTTTTGCGATAACGGGGCAACCGGATTAAACTTTATGGTTCACATTCAGCTTATCAACTCAAAGTTCCTGTTCATCCACCGCGGTTGACCTTGCTTTCACCCTCCAAGGTTCGCTTCACTGTGCAAATGGATTACTCTTCTTGTCAAAGTTTTTGTTTGTGTTAGATGTTGTTTGACATTTGCATTAAATTTATCATCTGTTTTTCACTTTGTCAATCAAACTTTTGGAATAAATAAATTTCCTAAAGTCGCAGCCATGATCGCTTTGATGGAATGCATGCGGTTTTCGGCTTGTTCAAACTGAAGACCGTGCTTGCTGCGGAAGGCGCCATCGGTCACTTCCATCTCGCGCATGCCGAATGTTTCTGCGATTTCCTGGCCATACTGCGTTTTTGTGTCATGGAAAGCCGGCAGGCAGTGCAGCATGATCACATCGTCATTGCCGGTCTTCTCAATCATCTCCATGTTGATCTGATAAGGCGTCAACAATTCGATACGTTCCTCGAATTTATCCTCTTCGCCCATCGATACCCATACATCGGTGTAAAGGACATCGGCCGCTTTTACGCCTTTGGCCACATCGGCCGTGATTTCGATTTTGCTGCCGCTCTTTTCAGCGAATTTCTGTGCCATCTCAACCAATTCTTCGGTCGGGAACAGCGATTCCGGCGCGCAGATTGTGACGTTAACGCCCAGGATAGCGCCGGTAACCAACAGGCTGTTGGCGACATTGTTGCGCCCGTCCCCTACATAGACCAACTTAAGTCCGGCCAGCTTGCCGAAATGCTCTTTGACAGTCAGGAAATCGGCGATCATTTGGGTCGGATGCCACTCATCGGTCAAGCCGTTCCATACCGGCACGCCGGCATATTTCGCCAGGTCTTCGACGGTCTTTTGGCTGAAGCCGCGGAATTCGATCCCGTCGAACATGCTGCCGAGCACTTTAGCGGTGTCTTCAACGGATTCCTTCTTGCCCAATTGGATATCATTTTTCCCGAGGTATTCAGGATGTGCCCCAAGATCGATGGCAGCCACTGTGAAAGCGGCTCTGGTACGAGTGGATGCTTTTTCGAACAAAAGGGCAATGTTTTTGCCTTCCAGATAACGGTGCGGAATATTCCGTTTCTTCAGATCCTTCAGATGCGCCGAAAAATCGATCAGATACTCCAATTCTTCCCGAGTGAAATCTTTTTCCGCCAATAAGCTTCTTCCTTGAAATACTTGTTCCAAAATTCCGCCATCCCCTTTTAATTTTATTCTCACTATCGCTCTTGTGAACGATCATTTCCGAGTCATGATGCAACTATTATTGGACTCATTTTATACCCAATTCTAATGGATTACAAACTTTATTTTAATCTTCCGGATATAATCCAGCACAATTCGGTTAACAAAAGGCTGGCCTTTGCCGCATCAGGTGCTTATCCGACGCTGAACTTTTGTTTGCAAAATTTTTCATTTGACAATAATACGGATTGGGATTATCCTAGAGACAACTTAATTGAATAGTCTTCAGGGACGGGTGCAAATCCCTACCGGTGGTAAAGCCCACGAGCCGTAAAGGCAGATTCGGTTAGATTCCGAAGCCGACAGTCAGAGTCTGGATGAAAGAAGACAAAAACCATTTTTCGAATGGCACGCTGCGTTTATTTGTCATACAAAAAACGTTTTCGCGCCATCCGTTCATGAATCGGAACGTCAATCCCTGGGTGTAGTCTATGCCCAGGGAT
Organism: uncultured Trichococcus sp.; assembly: GCF_963663645.1. Lineage (NCBI taxonomy): Bacteria > Bacillati > Bacillota > Bacilli > Lactobacillales > Carnobacteriaceae > Trichococcus > uncultured Trichococcus sp. Next base: position 905,097 of record NZ_OY760503.1, read on the forward strand.
TTTTGGCTTTATTTAGCTGGCCTTCCTTTGTCGAGCCCTGAAGCAGAACTGTTCAGGGCTCTTTATTTTGGAAAAGGGAGGCACGGAAAGATGCAAGATATGGATACACACTTTATGCAAATGGCACTGGAACTTGCCGAGAAAGGACGCGGGGCCGTCGCACCAAATCCGATGGTCGGCGCCATCATCGTCAAGGACGGACGCATCATCGGGTCCGGCTACCACGAAAAAATCGGGGAAGGACATGCTGAAGTGAACGCGTTCCGCTCGGCAACGGAAGATGTGGCGGGCGCGACCATCTACGTGACTTTGGAACCCTGCTCCCATTACGGAAAAACGCCGCCCTGCTCCGACAAGATCATCGAAAAGAAGATTGGGCGGGTCGTCATCGCGGCTTTGGATCCGAATCCGTTGGTTTCCGGGCGCGGCGTCAAGAAACTGCAGGATGCCGGCATCGAAGTGGTGACAGGCGTCCTGGCCGAAGAAAGCAGCCGTTTGAATGAAATATTCATGAAATATATAGTAAAAAAAGAGCCCTTCGTCATCATGAAAGCAGCGATGTCGTTGGACGGAAAGATCGCGACCCGGACCGGCGAATCGCAATGGATCACCGGTCCTGCCGCAAGGGAACGCGTGCACCAACTGCGGAGCACTCTCAGTGGCATCATGGTCGGCGTCCAGACCGTCATCATGGACGATCCGCAGCTGACCTCCCGCATTCCGGGCGGAAAAAATCCGGTTCGGATCATCGTCGACAGCACCTTGTGCATCCCGCTGGAAGCAAAAGTGCTCCAAAATCAGGACACGGCCAAGACTATCATCGCAACGACAGAACGGGCGGACCGCAGCAAGGCAGCCCGGCTCGAAGAGGCCGGCATCGAGCTTCTGACTGTATCCGCCAAGGATGGCCGGACCGATCTGAAAGTGCTGATGAGAACCCTCGGGGAGCGCGGAATTGACAGCATCCTGCTGGAAGGCGGCGCAACCCTGAACTTTTCCGCCCTGCAGGCGAACATCGTCGACAAGGTGCAGGTCTACATCGCCCCGAAACTGATCGGGGGAGAAACAGCAAAAACACCTGTCGGCGGAGATGGCATCGAAAAGCTGAGCCAAGCTTTCAGCGTAATCGAACTGAAAGCCAGCACCGTCGGGGAAGACATCCTCTTGGAAGGCTACATTTCCAAGAACGAATAAATAGAGGAAAGTGGGAGGAAATTCATGTTTACTGGGATCATCGAAGAAGTCGGCACCTTAAAAGGCATCCGCCATGGCCAAAAGTCTTCAGTCGTCACTGTCGGTGGAAAAAAAGTGCTGGCAGACACAAAAATCGGCGACAGCATTTCCACCAATGGCGTCTGCCTGACTGTCACGAAGCTGCATAAGGATGCCTTCGATGCGGACGTCATGCCGGAAACGCTGCAGCGCTCAAACCTTGGCGCCCTGCAGATGGGCGGCCGCGTCAATCTGGAACGGGCACTGCAGCTCGACACCCGACTGGGCGGGCATATCGTCAGCGGGCACATCGACGGGACCGGCTCGATCAAGGAATACCGCAAGGACGATAACGCCGTCTGGATCACCATTTCGGCTGGGCCGGAGCTGCTCCGCTACATCATCGAAAAAGGCTCGATCGCCATCGACGGCGTCAGCCTGACTGTAGCGACAGTCGACAGTCAATCGTTCCAGGTATCCATCATTCCCCACACCGGAGCAGAGACGATTTTGCTTGAGAAGAAATTGGGCGATACGGTCAATCTGGAGTGCGACATCATCGGCAAATACGTGGAAAAACTGCTGGGCCTGAGTCCGCAGATACAAACGAAACAAAGCAACCTGTCTGAAGCCTTCCTGAAAGAGAACGGCTTCTTCTGAAAAAAAGGAGGAAAAAATACATGTTCAACACATCCGAAGAACTCATCGCGGACATCAGAGCCGGCAAAATCATTGTGCTGGTCGATGATGAGGATCGCGAAAATGAAGGAGACCTGATCTGCGCAGCCGAATTCGCGACGCCGGAAAACATCAATTTCATGGCCATCTACGCGAAAGGCTTGATCTGCATGCCCATGGATCGGGCACTCACAGAAAAACTGGTGCTGACTCCGATGGTGGACCGCAACACCGATAATCACGGGACAGCCTTCACCGTCGCCATCGACCATGTCGAGACGACCACCGGCATCTCGGCCTTCGAACGCTCTTTGACCGTCATGAAAGCCGTGGAGGATGATGCCCAGCCCGAAGATTTCCGCAGACCGGGCCACATCTTCCCGCTGAAGGCAGTGGACAACGGCGTGCTCGCGCGCAACGGCCATACCGAAGCCACCGTCGATTTGGCGCGTTTGGCCGGATTGAAGCCGGCGGGTCTCTGCTGCGAAATCATGGCCGATGACGGCACGATGATGCGTACAGCCGAACTGATCACTTTTGCCAAAGAGCATGACCTGAAGATCGGCACGATCGCCGACCTGATCGCCTACCGCAAAGAGAACGAACAGCTCTACAAGCGCGAAGGCCAAGCCAAATTGCCCACCAAATACGGCGAGTTCGACATCTACACTTACGTGAGCAGAATCGACGCAGACGAACACCACGTCGCCTTGGTAATGGGCGATGTCACAACGGAAGAACCCGTTCTGGTGCGCGTCCATTCCGAATGCTTGACCGGCGATGTCTTCGGATCGAAACGCTGCGACTGCGGCCAGCAATTGGACGCGGCCATGAAGCAGATCGCCGAGGCAGGTCGAGGGGTCTTGGTCTACTTGCGTCAGGAAGGGCGCGGCATCGGCCTCGTCAACAAAATCCATGCTTATGCGCTGCAGGACCAAGGCTACGACACGGTTGAAGCCAACCTGATGCTGGGATTCCCAAGCGATCTGCGCGAATACTACATGGCTGACGAAATGCTGCAGGACTTGGGCATCAAGGAAATCCAGCTTTTGACGAACAACCCGCTTAAGATAGAAGGTCTGAAGAAACACGGCGTGAAGATCACCGAACGGCTTCCGATCCAGCTGGAGATTTTCGGCGAAACGCAGCGCTACATGGAAACAAAGAAACAAAAAATGGGGCACTACTTGGATTTATAAAAAATAAAACAACCAAACAGGAGGAAAACAAAATGAACATCATCGAAGGACAATTAATTGCACAGGATTTAAAAATCGCGATCGTGGTGGCACGTTTCAACGAATTCATCGGATCGAAATTGGTGGGCGGTGCCTTGGACGGTTTGAAACGCCATGGCGTGGCTGAAGAAGCCATCGACTTGGCATGGGTGCCCGGCGCATACGAAATTCCATTGGTAGCGCAAAAAATGGCGGCTTCCGGAAAATATGATGCTGTCATCACTTTGGGCGCCGTCATCAAAGGCGCAACGGCGCATTTCGATTACGTCTGTTCGGAAGTATCCAAAGGCGTAGCGACAGCTTCCATGAATACAGGCGTTCCGGTCATCTTCGGTGTACTGACGACCGACACGATCGAACAAGCCATCGAACGTGCCGGCACGAAAGCAGGCAACAAAGGTTACGACTGTGCTGTGTCTGCTATCGAAATGGCCAACCTGCTCAAAAATCTATAAAAATCTATGGAAAAACTAATGTTCAAAGGTGTACGCACCATCATCCTTGACTACGACGGCACCATCCATGACAGTACCCGGAATTATATCCACGCTTTCAAACAAGCCTATGCTTACCTCGTTGAAGCCGGCTATGCCGCACCAAGGGATTGGGCGGATGCAGAAATCACGAAGTGGCTGGGCTACAGCAGCAAAGCAATGTGGGAAAATTTCATGCCCGACCTGGATGAAGAGGTCCGATCGAAGGCCTCAAAAATGATCGGCCAGATTCTGCTGGAAAAAGCCAAAACCGGGCAGGCAGTCCTTTATGAGGGCGCCCTGGAAACACTGCAGGCATTGAAGGAGAAAGGCTACCGCTTGGTCTTTTTGAGCAACTGCAGCCGGGCCTACATGGAAGCTCACCGGAAAAGCTTCGGCTTAGACCGCTACTTCGACGGCATGTACTGCACGGAAGATTTCGGCTTCATCCCAAAATATGAAATCTTCGAATCGATCCGAGCTGTTTTTTCTGGCGATTACCTGATCGTGGGCGACCGGTTCCAGGACATCGAGGTCGCCGAACATCATCCCGTCCGCACTGTGGGCTGCCGTTATGGTTTCGGCTTCCCCGGGGAACTGGAATCGGCGGATGCACTGATAGACGATATCCGCGAATTGAATGACTTGCTGTAACAATCGAAAGAGGCCGGGATTTTGTCCCAGCCTCTTTTTGCGCTTTGCGGATATTAGGTGCATAAATGTGGGACAGCCCCTATAAACAGGGGTTGTCGGCTGTTCCCAAAACTACGACTGCCTATCAGCCGACACAAAGGAGATTCCTTGACTGTTCGCAAAATAGCGACTGCACATCAGCAGACACAAAGGGGATTCGTCGGTTGTTCGCACGGAAGCGCATGACGAACAACCGACGAAACACACTTTCACCGGAAATTCCGATTCACCCAGCCTATCGATTTCGCCTGATTTATGCTGTCCAATCCGGAACGCTAGCATTCAACCCGTCCAGCAAGCGATAAAGAAGCTCCCGGTTGCTCGCGGGGATCGGATAATTCCGGATTTCTGCTGCCGTCTGCGTGTAGGCGGTGCCGTCCAGGAAGGCCGCATCGTTTTGGAGGATATTTTCGATGCTCTCCTTTGTGGATTCGAAATGGAACTGCAGACCGATCACATTACCTTTATAGACAAAGCCTTGGTTCGGACAGACATCGCTTGCGAACAGGCGCTCCGCTCCTTCCGGCAAGCCGAATTGTTCCCCATGCCAATGGAACACGACCAATTCCTCAGGCAGATCGCCGATTGTTGCCGAGCCCATCGTCCGGATCGGCAGCCAGCCCGCTTCCCGGTATTCCCCCTGGAAAATATCGGCACCCAACGCTTTGGCGATCTGCTGTCCACCCAGACAGACACCTAAAATCGGCTTGCCCTGGCTGATGAGTGCGCGGATAAGCTGGCGCTCCTCTTCCAGCCAAGGCAGGTCATCCAGGACACTCATGGGACCGCCCAATATCACCAGGAAATCCGTTTCCTCCGCGTTCGGCAAAGCTTCCCCCAGAAATAGGCGGTGTACCTTATATTCGGTTCCGGTCTGCCGGCACCAACTCTCGATTTCTGACGGCCCTTCAAAATCCACGTGCTGTAAAATTGCGATTTCCATGCTGATCCCTCCTTAAAATTGATTATTCCATCATAATATATGAGCCCGCAACCGTCACCCACCGCCGCGTTATTAAGTGCAGATGCAGGTCGAGAATGTTATGATAGACCTATAGAAAACACTTGATCCAAAGCCATTTCCGAAGGGAGCAAGCACCATGAGAAACCTGGACAAAGAAATTGCGATCATCCAAAAATTCAAAGCCGAGCACCCGAACAAAGCCTACAAACTCTACATCGAGACAAGCGATGACTTCGACTTCCACGACGAAACCGAAAGTGAAGACTACATCGCCGTCCTCATCGCCGAATTGGAAACCGAAACACCCGTAGAGAATCCGTTTTTGGAAGGCACATCCGCTTATAGCTGGGATGCCGAATACGTCATCTACATCGACAAACCCACTACCGCAGACCGGGAATTGATCACGAAGCTTTATTATGACGAACTGCTCCAATATGTCTGAAGGGAATCACCCTTCAGGCATTTTTTTCGTCCGTTTCGTTTTTTGCAGGTTCCTCCAGGATGCTCTCTTGAGGCTTATGCCCTATTGCTTTTTCCTCATCGGGCCCACTCTCGCTTGGCTCCGTTTTTTTGGACGACCGCAGCATCTTCTCCACGAGCAGTTTGACCAACCGATCCAGTTCCACCATCACGATTCCTCCCCTATTTTTTTCTATCATAGCACAATGATTGCGGGAACTCACCGGGAATTCGGCTGTCGGAATGCTCGGATTTCCCGGTGTGAAGCCGTTCGCCGGGCAACAAAAAAATCTGTGTCGCCGAAACGACACAGATTTTTTTGAATTGTGCACTTATGTGTCAGCCGTTCGCTGTGTAGGACACACTTCGGGCCAGATAAGCGTAGGCGACATGGTTCAGCATGTCTTCGTTGATGATCTCGAGATGCTCCCGGAAATAATCCAGGAAAAGATTCTTGATTTTCGGAACGACATATTTGTCCTGCGGGAACGAAACCATACCCTTCTCAAAACGCGGGATCTGTTCCTTGCGCTTGATTTTCCGCAGCATGCCGATGATATGGAAAGAAAGTCCGATCTTGTCGCTCACGAACAGGGAAGGACTCATCATTTCGTTCACTTCATCGTTGAAGCGATAAATGCTGGACAGCAGCTCCTCTATTTCGGGCATGTCGTAATACTTCAGGATCGTTTCCTTGATCGAACGGTATGTATAGATTTCGTCGATGCAGTCCTGGATCCGCTGCAGTCCCGCCCGGTTCATGACTGTGTACAGTTCAAAGGTCGGATACTCCGTTTTGATCGCAAAGGTGCTGATGACACAGATGATCTCGTATTCCTTCGTCAATTCCTGAAGGCGCGCATAAATGCTCTCCTTGCCGACCAGATTGATCGGCACGATCGTGATTTCCTTCTCATCGAAGGAAATTTCCTTGCGGATGATGTCACGGATCGTTACGGCCGTCCCCTCGCCGGTCAGGCAGATCGAAATGATCGCTAACGGTCGGAAGTGGAACGAATCGGTGGCTTGCAGCCGAGTTTTCGGCTTCTGCACCTGCTCCAACGCCTTCCGGTCCTGATAGATGGCCATATATTCGTTCACCTTCAGCGTTTCGACATAGACCTCACGCAGACTGCAGCCGATCATCGCTTTTCTGCTCGCCTCGAGGACATGCATCGTACTCACCAATGGGATGGACTCGGCCTTCAACGGGAACAGTTTCTCCAATTCACCCGCAAAAGTCGTCAGGCTGCCCATATCCACCAGCAGCAGAATATCATCCGTAATCTGATGGTTTTTGATGTAGCGGACCAGCCTTTCGAACACTTGCTGCGGCTCCTCATCCAAGCGCGCATTGATCCCGATGGCGCCCTCGTGGTTCAGCAGTTGGTTCGCCGTGTCGCAGAGCGCCGAGGCAATCCCCGATCCGTGCGCAATCACGATGACCTGCACTTTCGCCAACTTTTCGATCGCATCCATCTCATCGTGCGTCAGGAACATGATGAAGTAACTCGCTTCCTCTTCCGGAATGCGCACACCCAGATCCGCTTCCAAAATGGCCATGCATTCTTTCGCAACGCCGTACATCTCCGGATACTTGTCGATGATCGCTTCATGCATATCGTTCTTCAGCACATGATCCTGTTGGCTTCGCTTCACAAGGTTGTAGATATGGATCGCCATCATCTGGAACACCTTATCGCTCACCACCTTGCCGGTCTTGATCGTGACATGGCGGAGGATTTTTTCGAGTTCCTTGATGATGTTGTCCGGCACAAGCGCAATCAGGTTCTCTTTGTTGCAGAAGCGTTGCTCCTTTTCCCCTGTCAGTTTGAAATACGTCTTCAGGTCATGCTCCATCGCTTTCTGGATCTCTTCCGCACTGGCTTTTTTCTTCTCCAATTCCCGGTAGCGTGTATTCATTTCCCGGTAGATGGTGCTTTCGCTCGGCGCAATGACTTCCGGAACGGCAGCATTGGAGGGCAGATACTGGATTGCCTGTCGGTTCGTCCCTTCGTATTTCGACCACAGCTGGCGGTGATCCGCATTGCTGAGCAGACCCGCCCGGATATGATCCGGCAGATCTTTGCTGCTGACTCTCAGATAATCCTCCTTGACGGCCAAGAAACGGGCATAGCTTTTCGCGAAAGCGATCCGGATATCCGCTCTGAACTGCCCGATGTTCAATTCGCATTTGTAATGCAGAAAAGCTTTCAGCGCATTCTTGCTGAAATACATCGGAACTCCCAACTGATCGACTTCCTGCTGGACGAAGGCATCGAACAACTGATGGCGTTCCTCGATCGACCTTTCCCTCAAACTCGGCAGGTCGATGATGATCGGAAGTCTGCGGACGAAGGTCTTCAGAAGCGTGTCCTTTTTTTCGGTCGTCGCTCCGATGATCAGGACACTGGCGTGGTGATCTTTTTCGGACTCCCCGAGCGGCCGGAAAACACCGCGGTCGATATAGGTGAACAGCATCTCCTGCCCTTCAATCGGCAACCGGTGGATTTCATCCAAAAATAGGATGCCGCCGTTCGCCTTCTTGAGGAGTCCAGTCTTATTTGTCTCCGCACCCGTATAAGCCCCTTTTGTATGGCCAAACAGTTGGCTCATCAACAGTTGCGGATTATGGGCATAATCGGCGCAATTGAACTGGATGAAGGGGGAAGATTCCCCCAGTTTCCCCGATTGGATGCCGTATTTGTGCAACAAATCAGCGAACAACGACTTGCCGACGCCGGTTTCGCCCAGCAACAGCATATGCATTCCGTCCCCTGGATACAGGATCGCCGCCTTGCCTTGCTCGATCTGATGGAAAAGGCTGGGATTTTTCTTCAGGAAGTTATCCATGTCCACGATTCTGGGTGTTGCCTTCGGTGCCGCAGCCTGTTGGGGCAGCTTACGTGTGCACGGAAAAAAACGTACCGGTCTGGTTTTTTCTTTGTAGCAGCGTTTTTCTTTATGTAGTTGATTCAGATCACGCGAAATATTGCTTCTGTCGCTTTTCAATCTATAGGCGATTTCCTCGGCCGTTATCCCCTGTTTCTTCTCCTCGTAAAGCATGCCCAATGCCTCGAGCACTTTTTCGATTCTCTGCAAAAATCATCACCCCTCGGAAAACGTTTACATTCTAATGACAATCGTACCATATTTTGGTGATGGCGTAACAGAAAAAAGAAGCGAACAAGCTAGATTTTATAAAAATAACAACAATGATCTTTCACAAATTTTTTTCAGAGACTTTTTTTTGCACTAATTTAAAAAAGATGTATGATAAGGGTGTTGATAGCGCTTTATAACTGAGGTTGATTAAAGAAAGGAAGTAACATCATGAGCAGATTATTTCCAGCATATTTCAGATCCCCTCTTTTCAAAGAACCGTTTTTTGATGACCCTGACTACTTTGAAGGCATTGAATACCCTAGTACAGACATCAAAGAATCAGACGAAAGTTACACCGTAATTGCAGATTTGCCGGGGATGACCAAAGAAAATATTGAAGTCACTTTCCAAGATAACGTTCTTACTATCGAAGCGAAACACGAAGTATCCACAGAAGAAAAAGACGACGAAAAGAAATACATTCGCCGGGAGCGTTCAAGCAAACATTACAAACGTCAATATGTTTTGAAAAACGTCAAAAAGGATGCTGTCTCTGCCGCTTATGAGAATGGCGTTTTAACCGTCACCCTAGGAAAAGAAACAAAAGAATCTGTACCTGCTGTCCATAAAATCGAAATTAAATAACGTATATCGGCGAAAAAACTTCACTCTTGCGTTGATTTCCAACCATTTTGCATCCAATCTGAGCGGAAAACAAAAAAAGAGCCTCAGAAAATCTCAGGAATCGCGCTCCATCAATGTTTCCAAGGCTTCTAAAATGATAATGTATGGGTAATGAGGGGCTCGAACCCCCGACCCGCTGATTAAGAGTCAGCTGCTCTGCCAACTGAGCTAATTACCCCTATCACGTGCTGATCACGTAACAAATGTTATTTTACTCCTCTTTTCAATAAAATGCAATAACTTCACGAAAAAAAGAGTCCATATCCGGATAGTATCTCCGGATGCGGACTCTTTGCTGTATTCATTACTGTCTTAGATGCTTGCCCAAACGTTTTCCAATACGTTCGTTTGGTTGCGGTCTGGTCCCACTGAGAAAGTGGAGATGCGAACGCCAACTGTTTCTTGAACGCGACGGACATAGTTGCGTGCATTTTCTGGAAGTTCTTCCAAAGTACGGCAACCAGTGATGTCTTCGCTCCAGCCCGGAAGCTCTTCGTAGACAGGGGTGCATTGAGCCAATTCCTTCAAGCTTGCTGGATAATGGTAAATCAATTCGCCTTCAGCATTTTTGTAGGCTGTACAGATTTTCACTGTTTCCAAACCGCTCAAAACATCGATGGAGTTCAAGCACAGATTTGTGATGCCTGAAACGCGTTTTGAATGACGCATAACAACTGCATCAAACCAGCCGATACGGCGCGGTCTGCCTGTCGTTGTTCCGTATTCACGGCCGACTTCGCGGATTTGGCTTCCTACTTCATCGAATAATTCGGTTGGGAACGGGCCATCTCCGACACGGGAAGTGTAAGCCTTGCAGACACCGACAACTTTGTCGATTTTGGTAGGGCCCACACCGCTACCGATGGTTACGCCACCAGCAACCGGATTGGAAGAAGTAACGAATGGATAAGTACCTTGGTCGATATCCAGCATAACCCCTTGAGCACCTTCGAATAAGACGCGTTTGCCTGCATCCAATACATCGTTCAGGATAACGGATGTATCGCACACATATTTTTTGATTTCTTGTCCGTACTGATAGTACTCTTCAAAGATATCTTCAAATTTGATTTCTACAGAATCGAACATTTTTGTGAATTGACGGTTCTTTTCTTCCAAGTTGATCTTCAGGCGCTCTTCAAAGATCTCTTTGTCCAACAAATCAGCTACCCGGATACCGACACGCGCTGCTTTATCCATGTAAGCTGGCCCGATACCTTTGATGGTCGTACCGATTTTGTTTTCACCTTTTGAATCCTCCTGAAGCTGATCCAATTGAATGTGATAAGGCAAAATGACGTGGGCACGGTCGGAAATACGCAGGTTATCCGTGTTGATGCCGTGATCTTTCAAATATGCCAATTCTTTGATCAATGACTTCGGATTCACTACTACACCGTTTCCGATTACACTGATTTTTTCTGGATAAAAAATGCCGGATGGAATTAAATGTAATTTGTATGTAACGCCATCAAACTGGATTGTGTGGCCAGCATTGTCTCCGCCTTGATATCTAGCGATTACTTCTGCATTCTCACTAAGGAAATCTGTAATCTTCCCTTTACCTTCGTCTCCCCATTGAGTCCCAACAACTACTACTGAAGTCATTATTTACTCCACCTCATCTTATTTATTCATAACACTATGCTAGTTTACCAATATTACCTATGTCTTTCAATAAAGAATCAAATAAAAGCGCTCATTTCTGAACAATTTGTCCATTATGGTCAGCTAATTTCCGGCATATAGCTCATCGAAGAAAATTTGTTGAATTCTTTTTTGAACAGGAGCTTGACGGTTCCCCGCGCCCCGCTCCGGTTTTTTTCGATGATGACTTCTACGACATTGTTCTCCTGCTCATCCCGTTCCGGTTCTTCACCGCCTTCACGTTCGTAATAATCGTCGCGGTACAGGAAAGCAACAATATCGGCATCCTGCTCGATTGATCCCGACTCACGGATATCGCTCAAAACCGGACGTTTGTCTTGCCTTTGCTCCACGCCACGGGACAATTGGGAAAGAGCGATGACCGGTACTTTCAGTTCCTTCGCCAACTTCTTCAATTGTCGCGAAATGTCGGAAACTTCCTGTTGGCGGCTCTCGCGGTTGTTCCCTTCGATCAGCTGCAGATAGTCGATGACGATGAGGCCCAGTTTCCCCTGTTCCTGCAGCAAACGACGGCTTTTTGCCCTGATTTCCGCAATCCGGATACCCGGTGTATCGTCTATGAATATCTTGGACTGGCCAAGCGTCCCCATCGCCATGATCAGGTTGGACCACTCATCTTCAGAAAGCTGTCCTGTCCTCAAATGGCCGGCATCGATGTTCCCTTCCGCACACAACATCCGGTTGACCAATGACTCCGCCCCCATCTCCAAACTGAAGATGGCGACTACCTGATCCGCTTTGGTTGCGACATTCTGTGCGATGTTCAGCGCGAAGGCGGTCTTACCTACGGCCGGTCGGGCTGCCAGGATGATCAGCTCTTCTTTCTGGAGGCCCGCCGTCATTTTGTCCAAGGCGATGTAGCCTGTTGGCACCCCAGTCACGTCATCGCTTTGTTGAGCCAACGATTCGATGTTCTGCAGCGATGCCGAAACGACATCCGATATGCGGATGAAGCCGGATCGGTTTCTCCGTTCGGACACCTGAAGGATATTCTGTTCGGCGCTGTCCAGCATGACGGCGAGCTCATCACCCTCTTCATAGCCTTTGCGGACGATTTCTGTAGCCGATCGGATCAGATTGCGCAAGATCGATTTCTCTTCCACTATCTTGGCGTAATATTCCACGTTGGCTGAAGTGGGCACGGCAACCGCCAATTCGGCCAAGTACTCCATCCCGCCAGCATTTTCAAGCTGATTCTTCGTATCCAACTCATTCGCGATGGTGACGACGTCTATCGCTTCATTCCGATTGTTCAATTGCAAAATCGCATCAAAAATAATCTGATGATTTTTTCGGTAAAAATCAGCTGATTCAAGGTATTCAAGAACATTCACAACCGTTTCAGGATCCAAAAAAATGGAACCCAGAACGGATTGCTCTGCTTCTATACTATGAGGGGGGATGCGATCTTGAAGTGTTTCTTCCATTTTATATTTTCACCCTTTAGGTTTGATTCATTCGGACAAGGAAATCATTACTGGCTTCCCCATCTTTTGCTTCCTTATTGTATCCTAAATCAGCCACATTTACAATTCACAAACAAGAACATTTGTTCCCTTTTTACCAAAAGTTCTGTTTGGGCTGTCTGCCTCAATGATCTCCATAAACAAACGAAAAGACAGAGATTGATATCCCTGCCTTTCTTTTGTATTTGGAAAATCATTACCCTTCAGTCACATGCACTGTCAACATCGCTGTCACTTCCGGATGAATTTTTACGGGCATTTTCGTGAAACCCAATGCGCGGATAGGACTTTCCAATTCAATCTTTCGCTTATCCAATTTGACATTGTGTTGCTTTTGTAATGCTTCAGCAACCTGTTTCGTTGTGATGGAACCAAACAAACGACCATCTTCGCCAATTTTTGCGGACAATTTGATGATTGATTCATCCTTCTCCAGAAGTGCCTTTAATTCTTGGGCAGCTGCCAACTCCTCAGCCTGCTTCTTCTCTTCCGCCTTCTTTTGGCCTTTCAATGCGGAAATAGTGGCGGCGTTCGCTTCTTCAGCTTTACGGTTTTTGATCAGGAAATTAGCGTAGCCATCCGCAACATCTTTGACTTCCCCTTTTTTACCTTTGCCTTTAACGTCCTCTAAAAAAACAACTTTCATTTGTTATTCCCCTTCCTTGATTTTTTCTGGATTTATGACTGCTTTCAGTCTCTCAACGACTTCATCGACTGTCGTATTCTCAAGCTGCGTAGCTGCATTGGATAAATGTCCGCCGCCGCCCAATTTTTCCATGACAGTCTGCACATTGTATTGGCCCAGGCTTCTGGCGCTGATGCCGATTCTGCCGTCTTGGCGTTTTGTGACGACAAATGAAGCATCTACCGATTCCATCGACAACATCGTATCGGCTGTTTGAGCAGCGACGACCGTATCATAGATTTTATCATCTTCCCCATGGACGATCGCCAGATTACCATTCACAAACTCCATAGTCTGCAACAAATGACTGCGCAACAGATAGGTATCCAAGTCTTCTTTCAGTGATTTCTGGATGAGAACGGTATCCGCTCCATTCGACTGCAGATAACTGGCAGCATCAAAAGTCCTTGATCCGGTTCTCAAACTGAAATTGCGCGTATCGACTATGATCCCCGCCAGCATGGCTGTCGCTTCTATCTTATTGATGGCGTCCATCTCATTGGATTGATATTCGAACAATTCAGCAATCAACTCCGATGTGGAGGACGCATAAGGTTCCATATAGACCAAAACAGAATCTTTCGGAAACTCTTGTCCGCGCCTGTGATGATCCAAAACGACTATTTTTTTCGACAGATTCAAAAGCCCAGGTGCCGGCGTCATGGATGGGCGATGGACATCAACCATCACGATAAGCGTCTGTGGCGTCACCAACGCCATCGCTTGATCAGGCGAAATGATCCGCTTCGCAATCAAAGGATCCTTATCTATCTCCTGCATGATCCGGTTCACATCATTGGAAAATTGTTGCGGATCCAATACTATCCAGGCTTCCCGATTGTTCATCTGAGAAATGCGGCGGATCCCTAAACAGGAACCGATGACATCCATATCCGGATAACTATGCCCCATGATGATCACCTTATCGGCATGAACAATGAGCTCTTCCAAAGCCTGGCTGATCATTCTCGCACGGATACGGGTCCGTTTTTCCATTGGATTCGTTTTGCCGCCATAGAAACGGGCATCTTCACTCTCGGCCCTCACAACAACTTGATCCCCACCTCTTGCCAAGGCTAAATCAATATTCGACTGCGCCATTTTGGCGACTTCTTTAAAATTGGTCTGCTCAAAAGTTTTCTCGTATGAGAAACCCATGCTCAATGTCAACGGAAAATTCTGCTTGTAGGTTCTTTCCCTTATTTGATTTATGATATCAAAATTGTTTTCTTCTATTTTCTTTAATGCACGCATATTGGTCAATGCTATAAAGCGGTCATCATCCACTCGTTTCAAAAAGACATTATTCATGTTTGCCCAATTTGTGAGTTGGTTTGTCAAGTAGTTATTTACATTCGATCGCTTACGGTCGTTCATGGATTGGACAGCCTCATCATAATTGTCGACAATAATATTCCCAAAAACAAATTTTTCGTCTTTGTACTTTTCTTCGATTTTGGCATATTCTGTTATATCCATCAAATAAATGACGCCGATATCCTCTTGAATGATCATATCAAAATAATGATTTCCCCATTTCACACGACGGATCACATAATCCTGCGATTCTTTAAAAAGCTGATATAATTCCTCGTCCACCACATTCAGCTTTCTTCCCAGTGTATCTTTCTTACCAAAATACTTTATTAAATATGGGTTCATCCATTGGATTTCTTCTTGCTTATTATATAGAAGTATCCCAATAGGCATTTTGATTAAAGCCTCTTGTTCACCTTTTTTGATTCGATAAGATAAGTCAGATATGTATTGATTTGTCTCATCAATCAAATATTCCGAAGAATAACTGATGAATCCAACAATTCCAACCCATAAGAGCGTAATTCCAATTCCGATTTTCCAATCTGCAATGAACGTCAAAACAACGATCACCAGCAATAAGAACATGATAATCAGGAAAGGAACCTTAATCTTGTCAGCCTTTATGAAGTGAGGAAGAATTTTTAACTTTTCCTTTATTTTCATGATAGCTCCTTTACTGAACCTACAATTTGCACTCGTACATTTTAACATATTCAGGTAATAATAGCTATAATGCCCTTTCCAAAGGGATTAGTTGACATCTCAACATCAAATTGAATGTTTCACGTGAAACATTCAATCCGGATTGCGGACTTTCTGAGCATAGTCGGTTTCGTTATGTTTTCGGCGTAAAAATTATATTTTCCTCAATTACAATATGTGCTTTGGGACAGATCATCCAAATATTTCGTATCCAGGCTTCATTACACCCTCGTTCAGATTGGATTATAGTTCTGTGTTGTATTTTGGATGAATAATTATCCGTAAACAAATTTGAGCACCGTGAAAATCTGTCTCTAAAAATAATTACCATTTTCGATCATCATGTAATTATTATTATAGTTCTTGTTTGGTTGCAATTCCCTCTATACAGTCTTCAATAGTTTCACGTGGAACATATATTGATTACCCCTTGAATATATCCTCAAATCCTGTGCAGGTTTATTTGCAACCGATGTTCCACGTGGAACTTTTATGTTCGATCATGTTGTCTTTGCTATTTGATCCCTTCCGGTACTACTATTTTTTTCAGCGTAAACTTGCTTTCTTTCAAGTTGTTATTCTAACACCTTTTTTTTTCAGAAGCGATTTTTCTGCTGATTTCTATTACTATTTCACTAATAATTTGAATAATCTAGCTATATGATGTTCTCTTGTTTTTTCACAAAATCTGCAGAATCAATTTTCTTGCTTGAAAATTGATTCTCATCCTGTTTATTATTTTTCAGCTTTCTTTGCCGCCAGCAGCTCCTTTGGTTGGGGATAACTCAAATCATCCCCAACCTCTTTAGTTATGCACATTAATCGCCGTCGACCTGTGTATAACTAAACGTATTAATACGTTTTAGCCTTGATGGATTAGGCTTTCTGCCATAAAATGACTTTGTTGATAACTTATTGTCCTAATACTGTTTATGTTGGCTTTTGCCGCTTTTGAATGCCTGTGGATATCCTGTGAGTAAGTAGGTATGGCTACGTCGATTCCTTTTTGTTCATCCGAACTTTTGTTTGATTAGTTTATTTATGAAATAATACCCTTTATTTTGGATGAATTTACTAGTATTTTAATGAAAATTGCTGGATTATGAAGGAGGTCCTCCTTATACCCAACATTTAACCGTTCCTGCTCGTTTGGAAATGCATGATAAAAGTCTGTTGTTCTTGATGAAATCTTGTTGTGGATAAGCTTTAGGAAATAGTTTTCCACACCTTGTCTTTTTTAGTGTATCCTAACCAAAAAGCATCGCTATATTCCTTTGTGGATAAACAAAAACCAAAAATACAATCAGCCTGTGGACAACCTACGGGTCATTTCCGGTGATCTAAACTGCGTAGACGAAACCGTCTCATTAATATAGTATGCAAAAGAGCTGCGCTTGCTCTTCCAACATCTGACCTGATGCTAATTTTGATCTATCTCAATGAGTCCAATCACCAAACGGGAGACAGACAGCACGAGAAATCCGCCTCTCTCCTAAAAAAAGTACGCCTAATCCGATTCGCAGGGAAACTATCCCTTGATAAGAGTAGTTCGATTATTTTAAGCGAACCATTGCTTTCACATTCCAAAAAGAATTTTGAATGAATTCATCGTTTAAATTCGGCTGCACTTAAGGACCAAGACCCCCCTGGCAGAAGAATACACAGTCTGGACGGAAGGCTTCGGCTGTGAAGCTGACATATTTTGAATAGTGTCGATCTATTTTTTTCTTTAGGCATGATATCTCCCATTATTATGGATTATGGATTTGCGTGTGCCCTTTTTCAGGTCGAGACCTCATCATCTGCATCTGCTAATATTTTCTGCGGCTATAAAGGCAGAAGCATCAAACTTTTTTACACATAGTCGTTTGATGGCTCCTGACGGCTAAATCCTTAGTTTCTCTGAACTAAATAATTGAAAAAGTCTGATTTTGTAGCGTTTCACTATCTGTTTTATGGTCCTTAAGATGAAAGGGGAAGGATGCCGATTCACTATTTTTCTCGCTTCTAAATTCTTGCTAATTCTTTTTCAGACTCCACTCCAAGCCATATCATCAGAATTCTTTGCATGCAGCAATCAGAACTGCTCAATGCTGAAGCTGTATTCGCTACACTTAAAAACTATAGCTTCATATGTATTCATTTGCTATCCGGGATAACCATAGGACCAGTGATAGAAGGGAGAATCTTACATTATTTTCTGGATTGGACGCTATGGGTATTCCCCCAATAAATCCGTTCTGGCCGATTCCGGGATTGCATTTTTTATGCAGACATAATTGCACTGCCCCGTAGGGGCTGCTTATTTTGGCATCCTGCTTTCATTCATTGAGATCAATGCCCAGTAAGAAAAATCCATCAGGAGCGCTCCGGAAATTATTGTGCATCAAAAACGGCGATCAAATGTTCCACGTGGAACATTTGATCGCCGCCACTTTTTATTCTTCATTCAAATCAGCAATATTTGAGCTCCTGACAGCAACTGTGTCCGTATGAATATAAATCCCCATCGACAAAGCATACTTCGTTCTCAATGGGTTTTTGACCCGATCAGAGCATTATAGGGGGCAGCCTTATACCTCCTGATGGAGAATATTCAAACGGGTACATCAGCGCTTATGAATAAGTATTTTGGAATCCTTCTGCTGGCATGGAGAGTAGGGGAGGGCATTTGGATGAAGCAGCCCCATTGGTGTTGAGCTTCCGACTCGGATGTTCAGTGTATCCTAATTGGTCAACAGGTTTCAGGAGCGTTTTAGAGGAAAGATCCGTTCAGCCTGATGGATAAAGTATAGTGAAGCCTCAGCCGTTTCAGCTGGCCATACGATCGTTCAACAGAAGCAGATAGGGGGCAGCCAAAAATAATGCTGTTCCCGGAAGAGACGAAGGGGAGGTTACTTGCGCTATCCGGTATAGCTCATGTCCATTTTCAGCACCTGATTTTGGGCACAAAAAAAGGAGCGCTCCTAAAAGCGGCTCCCTTAATATTATTCTGCTAATGTAAATGGCATAAGAGCCATGATACGAGAACGTTTGATAGATACAGTCAAAGTTCTTTGATGTTTAGCGCATGTACCTGTTACACGACGAGGTAAAATTTTACCTTTTTCAGATATATAACGTTTCAATAAATCAGTCTCTTTGTAATCTACATGATCAATGTGGTTAGCACAGAAGTAACAAACTTTTTTACGTTTGCGTCCGCCTCTGCTGTTACGTTGAAATGCCATGTCAATTCCTCCTTTTCCTAAACTAACCATTCTGCCCTAAAGACTAGAACGGCAAATCATCGTCTGAAATGTCAATTGATTCTCCGTTTGATGAAAACGGATCAGCAGTTGAGTTAAAATCAGAAAAACCGTTTTGTTTCGGAGAAGAGTATTGATTATTATACTGTCCTTGGTTTTGGTTAGATTCAAAAGATTTGCTTGATCCGAAGTTTGCACCCGGAGCTGCTTGATTTGAAGAACCTGCGCCAGTCTCTCTCGGTCTTTGTTCGGTAGTTGTTTTCGATTCCAACAATGTGAAATTATCTGCAACGACTTCAGTCACGTATACGCGCTGTCCTTGTTGATTTTCATAATTTCTTGTTTGGATTCGGCCAGTGATACCGACTAAAGAGCCTTTACGAGTGAAATTCGCGAAATTCTCTGCAGATTTTCTCCAAATGACACAATTGATGAAGTCAGCTTCTCTTTCTCCTGCTTGGTTCGTAAACTGTCTGTTTACTGCAAGAGCGAAGGTTCCGACTGCTGTGCCGCTGGATGTGTAGCGTAAATCAACATCTTTTGTAAGTCTGCCGACTAAGACAACATTATTAATCATTCATCTTACTCCTTTCAAAATGTTTCACGTGGAACACTTTACTTAGTTTCTTCTTTAACAACGATGTGGCGAATGATATCGCTATTGATCTTTGCTAGACGGTCGAATTCGTCGATTGCTTTAGCATCTGAAGCAGAAATTTTCACGATATGGTAGATACCTTCACGAAAATCTTTGATTTCATAAGCTAAACGGCGTTTCGCCCAGTCTTTTGATTCAATAACTTCAGCGCCATTATCTGTTAAAATAGAATCGAAACGTGCGATTAATTCTGCTTTAGCTTCTTCTTCGATGTTAGGACGGATAATGTAGTTGATTTCGTAATTGCTCATTTGACTGTCACCTCCTTGTGGACTTTGGCCCTTACTTTTGTAAGAGCAAGGAGAGTACCTTTTCAGGATTACTCACATCTAAAGATTGTACCATATTCCATTTTTTATGGCAAGCTTTTTTTTGCCATGAATTTGGAACTGGGGGTATCTCGGACAGATGAACCCAGCCTCCCGCTGGGCAGTCCGCAATCAGGTCTGTGAATTTTCCCTCCTGCTCCGGCGAACGAAGGCTTCGCCGAAGTTAGGTAAACATTCTATTGCTTTCCTCCGGTAAGATCGACTTTATCGGAGATTCGATCAATAATGGTCTCTGTCCTCCGATGAACAGCCGCTACACCGGAGCAGCGGCCCGATCCTGCAGATCCGCTGTGGCGGCAGGCAGCTAGCCGAAACCCAAAGTATACTAAAGAACGGGGCCATCTCACATTGAGAAGGCCCCGTTCTTTAGTAGTTTCGGTTTTGACGCTTTATTCTTCCGAATCTTCCTCATCCAACAGTTCATCTGCGAAATTGCTCAATTTATCGGCCATTTCGGATGTTTCCGTTGCATCTGGTGTATTTGCCTGTTCAGTTGTATCAGATGCTTCTGAGGCGTTGTTTTCGCCTTCTGAATCCACTTCTTCGTTCAGAGGAGCTACAGCTTCGGCATCCTCTTCGCGCTCAACTTTTGCCATTGTCGATACAATGGCTTCGCCGTCAAGCTTGATCAAGCGTACGCCCAGAGTGGCACGGCCTGTTTGGGAAATGGCATCCGCATGGAAACGGATCATGACGCCTTTATCCGTGATGATCATGATGTCTTCCTCACCGGAGACAGTCGTCAAGCCTACCAATTTACCGTTTTTCTCAGTGATGTTGGCTGTTTTGACCCCTTTGCCGCCGCGTCCTTTGATGGCATATTCATCGGCTGCGGTACGTTTGCCGTAGCCATTTTCCGTGATGATCAGAACTTCCGACTCGTGTTTCAGCACATCCATGCCGACAACATAGTCGTTCTCTCTCAATTTCACGCCGCGGACACCGGTAGCGGTCCTGCCCATATCACGGACATCCTTTTCATTAAAGCTTACGGAGTAGCCGAAATGCGTTCCGATGATGATGTTCTGGTTGCCGTCGGTCAAGGATACTTTGATCAGCTCATCCTCTTCCTTCAGGTTGATTGCGCGCAGACCACTTTGACGGATGTTCTGGAATTCCGTAGCGGATGTCCGTTTGACGGTACCCATCCGCGTCGTGAAGAACAAGTAATCCCCGTCTTGCGGGCCGCCCTTGACGTTGATGATGGCTTGGATTTTTTCGTTGGCATCCAAGTTCAGCAAGTTGATGATCGGCAAACCTTTTGCTTGGCGGCCGTACTCAGGCACTTCATAGCCTTTTGTCTTGTATACTTTCCCTTGGTTCGAGAAGTACAGCAACACATCATGCGTCGATGCCGAAATCAGCGTTTCGATGAAATCATCATCATGGATGCCCATGCCTTGGACACCGCGTCCGCCGCGTTTTTGGGCTCTGAATTCGCTGTTCGGCAAACGTTTGATGTAGCCGTTGTGGGTCAAAGTCAGGACAATGTCTTCCTCTTCGATCAGGTCTTCATCCTCAAGCGACAATACTTCTCCGACCAACAGTTCCGTACGGCGTTTGTCGCCGAATTTTTCTTGGATTTCAAGCAATTCCGTATAGATGATGTCGAAGACACGTTTCTCACTCGCTAAAATATCAGCCAAATCAGCGATCAAAGCCATCAGCTGGTCATACTCTGCTTCAACTTTTTCTCTTTCCAAACCGGTCAGACGCACCAGACGCATATCCAAAATGGCTTGCGCTTGTTTGTCGGAAAGACCGTATTTGTCGATGAATATTTGTTTGGCCGCATCGCCATTGGTTGAACCGCGCAGAATCGCTACGATTTCATCGATATGATCCAAAGCGATCCGCAAACCGGCCAAGATGTGCGCACGGGCTTCCGCTTTTCGTTTGTCGAAGGCGGCTCTTCTACGGATAACTTCTTCTTGGTGTTCCAGGTAGTGGACCAGAATCTGCTTGAGTCCCAGCACTTTCGGGATGCCTTTAACGATCGCCAACATATTGAAGCCGAAAGAGGATTGGAGCGGCGTCAATTTGTACAGATTGTTCAGAATGACGCTGGCGCTGACATCTTTGCGGACATCGATGACAACACGCATGCCATCCCGGTCGGACTCATCCGCCAAGTCGGTGATCCCTTCGATCCGTTTATCGCGGGCCAGTTCAGCGATCCGTTCGACCAATTTCGCTTTGTTGACCATATAAGGCAATTCGGAAATGATGATGCGTTCTTTGCCGTTTTTCAGCATTTCGACTTCTACGCGTCCGCGGACAATGATCGATCCTTTGCCCGTTTCATAAGCTTTCCGGATGCCTGATTTGCCCATGACGATACCGCCAGTAGGGAAATCGGGACCAGGAACGGCTTCCATCAATTCGGCAGTCGTCGCCTCCGGATTATTCATCAGGATATGCAGGGCGGAAATGATTTCCGTCAGATTATGCGGCGGGATGTTTGTAGCCATCCCAACAGCGATACCGGAAGCGCCATTCACCAGCAGGTTAGGGAAGCGGGCCGGCAATACATCAGGTTCACTTTCGGAACCGTCATAGTTATCGTGGTAATCGACTGTATCCTTGTTGAGGTCGCGCAGCATTTCCAAAGCGATTTTTGACATCCGCGCTTCGGTGTAACGCATCGCTGCGGCGCTGTCCCCATCGATGGAACCGAAGTTTCCGTGTCCATCGACCAACGGATAGCGGTAACTGAAATCCTGGGACATACGCACCATGGATTCGTAGATGGCACTGTCACCGTGGGGATGGTACTTACCCATTACATCCCCGACGATACGTGCGGATTTTTTATGTGCTTTATCGGGCGTAACGCCCAATTCGCTCATGCCGTAAAGGATACGGCGATGGACCGGCTTGAGTCCGTCACGGACGTCAGGCAAAGCCCTTGCTACGATAACGCTCATGGCATATTCCAGGAATGACGTTTCCATTTCATGGCTCAGTTCCCTTTGTTCCATGGCTTGATCATTTATTTTTTCAATTTCATCAGACATTTAGTCTCCAACCCCCTTTTAGATATCCAAGTTCTTCACATAAACCGCATTTTCTTCGATGAAGTTCCTTCTTGGTTCTACATGATCCCCCATAAGCATATTCAATGTTTCGTCGGCTTTGACGGCATCATCGACGGTCACCTGCAGGAAGTGACGGTTTTCAGGGTTCATGGTCGTATCCCACAATTGTTCTGCATCCATTTCTCCAAGCCCTTTATAACGTTGGATGCTTGGTTTTGGCGAGTCAGGGATGGATGCCAAGTACTCTTCCAGCTCCTGATCGGTGTCGAGATACTTCTCTTTTTTGCCTTGTTTCACTTGATACAAAGGTGGTTGTGCGATATACACATATCCTGCTTCGACCAAAGGACGCATATAGCGATAGAAAAGCGTCAACAGCAACGTACGGATGTGGGCACCATCGACATCGGCATCGGTCATGATGACCAATTTATGATAGCGCGCTTTAGAAACATCGAAGTCTCCTCCGAAGCCGGTACCCATCGCCGTAAACAGCGAACGGATCTCTTCGTTGGCAAGGATTTTGTCGATCGATGCTTTTTCTACGTTCAGAATCTTACCGCGGATCGGCAGGATCGCCTGGAAGAAACGCGAGCGGCCTTGTTTTGCCGAACCTCCGGCCGAATCCCCTTCGACGATGAACAGTTCGGATTCTGCTGGATTTTTGCTTGAACAATCGGCCAATTTACCAGGCAGATTGCTGATTTCCAATCCGCTCTTCTTGCGGGTCACTTCACGGGCTCTTTTGGCGGCTAAACGCGCACGCGCAGCCAGCATCCCTTTTTCGACAATCTGACGGGCGACTTGCGGGTTTTCCATCAGGAATTTGTCGAAATACGATGAAAAGAGTCGGTCGGTGATGGTACGCGCTTCGGAATTGCCCAATTTTGTCTTGGTTTGTCCTTCGAACTGCGGATCCGGATGTTTGATGGAGAGGACAAGGGTAAGGCCTTCACGCACATCTTCTCCGGTCAGGTTCTCTTCGTTTTCCTTGATGATTTTATTGCGTTTTGCATAGTCATTGATGACACGGGTCAAAGCGGTCTTTGCACCGGATTCGTGGGTTCCGCCTTCATAGGTGTGGATATTGTTGGCGAAACTGAGAAAGTTTGTATGATAGCCATCCGTATATTGCATGGCAACTTCTACTTGGATGTCATCCTGTTCGCCTTCGATGTAGATCGGTTCTTCGAAAAGGACTTTTTTGTTGCGGTTCAGGAATTCGACATAGCTCTTGATGCCGCCTTCGTAATGATACTCTTGTTTCAAAGGTTCTTCCGGACGATTGTCGACGATGGAGATGTTCAGACCTTTATTCAAAAAGGCCAATTCTCTTACGCGCACAGCCAATTTTTCAAAATCAAAAACGGTTGTTTCCTTGAATATTTCCGGATCCGGAAGGAAATTCACGGTCGTTCCATGCTTGTCCGTATCGCCGGTCACCGTCAATTCGGAAGTGATGTCTCCGCGCTCGAATGTCTGCGTATAAATTTTGTTGTCTTTATGTACACTGACGGACAGTTTGGAGGAGAGGGCGTTTACGACGGAAGCTCCAACACCGTGCAGGCCGCCGGATACTTTATAGCCTCCACCGCCAAATTTACCGCCTGCGTGAAGAACAGTGAAGACTGTTTCTACAGCAGGGCGGCCGGTATTGGCTTGGATATCGACAGGAATGCCGCGGCCGTTATCGGTTACGGTGATGCTGTTGTTCTCTTCGATTGCGATCTCGATCTTTGTCGCAAAACCGGCCAGCGCTTCATCGATGGAATTATCCACGATTTCCCAGACCAAATGGTGCAGACCCGCTCCACTGGTGGAGCCAATGTACATTCCGGGACGTTTGCGGACTGCTTCCAGTCCTTCCAGAACCTGGATCTGACTGGCATCATATTCCTTTGCTCGTTCAGCTTTGTTCTTTTCGTTTTCTACCATTCTGTTACACACCTTCCATTTCTACTTCACCGTTTTTTATATGGTAGATAGTCGGTTCGTCTATCTTATTCTTCTTTATGCCATCCAAACTGGTTGTCGTCAAAAAGGTCTGTACCTTCTTCTCGATCGCTTTCAGCAGATGGGTCTGGCGTTCATCATCCAATTCCGACAGGACGTCATCCAGCAATAGGATCGGATACTCCCCCAGGACCTCATTCATGCATTCGATCTCCGCCAGTTTGAGACTGAGGACAGTCGTTCTTTGCTGCCCTTGAGAGCCGTAGTTTTGGACATTGCGCCCATTCACCTGAAAAATCAGATCATCGCGGTGCGGACCAAAAAGGGTGACCGCCTGATCTCTTTCCCGGCTTTTCCCTTGGCGGAACGCTTCCATCAGCTTCAAAAAAAGAGCGTCCTTATCCATCTCATCGGAAAACTCGATGTTGGACTTGTAGGCGATCGTCAGTTCTTCCCGCTCCAAAGAAATCTCTTTGTGCAGCGGTTGGGCCCAGGCTTCCAATTTTTTGATGAACTGTAGACGGTAGACCAACAGATCGGCACCCAAAATGGCCAATTGTTCAGTCAACACATCCAAATAGACTTCATCCTTGGCTTTGCCTGTCACCAACTGCTTCAGATAAAGATTCCGTTGCTTCAGTATCCGCTGATATTGCACAAGATCATGCAGATAGACCGGATTCATCTGGCCCAGCTCCATATCCAGGAACTTTCTCCGGTTGGCGGGTGCGCCCTTCACTAAATTCAAGTCTTCCGGGGCGAACAGCACAACATTCAGTTGGCCGATGTATTGGCTCAGTTTTTTTTGTTCCAGGTGATTGACTTTGGCAATCTTACCTTTTTTGGAAAAAATGATTTCCAAAGGGAACGTTGAAACCCTTTTTTGAATTTTGCCGGTTATCTTGGCGGAATCTTCTTGCCAACGAATCATTTCTTTTTCGTTTGACGTGCGCGGACTCCTTGCCAAAGCCAATGCATAGATTGCTTCCATGAGATTGGTTTTGCCTTGCGCATTCTCACCCAAAAACACATTGATGCCATCTGAAAAGGACACGGAAAGAGACGGATAATTCCGAAAATTCTGCAGCGTCACTTCTTTCAGGATCATGCTTTGGACTCACTGTTGTTTTGCTCAGCCTCTTCTTTATCCGATTTTGTTGACTGGATGAAGAAAGTTCCTTCACCAGGGATGTCGATCATCGTACCGGGAAATAATTTGCGGCCTCTACGGTCTTCTTTTTCGTTATCTACGTACACCACATATTCCGAAAGGAACCATTTGGCCATCCCGCCGCTGGAAATCAGATTGACATGTTTGAGTAGTTGACCAAGAGTAATGAACTCTGCATCTATATTCACAATATTTTTCAAAAAATTCACCTATTTTCCAATAAAATAAGCGTGGAAAACAAAATCCACGCAACAACGCTCATTAATATGTTTATTATACTATTTTTTTTGATCAATTTCAAATTTTCGCGCAAAAAAAGGCCCTTATTTCAATTTTTTTCGAAAACAATACAAATTAGCTATATCCAAACGAAAGCGTCTGTAGGCTTATAAATTAAAAATTCGCATTTTTCGGTCATTTTATCTTTATCTGGATAAACGGATTGGATGCAAACTTTCTTCCTATGGGAAAAACGAGCAGGTCCAAACTTTTTCATTTTTAAAAAAGCAAAAAGCAAGTAAACGATCCGCTCGTTTACTTGCTTTTTGGATTTTTGCCATCGGATCAATAAGTCCTTACAGGCGTGATCAATTGGATGAACGAATTATCGTTTTCGTCTTCACGATCCGCCGGCACGACTGTGAACGGTCGTACAGCCGAAGTGAAATTGACTTGGACATCCTGTTGGCCGAATGTGCGCAGCGCATCCTTCATGTAATCGGGATTGAAGGATATGATCAGCGGGTCGCCACTGGCGGACTGATAGGCTAAGGACTCTTCGACATTGCCGACCTCAGGTGAGTTCCCGGATAACTCGACTTTGTTTGAGTCGATGGACAATTTGACAACGTTGTTTTTTCCTTCATGCGAAAGCAGGGAGGCACGGTCGGTAGCCTGCAGCAAATCGTAGGCATTCAGGACGATCTGTGTGCTGGAGCTGGCCGGAATCAAGCGGTTTGTATCCGGATAGTAGCCTTCCAGCAAGCGCGAGTAGAAATAAACGTTTTCGGCTTTGAAAAGGACTTGGTTCTCCGTGATCATCATTTCGATGGTTGGTTGGTTCTCAACGATCCGTGAGAGTTCCACCAAGCTTTTCCCGGGAATGATGACATTGTAGGTTTTTTCCAGCTGTGATTCCGGCGCGGCGATCGAGATGATGCGCTGGCTTAAACGATGACTATCCGTAGCGACCGCCGTCAATTTTCCATCTTTGATGGTCATGTTCACCCCGGTCAAGATCGGACGGCTTTCCTGTGTCGACGTTGCGATAACGGTATGTTGGATCACTTGCTTGAATAAAGCGGTCGGCAAGGTGATGACTTCATTCGAATCGATGACAGGGAAATTCGGATAATTGTTTACATCGATTCCGTTGATGGTGAAAGAAGCTTTTGCAGAAGTGATGTTTGTCTGGAAGTGATCTTTGACTTCAATTGTGATTTTTTCATCAGCTAATTTTTTTACGATTTCACTGAAGAAACGAGCCGGGAGGACAATGCCGCCTTGTGTGTGGATTTCGATTTGATTATTTTCTTCCGACACAGGAATCAGCGTTTCGATGGAAATATCCGAGTCGCTTCCGCTCAATACGATTCCATTTTCATCAGCACTGATTTTTACCCCTGTCAAAATAGGGATAGTCGTTCTGCTGGAAATAGCTCTTTGTACATCAGATAAGTGTTTGATCAAAACCTGACGATTAATGGAAAATTTCATAATAAGGGACCTCCGATGGTAATTAATATAAATTAAATAATAATAGTAATAGTAGTAGGTCCTGTTCATACTGTGGATAAGTGAAAGATGCCGACAAAACTATTAGTTTTCCACCTGTGGACAACGTGTTCGTAAATGACGGCTTATTTATTGGCTTATCCACAATGCGCGAGAGGATCATTTTTTCAGACTGTTTTGGATCGTCTCGATTTCGCGTTGCAGAACAGGGTCTTTTTTTACGGAAAGGGCAATCTTGTCATGGGCGTGAATGACGGTTGTGTGATCCTTACCGCCAAATTCAGAACCGATCTTCGGCAAGGAATTATCCGTCATCACTCGGGAAAGGTACATGGCGATTTGTCTTGGCACCACGATTCCTTTGGTGCGCTTCTTGCCTTTCAATTCTTCGACGGTCACATGGTAATATTTCCCTACCGCTTGCTGGATGGCATAGATGGATAATGCTTTTGGTTTTTCGGAAGGCATGATGCTCTTCAGTGCGTCGGCTGCCAGACTGGTGGTGATGTCGGTCCCTTGTATCGCAGAATAGGCTTGAACGCGTACGAGCGCGCCTTCCAATTCCCGGATGTTGGAATCTATCTGTCCAGCGATATAGCTAAGGGTGTCATCAGGAATTTCCAGGCGCTCGCTGTTGGCTTTTTTGCGCAGAATGGCGATGCGCGTTTCCAGATCGGGCGGCGTAATATCAACCGATAAGCCCCAAGCAAAACGGGAAACGAGCCGTTCCTGCAGTTTCGGGATTTCATTCGGCAAGCGATCGCTCGTCAGCACGATTTGCTTGCGTTCATCGTAAAGTGCATTGAAAGTATGGAAGAATTCTTCTTGCGTTCCTTCTTTGTCGGCAAAAAATTGAATATCATCAACCATCAACAAGTCGACGCTGCGGTATTCATTGCGGAATTGCTCTTGCGTCCGATTCTGGATGGAATTGATGAAATCATTGGCGAACGTTTCGCTGCTGACATATTTTACTTTGGCGGTTGGCCGCAGTTGTAGCATTTGATGGCCGATGGCGTGCATCAAATGGGTTTTGCCCAAGCCGACGCCTCCATAGAAGAAGAGTGGGTTGTAGATTGTACCGGGTTCCTCCGCCACGACGAGGGCAGCCGCATGAGCCATCTGGTTTCCTTTTCCGATAACAAAGGTGTCAAAGGTATACTTGCTGTTCAGTTGGGCATCCTTAAAGAGCCGATTGTTGTTGGTGCGTTTTATGGTCGGTTTTGCAATATCAGGCATTTCCTCATTCTTGATCATAAAAATGGGAGTCAGTTCTTTGCCGCTGAATTCGTAGATGCCTTCGACAATTCTGCTCATCAAGTTATTTTGCCAATAATCTTTATGTAAAGAAGAAGGAACTTCGATGATGATATTCGTATCAGTCAGCCGGACCGGGACTGCGCTGTCTATCCAAGTATCGTAGCTGACTTTGGACAGTGATTCTTGAAATTTTTCTTGCAGATAACGCCATAATGAATAGATGTCATCCAAATGGGACACCTCCTTTTAGTGAGTCCTTTTTATTTTAGCATTATATCAAAAAGTTTTCCACAACTGTTTTCAGCTGTGAATAAAACAATTAACCGGTGCATAAATGGTTGTCCACAGGTTCAGGGAGGGTGTGGACAAGACTTGTTGGTGGAGCAGTTGTCCACGGTCCGTTGTGGAATTGAATGTTTTTGAAATGCAGATTGTTACAAGGTTTGGAACACTTTTCCACAGGATTGTCGGGTGGTGTTCAGGGAGGAATGCACACGCTGTAGGAATGTGGACAAGTCGGGTCGAAGGTGTGCGCAATCAGGAAAGCTGCAGGAGTTATCCCGGGGCATTGTGCATTAAAAAAAAGGTTGTGGATAATTTTATTTCGATGAGAATCAAATTTTTTTCAAGAAAGGTGTTTTATCTTTCAATGTTTTGTGCTATTATATCTCAGTGAGTTCAATAAAAATGAACCAATTTTACTTGACAGGTCACATTCTGTCTCTTTATAATGTATTGGACTGTCTAAACAGTGAAATATAACCTATTTGAAAGATAGTTTATCAGGAGGTGTAAAGATCAATGAAAAGAACATACCAACCTAAAAAACGTCACCGTCAATCCGTTCATGGTTTCCGTAAACGTATGAGCACAAAAAACGGCCGTAGAGTATTAGCAAGAAGACGCGCTAAAGGCAGAAAAGTTATATCTGCATAGATCACTGACCGTTTCAGTGGTCTTTTTTTTTAAGTATTTCGAAAAATGCAAAAATGTCTTTCTTAAATGGAGAGTATGACAAATGTGTCCAACCGAACCGAAAGCAGCAATGCCTCGGGAGTGGGTTCATATTTGTGATGATAACGGAGAGAGAAATTTTTCTGTTTTTCTCCATTTGGGGGAGATTTTTTTGCATGCTATGATTGCAGATTTGAGGGAAGAACATGAGGAAATCTTTTCGCGTTAAAAAAGAAAAAGAATTTCAGAAAGTATTTCATAATGGTGTGTCCAAAGCGAACCGCCAATTCGTGATCTATGTGCTCGATAAAAAGGGGCAACCGCATTTTCGGGTCGGTTTGTCCGTCGGCAAAAAAATCGGCAATGCCGTGGTGCGGAACGCCGTCAAAAGAAAAATCCGCCAGGCACTCACGGAATTGAAGGCAGATTTGGTTCAGGATGTTGACTTCATCATTATCGCGCGCAAACCGGTTGCAGAAATGTCGGTTGCGGAAGTCAAGAAGAGCCTGGTCCATGTCCTTAAGCTTTCCAACCTTTTAAAAAACAAATAAACTATGTTATTCCTATTAAGGAGGAGTTCTCTTGTCAAAACGTAAGCGATTACTTTT
Source organism: uncultured Trichococcus sp. (assembly GCF_963663645.1). Classification (NCBI taxonomy): domain Bacteria; kingdom Bacillati; phylum Bacillota; class Bacilli; order Lactobacillales; family Carnobacteriaceae; genus Trichococcus; species uncultured Trichococcus sp. The sequence continues at coordinate 935,400 of NZ_OY760503.1, forward strand.
TACACTCAGCTTATTTGCTGTTATGATGGTCCTATCAGCATGTGGAACAGAACCAATCACCTCAGAAAGTTCCGGATTTTGGGATCGTTATGTTGTCTTTAATTTCTCCAACATGATCGTTTGGTTGTCCAATCTATTTTTCAGCAACTACGGCCTAGGAATCATTGCCTTCACGATCATCATCCGGGTTATCCTGTTGCCGCTCAACCATTTCCAGACGAAGAGCACGAAAAAGATGTCGGCTGTTCAACCGAAGGTAAAAGCGTTGCAGGCAAAATATGCCTCCAAAGATCGGGAAACGCAGGAACGTCTGCAAAAGGAAGTTTCCAAGCTGTATGCGGATAATGATGTGAATCCTTATATGGGTTGTTTGCCTGTTTTGGTTCAGATGCCTGTATTGATGGCGTTGTACCAAGCAATCAGCAGAACTGAAATTTTGAAGAGCGGTAGCTTCCTCTGGATGAACTTGGGTGAACGCGATCCATTCTTCATTTTACCGGTAGTGGCCGCGATACTGACGTATGCCACAAGCAAGCTGACGATGATGTCACAGGCGGAAGCGAATTCTGCGACAAAATCGATGACTTACACGATGCCGATCATGATTTTGATGATGGGGATCAACTTCCCGAGTGCCTTGTCATTGTACTGGGTAGCCAGCAATGCCTTCTCGGTCGGGCAGACGATGTTGCTGAACAACCCGTATAAGGCCATCCGCGAGCGCGAAGAAGCGGAAGCCGAAGCAAAAGCGCGCGAAAAAGCATTGAAGAAAGCCCAAAATCCTAAAAAGAAAAAGAAAAACTAGTTATACTTTGAAGTAGGAAAGGATGACATTCTATTATGGATAAAGTAATTGCGAAAGATACGACAGTTGATAAAGCGATTCGCAAAGGTCTGGATTTGTTGGGCGTCGATAGCCATGAAGCCGATATCGTCGTAATCTCTGAAGGAAAAAAAGGGATTTTCGGATTCGGCCAAAAAGAAGCAGTCGTGGAAATCACGCGCAAAGAAATCATGGACTTTGATGAAGCCGGCGATATCCAATTAGCCGAAATCGAAGAGACAGTCGAAGATATCGTAGAAGATCTTGAAGAGGATTATCCGGAAGCTGCGGAAAAGATATTGGCTGATCATCCTGAAGTCGACAAGGTGATTTATTCGGATGAGGATGAAGAAGCGGAAGGTTATGATGAAGAATCCGGCCGCGATGAAGCGATTGCCGCAGTGACTGCGTATCTTACTTCTGTAGCTGAAGCATATGGGGCTCCTGCCACCGTAACAGTCGAAGAGAAGAACAATATGCTGACCTTCCAGATGGACAGTGAAAAGCCAGGGTTATTGATCGGCAAATTCGGCAAAATCGTCAATGCTCTGCAGATATTGGCGCAAGCGCTGGTGCAACGCTATGTGCGTCGCCGCCTGTCCGTAGTCGTGAATGTCGGTGACTACCGTGAGCGCAGAGCTGCCGTTTTGGAAAGCATCGCCGACCGTACTGCGGAACGCGTCATCAAAACGAGACAGCCCGTGTTCCTTGAGCCGCTGCCTGCTTTTGAAAGAAAACAGATCCATGCGCGTTTGAGCCAGAATAAACGCATCAAAACCCATTCCGAGGGCAAAGAGCCGCATCGTTATTTGGTCGTTGAGATAGCGGATTAATCGAACATCATAAAACCTTCACCAGGGATCAGCTTGATTCCCGGTGAAGGTTTTTTTTGTATTGCCGCTTTTCTTGCTGCATGGCACTCAGAAGAGGTCGTAAATTCGCGAAAGATGGATTAAACTGAAGAGAATACAAGCAGAAACGAGGGGTAGTATGGAAGCGTTCAAGGCTTTATGGGCGGATGGCAAGCGATCTGAAGCCGGAAAATCTGGAGCTGTTGGTAGAACAGGAAATCACGCTGGAGGATTTGCCAGAGGCTTTCGAGAAGATCATGGACGGGAAAATGCACGGGCGTACGTTGGTGAAAGTGAAACAAGGGATATGATCGGTTTGGCATAATTAAGAGAAACGACAAGGAATCAGACACATCTGATTCTTTTTGCCGTTTTTTTTGATGGGGTTGTCCAGCGTGTTAACGCTTTATTAAATACGGAAACCCCTCTACTTGTATATACAAGTAGAGGGGTTTCCGATGGAAAACGTTTGCAATGCAAAGGAATTCGCGGTAAGATAGTAATGCAAGGAACATGTCTATACAAGTTTAGGAGGAGAAAAAATGGTAGATTTCAACAAAGATGCAAAGGACTTGCTGGAATATATCGGAGGACCCGATAATATTTCTGCAGTCAGTCACTGTGCCACCCGGATGCGTTTCGTCCTGAACGATCCCGCTGCCGCCAACGTCAAGAAAATCGAAGACATACCCGCAGTAAAAGGAACCTTCACCCAAGCGGGACAATTTCAGGTCATCATCGGTAATGAAGTGCCACAATTTTATAACGAGTTCGCGAAGGTCTCCGGCAAAGAGGGCGTCTCGAAGGATGAGGCAAAAGCGGCAGCCAAACAGAATCAAAATGTTGTGCAGCGTGCCATGGCTGTGCTGGCGGAAATCTTTACGCCGCTGATTCCGGCCATCGTAGTAGGGGGGCTTATCCTCGGTTTCCGCAACGTGCTTGAAGGGATCAATTTCGCCAACGGCACGATCGTTTCCAATTCGCAGTTCTGGACAGGCGTCAATGATTTCCTTTGGCTGATCGGTGAAGCGATTTTCCACTTCTTGCCAGTCGGCATCACTTGGAGCATCACGAAAAAAATGGGCACTACGCAAATTCTGGGTATTGTTCTCGGGATCACATTGGTATCACCGCAATTATTGAATGCCTATGGTGTCGCCGGGGCGGAACAGATTCCATTCTGGGATTTCGGTGCTTTCACAATCAACAAGATCGGCTATCAAGCGCAAGTCATTCCGGCCATGTTGGCTGGGTTTGTGTTGGCCTACTTGGAAATCTGGCTGCGCAAATGGATTCCGCAGTACATTTCGATGATTTTCGTTCCGTTGTTGGCCTTGGTTCCTACTGTCATCATCGCGCATACGGTTTTGGGTCCTATCGGTTGGACAATCGGACAATGGGTTTCCGAAGTCGTCTATGCCGGATTGACAGGGGACTTCAGATGGCTGTTCGGTCTGTTCTTCGGCACGCTCTATTCGCCGCTCGTCATCACGGGGCTTCACCATATGTCCAATGCCATCGACCTGCAGCTGATCGCCGATTTCGGCGGCACGAACCTGTGGCCGATGATCGCTCTTTCGAACATCGCACAAGGATCGGCAGTACTGGCGATCATCTTCCTGCACAGAGGCAATGAAAAAGAGGAGCAGGTTTCCATTCCGGCCGCCATCTCCTGCTACTTGGGCGTAACCGAGCCGGCCATGTTCGGGATCAACATCAAATACATCTATCCGTTCGTTGCAGCCATGATCGGATCCGGGATCGCCGGTTTGGTGGCTACGACCTTCAACGTGATGGCGAACAGTATCGGAGTCGGTGGGATTCCCGGTTTCTTGAGCATCCAGACCGATTCGATGGCGATGTTCATCGTATGTATGGCCATCGCCATCGTCGTGCCGTTCCTGTTGACGATTGTGTTTGATAAAAAACAACTTTTCGCTCCTAAAGGCGAAGTCGAGGACGCACCGGTTATCCAAACTCAAAAATAAAAAGTGAATTACTGGAGGCAAAAAGCTGTTAGTGAAGCTTTTTGCCTTCAGTCATAGTGAGAGGACAGGGGGCTTTACAATGAAAGACTTTCAAAAAAAAGTGATCTATCAGCTTTATCCAAAATCATTCAAGGATTCAGACGGCAACGGCATCGGTGATATCCAAGGGATCATCAGCAAAGTGCCATATTTGGCGGAACTGGGCATCGATATGATCTGGATGAATCCGATTTTCGTATCCCCGCAAATGGACAATGGATATGACATCACTGACTACTATGCCATCGATCCTGTTTTCGGCACGATGGCAGACTTTGAAGAACTGATCCGGAAGCTGAAGCAGCACGGCATCGAAATCATGTTCGACATGGTGTTCAACCATACATCGACCACGCATGAGTGGTTCCGGAAAGCGTTAGCCGGTGACGAAGAGTATCAGGATTATTACATCATCCGCGAACCGAAAGCAGACGGCAGCCTGCCGACCAATTGGAGTTCGAAATTCGGCGGAGAGGCATGGGCGCCATTCGGGGACACCGGCAAGTACTATCTGCATCTGTTTGATGTCACGCAAGCGGATCTGAACTGGCGCAACCCGAAAGTGCGCGAGGAACTGCAGAAAGTCGTCAATTTTTGGTTGGAAAAGGGCATCAAGGGCTTCCGCTTCGATGTATTGAACCTGATCGGCAAGGATATCGCGTTGGTCGACAGTGAAGGAAGCAACGAAAAGAGTCTTTATACGGACCGTCCGATTGTCCATGATTACATCCATGAGCTGAACCAGGCATCTTTCGGTGCGCTGGAGGATATCATTACGGTCGGCGAAATGTCATCGACAACTGTCGAGAACGGGATCCTTTATTCGAATCCGGACAGGAATGAATTGTCGATGATCTTCAGCTTCCACCATCTGAAGGTCGACTACAAAGACGGTGAAAAATGGACGGATCATCCCTTCGATTTTCTTGAATTGAAACGGATTTTGAATGAGTGGCAGGCAGGCATGTCGGACGGGAACGGATGGAACGCACTGTTCTGGAACAATCACGATCAGCCGCGCGCCAACAGCCGCTTCGGCGATCCGATCCGTTATCCTTTCGAAACAGCTTCCATGCTGGCACAAACGATCCATCTGCTGCGGGGCACGCCTTACATCTATCAGGGCGAGGAAATCGGCATGACGAATCCGGATTATGACGATATCAGCGTTTATCGGGATATCGAGTCGCACAATGCCTATCGCGATCTGAAGCTTGCCGGCTTGACGCATCAGGAGGCCATGCGCATCATCAAACAAAAATCCCGCGACAACAGCCGGACGCCGATGCAATGGGACGGCAGCGCGCATGCCGGCTTCACGACCGGTGAACCTTGGCTGCAGGTGGCGGCCAACTACCCGGAAGTGAACGTCGAGAAGGAGCTCGCTGAGGGCAGAATTTTCCGTTACTACCAGGAGCTGATCCGCATCCGCAAAGAACATACGGTCATTGCGGACGGTTCCTATAAGGGTATCCTCTTGGACGATCCCGAAGTGTTTGCCTACATCCGGGAGAACGAGGAGGAAAAAGTGCTGGTCCTGAACCATTTCTATGCCGGCGATTATACAATCAGCGTACCGGAAGAATGGGCAAACAAGGCCAGCAGTGTGCTGGCCGGCAACTACGGGGAGAGACAGCTCACGCCGTCCTTCACGCTGAAGCCATACGAAACCATCGCTTTCAGGCTAAGCAAATAAACAGCAACAAGGGCCGTCTCCTTAGGGGATGGCCCTTGTTTTGGGTTGGGGTGTGTTCGCCGGAGGAGAGGTGCAGCAGCTGACCTGACTTCCGGCGAAGCGTGCGTTCACCGGAACACGCCGATGTTCAGCGGCGCGAACTCAGAGGAAGCTGTTCTCACCGGAGCACAAGAATCAGAATGTTGGTTCTCCTCCGGCGGGGCCTCGGCTCGCCGGAGGAAGATGAAGATTCAGTCGAATGGAGCGCGAGCGGCTGACACAGACAGTAAGTTACGTGATGACGAAACAAATGCACGCTGCCCCAAAAAGTGACAGCGTGCATTTGTTTGTTTTTGGTAGACACTTTCGGAACGGCGGCTTAGGACAGTGTCTGCTTTTCGCCGTCAAGATCGATGATCGGTTGGATGTCCTGCACATATTCAAGTGTTCCCATATAGCTGCCGCCGTCATCCCTGACGGCGCGGTAGGTGACCGTGATGAATTTGCCATCGCGCGATGTTGTCGGCATCCACAAAAGTCAATTCCAAAGGGATGTTGTTCAGCATCTTTTCCAACTGGTGCGGCGTCAGATGCCCGGTTTGGAAATTAATGTAAGGATTTGCTTCACTCGTCAGTGTTTCATGTGAAACATCCTCAGGAATGGAACGTTCCGGCACCCATTTTGCTTCCGGTTTGACGATGCAGTAGCCGATTTTCTCGGATTACTGGGCGATTTGCAGCCAGCGTTTCGACGAATGCATCCTCCGGCACGTCGTTGCGTTTGAGCGCTTTCCCGATTGTCATGATCCGTCCGGCGGTGTTCAGCATTTTGTCGCTGCGCAATGGTTCAAAGCCCAGACTGATGATGAGCTCCCTGATTTCAGGGTACTGCTTCACCAGATTGTAGACTGTGTCGTTCAAACTGATTTCCTTCATAAGTTTTCCACCTCTATTTGAAATTGTGAAATGTTTTTTTGGTTTTCGTACTAGCTGCATTATCCTTGAAAGGAGTTGCTCAGTGCCACAGCATTCGTGCGCTGCAGCGATAGTTAGGGCAATGCCTTAGAAAGCGGTTGTGATATAATGAAGACAACTAAGGCAGAAGGTGGGAAAAAACATGAGAAAGAAAGTTTCAAACCTGATGGTAGCGTTATTGGTGCCCCTATTAGCTTCTTGCAGTCTCTTTGGAGGATCCGATGCCTCTTCCGATTCTTCGGCTGTCAGTAGTGTGTCCTCTTCCGTGTCCAGTTCAGCAGACAGCGGATCGGCTTCTTCATCCTCTTCTGAACCTGCAGACGCAGCGACAATTGAGGCTTATTATCCATTCAGCGCATCCGTCTTCACAAAATATTTGGGTGAGGGGAACGAATACGCTTCCTTCACGGTCTATCCGCAATATATCGAAGGCAACCGGATGCAGATCACTTCCAACAACGGCGGCACCCAGATCGTGACGGTATTGGAACTGGCTGACGGGGAACTCAGAGAAGTATTCACGCGTCCGGAAACCTACTTCAGGGAAAACATGCTGGAAAAAACAAGCAGCGGTGATGCGGCAAACCAGTTGGATATTTTGTTGAAGGGGCCTTTGGAAGTAGGGAACAGTTGGGTGAATCCGAGCGGAGTCCCTTCCGAAATCACCAATCTGAAGGCACAAATCGAAACACCGATGGGCAATTTCGAAGCGCTTGAAGTGACGACAACGTATGAAACCTCGACTACCAAAGACTACTACGTAAAGGATATGGGCTTGGTGAAACGGGTGACGGATCTTGGGGATGACATGGTTGTCTCTTCCAATCTGGAAGCCCGCAACGAAAATGTTCCGGAAACGCAACAGTTGCGCGTCTTTTATCCGGACAGCGAGCTGATGGGATTGGATGCATCAAGTATTTCCTTATCCTATGCGACCAACGACATTACCCGCACCATTCTGGCGGAAGCGCTGAAGAACGTGCCGGATGCGCCGGGGGGAAGTCTGATCGGACCGAATGTCTCCATCAACAGCTTGTCCTTGAGTGCCGATGGGCGTGTCTATGTGGACTTCTCGCAGGAATTCGTTTCTGAGATGAATGCCGGTACATCGGCGGAATCGCTGATTTTGCAGGCAGTCGTCAATACGATCGGGCAATATTACGGGGTCCAGGAAGTCTACCTGACTGTGGCCGGAAAGCCTTATGAATCAGGGCATATCCTGATGGCTGAGGGTGCCTATTTCACAGTTGATTATACGAATGTCAATGAGTGACCAGCCCTTGAATAAGCAAAAAAAAGATGAAGCCGGCTTGGCTTCATCTTTTTCTATAGGCTGTGTTTTCTGCGGGCGAATTCGACGAAGCGGAAGCGGTCCAAACGATGGCGCGACTCCGTGTACTGAAACAGGCGTGTGTCCTCCAGATAGACTTCACTCTTTACGACGACGACATGCGTGTCATCCTTCAGGTTCATCAGCTTGTGGTCTTCCCGTGTCGCCGGCTCCACGACAAATTCCTTTTTGGCATAAGCGATGTTCAAACCCAGTTCATTCTCCAAGTAGGCATAGATGGAATTTTCGGCAGCTTCGGAAGGGATCTGCTCGATGATGTCATGGAAGAGATAGTCTTTATCCATGATGACGACTTCCCCAGCAATCTTGCGCAGCCGGACAAGTGAAATGACTTCGCGGCCGGGATCCACTTTCAGATCTTCGGCAAGAAAGTCCGGAATGGTCTCGAGCTTATTTTTGATGACGATCGTTTCATTCGGGATTTGTTGGGAATCCTGCAGCTCTTTGAAACTGATCAGACCGGAAACGGGGAAATTGAAGCGTGTGATGTCCAGTACGATGGAACCTTTACCCTGCTTCTTCTGGATATAGCCACCTTCCAACAACAGCGCCAAAGCCTTTCTGATTGTTTCCCGTGAAACATGATAATGGTCCGAAAGGGTCTTTTCGCTGGGCAACAGAGATCCAGTCTCAAATTCTGCGTGTTCAATTTTTTTTCTCAGATCCATATAGATATCAAAGAATTTATTCATGATCATCGTTCCTCCTGTGAGCAGATGGTTTTGTTGGAAATAAAATAAATAAGTTGAAAAAATCATGGTTAATAATATTATTTCATTTTATTCTATAGGATAAAAAGAGAAATAAAAAGGAAATCAGTAATTTTTTAGTTTCGAAGGGTTTGTATATCGTTATTTTATCATGTTATTGCCATTTATGCTGAAAAAGAGTTGGTTTTTGAATAAAAAAATAGGTGTTTTTTAATGCAAAATGCGGGCGTCAGTTCTCCGGATTGGAATCAAAACAGATTATTTCCGAACGAAAACGACGATCATTCCCAAAAACGTTTGGAATAATGAGGGGTGATATGCTATATTAAAAGTGAAAAATTGATAATGGGGGAAAAATGGATGAATACGGTTGTTTCTGTCGTAATGGGTAGTACTTCTGACTGGGAAACTATGAAAGAAGCTTGCTTGATACTGGATGAATTCGGTATCGCTTATGAAAAGAAAGTCGTTTCGGCTCACCGGACACCGGATCTGATGTTCGCCTTTGCTGAACAAGCACGGGCTGCAGGAACGAAAGTCATCATTGCCGGCGCAGGCGGAGCGGCGCACCTTCCGGGTATGATCGCCGCGAAAACGACGCTTCCGGTCATCGGTGTTCCGGTCCAATCGCGCGCATTGAGCGGAATGGACTCTTTGTTGTCCATCGTCCAAATGCCAGGCGGCGTTCCGGTTGCGACGGTAGCCATCGGCAAAGCAGGGGCAATCAATGCCGGTCTGCTGGCCGTACAGATCCTTTCGATCGAAAATCAGGATTTGGCCGATCGATTGGAAAAGAGACGGGAAGAATTAAAACAAAAAGTTTTAGAAAGCAGTGAAGACCTTGTATAAAATACTGAAACCAAATGACGTGATCGGCATCATCGGCGGGGGACAATTAGGACGCATGCTGGCACAGTCCGCGAAGAGGATGGGGTTCACCGTCGGGATTTTGGATCCGGGCGAAAATTGCCCGGCAGCCCAAGTAGCGGATTGGCACATCCAAGCGGCATACGCTGATGCGGTGGCTCTGCGCGAATTGGCCGAAAAATCCGATGTCGTGACATTCGAATTTGAGAATATCGATGCGGCAGCCCTGCAGGAAGTGGAAACACTGTCCAACATTCCGCAAGGCAGCGGAATTTTGACGATCACGCAGGACCGCATCAAGGAGAAGGAATTCCTTCAATCCGCTGGGGTATCGATCGCGCAATTCGCTGTAGTTGAAAACGCGGAACAACTGGATGCTGCCATCGGCAAAATCGGCTATCCGAGTGTTTTAAAAACGACCCGTTTCGGGTATGATGGTAAGGGACAGGTTGTCCTGAAAACGGAAGCGGACAAAGAGGAAGCCATGAAGTTGGCGGCGGACAGCATCTGCGTTTTGGAGGCCTGGGTTCCCTTCACCAAAGAACTTTCGGTCATGATTGTACGCAACCAAAAAGGTGAAGCTACGGTATTCCCGGTTTCCGAAAATATCCATATCAATAATATTCTGCACGAATCGATCGTGCCGGCCCGCGTCACATCCGCGGTAGCCGAAAAAGCAAACAAAGCGGCCCACCAGATCGCCGATGCGCTGCAGTTGGTTGGTACGTTGGGCATCGAAATGTTCCTGACTGCGGATGACACGATCTTCATCAATGAGTTGGCGCCGCGTCCGCATAATTCGGGCCATTACACAATCGAAGCCATGAACGTTTCCCAATTTGATGCCCACATCCAAGCAGTCGCCGGATTGCCGATGCCGACAGCGCGGCAATTGTCGCCTGCCATCATGGTCAACATCCTGGGACAGCATATGGCAGGCACAATCGCATTGCGGGAAGAAAAAGCGGATTGGTTTTTCCATTACTACGGCAAAGCGGAATCACGCACAGACAGAAAAATGGGACATATCACCATTTTGACGGATGATCAAGAAGCAACCTTAAAAGAAATAGACAACACCCGAATCTGGAACGGAGGAAAAATTTAAAATGATTACACGTTATACACGCCCTGAGATGGCTGAGGTTTGGTCCGAATACAATCGTTACAAATGCTGGCTGGAGGTCGAGATCCTGGCTGATGAAGCTTGGGCTGCCTTAGGCGAAATCCCTGCAGAAGACGTGGCTAAAATCCGCGCAAATGCAACTTTTGACATCGACCGTATCCTTGAAATCGAAAAAGAGACCAGACATGACGTAGTGGCGTTCACGCGCGCCGTTTCCGAATCACTGGGGGAAGAAAGAAAATGGGTCCACTATGGCCTGACGAGTACCGATGTGGTCGATACTGCCTACGGTTACCAATTGAAGCAAGCCAATGATATCCTGCGCAAGGATCTGCAGAACATGCTGGAAATCATCGGCAACAAAGCGAAAGAACACAAAAAGACTGTCTGCATGGGCCGTACGCACGGTGTGCATGCGGAACCTACGACATTCGGATTGAAGCTGGCTACTATGTATTCGGAAATGAAACGCAACATCGAGCGTTTTGAACATGCAGCTAAAGGCGTTGAAGCCGGAAAAATCAGCGGGGCTGTTGGAACTTTCGCAAACATCCCGCCATTCGTGGAGGAGTACGTCTGCGAAAAATTAGGCACAAGACCGCAAGAAATTTCGACGCAGGTGCTGCCGCGCGATCTGCATGCCGAGTACATGGCAACGATCGCTTTGATTGCGACAAGCATCGAGCGCTTCGCAACAGAAATCCGCGGATTGCAGAAATCGGAAACCCGTGAAGTGGAAGAATTCTTCGCGAAAGGGCAAAAAGGTTCTTCCGCTATGCCGCACAAACGCAACCCGATCGGTTCTGAAAATATGGTAGGTCTTGCCCGCGTCATCCGTGGCTACATGGTCACTGCATACGAGAATGTAGGCTTATGGCATGAACGCGATATTTCCCATTCTTCAGCGGAACGGATCATCCTTCCTGACGCAACGACATTGTTGAACTATCAGTTGAATCGTTTTGCGAACATCATCAAGAACTTGACCGTGTTCCCTGAGAATATGCTCCGCAACATGAATGCGACTTTCGGATTGATCTACAGCCAACGCGTGCTGTTGAAATTGATCGATAAAGGCATGAGCCGTGAAGAAGCTTATGACTTGGTACAGCCGAAGACTGCCCTTTCATGGGATAATCAGACCGATTTCCGTCCATTGGTGGAAGCGGACGAAGCCATTATGGCAAAATTAACGAAAGAAGACATCGCTGATGCCTTCAACTATAACTATCACTTGAGTCATGTCGACGAAGTATTCGAAAGACTTGGTTTAGGCGACTGATGGAAAGGCTGGGACTACGGTTCCGGCCTTTTTCTGTTCACTGGATGCCTTGAAATCATTGAAGAAAAACCGGGATTTATTTCAATTTTCATGAAAATTTCATTGACAAGCGGGTGGCAGATGATACAATATAAACGAATGAATCAGGTGTTTATATAAATTAATGTTCGGATTTAGAAAGGGACGGGGACGATGGAAAGAAAAGAATTGCTTTATACTGGGAAAGCTAAAAAGATGTACGCTACAGATCAGGAGAATGTCCTTTGGGCAGAATACCTAAATCAGGCTACCGCATTGAACGGCGTAAAGAAGGACACTATCGAGGGCAAAGGCAGACTCAACAACCAGATCACCGGCCGCATCTTCGAGTATCTGGCTGAAAAGGGAATCGCGAGTCACTATATCCAAGAACTATCAGAAACCGAACAATCAGTGAAAAGAGTCAACATGTACCCATTGGAAGTGGTTGTCCGTAATGTATCCGCAGGCAGCTTCGCGAAACGTTTCGGCATGGAGGAAGGCATCGACTTGCCGTTCCCTGTTTTGGAGTTCTATTACAAAGACGATGCGCTCAATGATCCTTTCATCAATGATGCCCATGTGCAGGTGCTGGGAGCAGCGACGGAAGAAGAAGTTGCGGAAATCAAGCAGCAAGCGCTGAAGATCAATGCAGCCTTGATCGAGATGTTCAAGGCAATCGGCATCCGCCTGATCGATTTCAAAATCGAATTCGGCAAGACAGCTGAGGGAGAAATCATCCTGGCTGATGAAATCTCACCGGATACATGCCGCCTTTGGGATATCGAAACGAACGAACACTTGGATAAAGACATCTACCGCCGTGACCTGGGGGATCTGATCCCGGTCTACGTGGAAGTGCTGGACCGCCTGAACAAAATGTAAGCCAACCGGAACAAAACCAACTAAAAAAACAAAAATAAAAAAAATAAAAGCGAGGAATTTGGACATGTATAAAGTAACCGTGTATGTAACGTATAAAGACTCAGTATTGGATCCGCAAGGGGAAGCCGTGAAGGGTGCCGTCCACCGTATGGGCTACCCGACGATCGAAGATATCCGCATCGGAAAATATTTCGAAATCCAAGTCTCAAAAGATGAAGAGAACGTTGAACAAGTCATCGAAGAGATTTGCGACAAGTTGCTGGCGAACGTGGTTATGGAAACTTACCGTTATGAAATCCAGGAGGTTGAAGCTTAATGAAATTCGCTGTCATCGTTTTTCCTGGATCTAACTGTGATTTAGATATGTATGCAGCCATTAAAGATATTCTTGGAGAAGATGCAGAGTATGTGCAACATTATGAAACAAGCCTTGAAGGTTTCGATGCTGTCCTATTGCCCGGCGGATTCACATATGGCGATTACTTGCGTACAGGTGCGATTGCCCGCTTTGCGAACATCATGAGCGAAGTTGTCCGTTTCGCTGAAGAAGGCAAACCTGTATTCGGCACTTGTAATGGATTCCAGATTTTGGCTGAAGCCGGCTTATTGCCTGGTGCTTTGCGCCGCAATGATACTTTGAAGTTCGTCTGCAAACCGCAGGATCTTAAAGTCGTGAATGCCGATACGCAATTCACTTCCCTCTATAAAGAAGGTGAAATCATCTCTGTTCCGATCGCGCACGGTGAAGGTAACTACTTCTGCGATGCAGAAACTTTGGCTGACCTGAAAGCCAACAACCAAATCGTATTCACTTATGCCAACGGCAACCCGAACGGCAGCATCGAAGACATCGCCGGCATCATCAACAAAAAAGGCAACGTCCTCGGCATGATGCCTCACCCGGAGCGTGCTGTCGAAGCTTTGCTGGGATCGGCTGACGGTCTGCGCCTGTTCCAATCCATGGTTGAAAATTATAAGAAGGAGCTGAACAAATAATGGCATTTTTAGAACCAACGCCAGAACAAGTAAAAGAGTCCAAAATTTATCGTGAATGGGGTCTGACAGACGAAGAGTACGGCACAATCTGCGATAAAATTTTGCATCGTTTGCCGAACTATACTGAAACTGGCCTGTTTGCCGTTATGTGGAGCGAACACTGTTCTTATAAAAACTCAAAACCAGTCCTGAGAAAATTCCCTACTACCGGCCCGCAAGTGTTGCAAGGACCTGGTGAAGGCGCTGGTATCGTGGACATCGGCGACGGCCAGGCTGTCGTTTTCAAGGCGGAAAGCCACAACCACCCATCAGCTGTCGAGCCTTATGAAGGCGCAGCTACCGGTGTCGGCGGCATCATCCGTGACATCTTCAGCATGGGCGCACGCCCGATTGCGATCCTGGACTCTTTGCGTTTCGGCGAATTGGACAATGAGCGCACGAAACACATCTTCGAAGAAGTCGTTGCCGGCATCAGCGGTTACGGCAACTGTATCGGCATCCCGACTGTCGGCGGCGAAACGGTCTTCGACCCTTGCTACAAAGGAAATCCATTGGTCAACGCAATGTGCGTCGGCTTGATCGATCAAAAAGATATGCAAAAAGGCCAAGCTGCCGGAGTCGGCAACTCAATCATGTACGTGGGTGCAAAAACCGGCCGCGATGGTATCCATGGCGCCACTTTCGCTTCCGAAGAATTCAAGGAAGAGGAAGAAGCACAACGTTCTGCTGTCCAAGTAGGCGATCCGTTCATGGAAAAATTATTGATGGAAGCTTGTTTGGAATGCATTTATGACTACTCCGACGCTTTGATCGGTATCCAGGACATGGGTGCTGCCGGTCTGGTCTCTTCCAGCTCGGAAATGGCTTCAAAAGCAGGCAGCGGCTTGCTGTTGAACCTTGATGACGTTCCGCAGCGCGAAACAGAAATGACACCTTACGAAATGATGCTTTCCGAATCGCAGGAGCGTATGCTGTTGTGCATCAAGAAGGGCGAAGAGCAACGCATCGTCGACCTGTTCAAAAAATATGAATTGGATGCAGTCGTGATCGGTGAAGTTACCGATGATGGCATGTACCGTCTATCCCATGCAGGCAAAGTGGTGGCTGAACTTCCGGTTGATGCTTTGGCTGAAGATGCACCGGTCTACTACAAACCGACTGCAGTGCCTGCCCGCATCGCTGCATTCGCAGCTATGGAAGACTACAAACCTGTCTTCACATCAGCGCAGGACACCTTAGTGGCTCTATTGCAGCAAGCGACGTTGGCTTCCAAGAAGAGCGTCTATGATACATATGATTCCATGGTCCGCACCAGCACGGTCGTAGGCCCAGGAAGCGATGCTGCAGTTGTCCGCGTCCGCGGCACCAAAAAAGCAATCGCAATGACAACGGACTGCAACGGCCGTTACCTGTATTTGAATCCGGAAATCGGCGGACAGATCGCTGTCGCTGAAGCTGCCCGCAATATCGTTGCCAGCGGCGGGAAACCATTGGCGATCACAGATTGCTTGAACTACGGAAACCCTGATAAACCAGAAATTTTCTGGGAATTGAGCACTTCCGCGGACGGCATCTCTGAAGCTTGCCGCCAATTGGATACACCTGTCATCTCAGGGAACGTTTCCCTTTACAACGAAACAGACGGCGTGGCCGTTTATCCGACACCGATGATCGGTATGGTCGGCTTGATCGAGGATCTTGCGCACATCACAACGCAAGCCTTCAAGACTGCCGGAGACCGTATTGTCCTGATCGGCGAAACCAAAGCTGATTTCAACGGTTCCGAACTGCAAAAAATGGAATTGGGCAAAATCGAAGGGAAACTGATGGACTTTGACTTGGCTGTCGAAAAAGAAAACCAAGCGAACGTCCTGAAAGCAATCAAAGCTGGTCTGATCGCAAGCGCGCATGACTTATCAGAAGGCGGCTTGGCTGTCGGCTTGATGGAGAGCGTCTTTGACACTGGCCTAGGTTTTGATGTAACGGTTGACATGGATAAAACGTTGTTGTTCAGCGAAACGCAATCACGCTTCATCCTTACCGTGAAACCTGAAAATGTGGCTGCTGTGGAAGCGATCTTCGGATCAGCTGCTGCACAAATCGGTACCGTAACAGAAGACGCAACAGCGAAAATCGCTGCCGCGAATGAAACAATCACTTTGGATGTTAAAGAAGTACAAACGAAATGGGAGGAGGCTATTCCATGCTTGCTGAAACAAAAAGCTTAAACGAAGAATGTGGCGTATTCGGCATTTGGGGAGACGACAATGCCAGCCAGTTGACTTACTTCGGTTTGCACAGCTTGCAGCACCGCGGACAAGAGGGTGCAGGGATAGTTTCATGTGATGAAGGAAAACTGTTGGTGCACCGCAATCTTGGTCTGATCAGCGAAGTGTTCAAGGACGAAGCGGATCTGCAGAGGTTAACCGGTAACCGTGCCATCGGGCATGTGCGTTACTCCACTTCCGGACAGAACAGCATAGAAAATGTGCAGCCGTTTTTGTACCACTTCTATGATATGGACATCGCCATTTGCCACAACGGCAACTTGGTGAATGCAAAATCATTGCGCCGCAATCTTGAGGAAAATGGCGCCATCTTCCATTCGACTTCGGATACGGAAGTTCTGATGCATCTGATCAGACGCAGCCAGAAAGACAGCTTAATCGAAAAGATCAAAGAGAGCTTGAATCAGGTTAAAGGCGGCTTCACTTATATCCTTTTGACCGAAGAGAAAATGTTCGGTGCCGTCGATCCGAATTCATTCCGTCCGCTTGTCATCGGCCAATTGCCGAATGGCGCGTATGTGATGGCCAGCGAAACGTGTGCCATCGATACGATCGGCGCTGATTTTGTCCGCAACGTCAACGCCGGCGAACTGGCGATCATTGACGACAACGGCTTGACGATCGAAAAATATACCGATGACACAACCATCTCCATCGCTGCGATGGAGTATATCTACTTCGCGCGTCCGGATTCCAATATTGCCGGCGTGAATGTGCATACTGCGCGCAAACGGATGGGAACGCGTTTGGCCATCGAAGCACCTGCAGTGACTGCGGATATCGTAATCGGTGTGCCCAATTCTTCCTTGTCCGCAGCGAGCGGATTCGCGGAAGAAAGCGGAACGCCTTACGAAATGGGACTGATCAAGAACCAATATGTCGGACGTACGTTCATCCAACCGACGCAGGAGCTGCGTGAATTGGGCGTAAAAATGAAGTTGTCCGCCGTAAAAGGGGTTGTCCAAGGCAAGAGCGTCGTCATGGTGGATGATTCCATTGTGCGCGGGACGACCAGCAAACGCATCGTGACTTTATTGAAAGAAGCGGGAGCCAAAGAAGTGCATGTCCGCATCTCTTCCCCGCCTTTGATCTACCCGAGTTTCTACGGCATCGACATCAGCAAGTCAGCCGAACTGATCGCCGCCAAAATGACCGTCGATGAAATCTGCGCATACATCGGTGCGGACAGCCTGGCTTTCCTTAGCCAAGAGGGTCTGATCGATTCAATCGGTTTGAAATTTGATATGCCGTATTCAGGCTTGTGCATGGACAGCTTCAACGGGGTCTACCCGACTGGGCTTTATGACTATGAAGCGGATTACGTGAACAATATGACAGCTATTCAAAAAGAGAATCTAAAGGGAGGACAAGTTTGATGGAAAACGCATATGCAAAAGCGGGTGTGGATGTCACAGCCGGTTATGAAACAGTAAGCCGCATCAAGAAACACATCGACCGCACGAAACGTCCAGGCGTTTTTGGAGAAGTTGGCGGATTCGGCGGAAACTTTGACCTTTCTGAATTGAACTACAAAAAACCTGTGCTTGTATCGGGTACGGACGGTGTCGGCACGAAGCTGATGCTGGCCATCGAAGCCGGAAAATTCGATACGATCGGAATCGATTGTGTCGCAATGTGCGTCAACGATGTCGTAGCGCAAGGCGCAGAACCTCTTTATTTCTTGGATTATGTAGCTGTCGGCAAAAACCGTCCGGAAAAACTGGAGCAGATCGTTGCTGGCGTAGCTGAAGGCTGCGTCCAAGCCGGTGCTGCCCTGATCGGCGGAGAAACAGCCGAAATGCCTGATATGTACGATCCGGAAGATTTCGATCTGGCTGGATTTACGGTAGGGATTGCGGAAAAAGATGCTTTGTTGACACCTGCTTTGATCAAAGAAGGGGATGTCTTGGTTGGATTGCCTTCATCAGGCATCCATTCGAACGGCTACTCCTTGGTGCGCAAAATCTTCTTCAAGGACAATGACTACAAATTGGCAGATAAAGTGGAAGGAATCGAAGACCAAGAATTGGGCGACGTTTTATTGACGCCTACAAGAATCTACGTGAATGCCTTATTGCCGTTGATCAAAAAACAGCTGTTGCATGGCGTTGCCCACATCACAGGCGGCGGCTTCGTCGAAAACGTGCCGCGCATGCTTCCTGAGAACGTCCAAGCGGAAATCCAGTTAGGCAGCTGGCCTGTTTTGCCGATCTTCCAAGTGATGGAAAAAATCGGCAACATTCCGGCTCTTGAAATGTACGAAATCTTCAACATGGGCATCGGCATGGTGTTGGCGGTCGCTCCCGAAAACTTGACGGAAGTGCTGGGCGTTCTGACTGAGAACGATGAAAAAGCCTATGTGATCGGATCCGTGGCTGCAAAAACATCAGAAAAAGAGGTTATCCTGAAAGAGGCTCAAGCATGAGGATAGCTGTCTTTGCTTCAGGAAACGGCTCGAATTTCCAAGCCATCGCCGAAGCCATCGCGTCAGGCGAAGTGGATGCGACGATCGCTTTCCTGTTCTGCGACAAGCCGAAAGCTTATGCAATCGAGCGCGCCAAACAATACAATATCCCGGTGATCTCCTTTACGCCGAAAGGCTTCGAGGATCGGGTCGCTTACGAAAATGAAATTTTGAAGCATCTGGCTGAAGAAAAGGTCGACTTGGTGGTACTGGCCGGCTATATGCGGATCGTCGGACCGACTTTATTGACGGCCTATGCTGACCGCATCGTCAACATCCACCCGTCCTTGCTTCCGGCTTTCCCGGGTCGGCATGGCATCCAGGACGCCTTCGAAGCTGGCGTTCCGGAAACCGGCGTCACCGTCCATTTCGTCGATGAAGGGGTCGACACCGGGCCGATCATCGCGCAAGAAAAAGTGGCGATCCTTCCGGAGGATACGCTGGAGACTTTGGAGACCCGGATCCATCAAGTGGAGCACCGGATTTTCCCGCAAGTGATCCAGCAATTGGCTCAAAAGAATAAAGGCTAAGAAAAGCTGAACGGGTTCGTTCAGCCCTGAAAGAAATTTAGGAAATCGTGCCGACTGAGCATCGTAGAGCGCAATAGGTACGATTTATCTAATTTCCGAAGGGCTAACCCGTGAAGCTAGCCATCATTATTAGGTGCATGAAACATTTTGCAAATGTGTGGAACACCTACGGTGATGCGCTTTTATGTTGAAAACAATTTTATAAATTCCTATAGGCTAACAAAATGGATGAGGACTCCGCGCTTGCGGAAGTCCTTCCTTTTGTTAAAACCGCATGAATCCATCATAAATTTAAGGAGTGACACACAGTGACAAGAGCATTGATCAGTGTTTCAGATAAAACAGGCGTAGTAGCATTTGCGCAGGCATTAGCAGCAAAAGGAATCGAAATCATCTCAACTGGCGGAACGAAGAAGGCTTTGGAAGATGCAGGCGTACCGACTATTTCCGTAGAGGATGTAACCGGCTTTCCTGAAATGATGGATGGCCGCGTAAAAACTTTGCACCCACTGATCCATGGCGGACTTTTGGGCAGACGTGATCTTGCGGACCATATGCAAGCCATGAAAGAGCACAATATTGCACCGATTGATTTCGTTGTCGTCAACCTCTACCCATTCAAAGAAACCATCAGCAAAAACGATGTGACTTTGGCTGATGCCATCGAAAACATCGACATCGGCGGACCGAGCATGCTCCGCAGTGCGGCCAAGAACTACGCAAGCGTGACGGTTTTGACCGATCCGATCGACTATGCAAAAGTCCTTTCCGAATTGGAAGCTGCTGGCGAAACGACTTTCGAGACGCGCCAAGCTTTGGCTGCAAAAGTGTTCCGTCATACAGCCAGCTATGATGCTTTGATTGCGCAATATTTGACCAATGTGGTCGGCGAAACCGAACCTGAAAAATTGACATTGACTTATGATCTGAAACAGAGCCTGCGTTACGGAGAAAACGGCCACCAAACCGCGACATTCTACCAAGAACCGCTGGCTGTGCCATTCTCGATCGCGAGCGCGGTCCAATTGCACGGAAAAGAATTATCCTACAACAATATCAAAGATGCTGATGCGGCCATCCGCATCGCCCGTGAATTCGATGAACCGGCTGTGGTTGCCGTCAAGCACATGAATCCATGCGGCGTCGGTATCGCAGACGACATCGATGCAGCCTTCGATCGTTGCTATGCAGCTGATCCTGTCTCCATCTTCGGCGGCATTGTGGTTGCGAACCGTCCGTTGGATGTGGCGACTGCCGAAAAACTGAACAGCATGTTCCTGGAAATCGTTCTGGCGCCAAGCTATACGGAAGAGGCTTTAGCTATCCTGACGAAGAAAAAGAATATCCGCATCATGACCTTGGATTTCTCGGCTGCAAAAGCAGGCGGAAAAGAATTTGTCTCCGTATTGGGCGGCATGCTGGAACAGACGCAGGACATCAACACTGATGATGTGCCAGCCAATTGGGAAGTCATGACCGAGCGTCAACCGACTGAAGACGAAATGAAAGCAATGGATTTCGCCTGGAAAGTCGTCAAGCACGTGAAGAGCAACGCCATCGTATTGGCAAACAGCAAACAGACAGTCGGCATCGGCGCAGGCCAGATGAACCGTGTCGGATCCGTAAAAATCGCCATCGAGCAAGCTGAAGCGGCCAACGCCATCGAAGGCGCTGTATTGGCGAGTGATGCTTTCTTCCCGATGAACGACAGCGTGGAATATGCTGCCAAACACGGCATCAAAGCGATCGTTCAACCAGGCGGCAGCATCAAGGACCAAGATTCAATCGAAATGGCGAACAAATACGGCATCACGATGCTGAAAACAAGCGTAAGACACTTCAGACACTAAAAAGGATGTGATGAACCCCACGCTAGAAATCGAGCACTAAGAGGACAAACACTAAACGGGCGCTTTTTGCCCGTGTGTGATTGTCACCTTAGGCACTCAAACGTCACAGTGCGACGTTTGAGGTCTTTAGCATTTTGAGTATCGAGGCTATTGACGCACTTTTTGCTAAGGGTTCAGAACTCGACTAAAAAAATGTGATTCAGAACTCGATTAAAAGCACCAGTTCAGTAATATCAAGCTTCATATAAAAGGTTGGAGGATCTACAGATGAAACTTCTTGTAATCGGCAGTGGCGGACGCGAGCATGCCATCGCCAAAAAATTAACTCAAAGCCCATTGGTGGAGACTGTTTACTGCGCCAAAGGGAACCCAGGGATGGCCCAAGACGGCATCACGTTAGTCGACATTGCGGAAAACGACCACCAAGGATTGATCCAATTCGTCAAAGACAACGGCATTGCTTGGACTTTCGTCGGACCGGAAATCCCTTTGTTTGAAGGGGTTACGGATGCATTTGAAGCGGCTGGCCTGAAAGTATTCGGACCCAGCAAAAAAGCGGCCGACTTGGAATGCTCCAAGCAATTCGCAAAAGACCTGATGAAAAAATACGGCATCCCGACTGCAGCCTACGAGACATTCGAAGACTATGAAGCAGCGGTTGCTTATGTGGAAGCCAATGGTGTTCCGATCGTCATCAAGGCGGACGGTCTGGCAGCCGGAAAAGGCGTCGTTGTTGCGATGACGATGACTGAAGCTCTGGATGCACTGAACGACATGCTTCTGCAGGGTAAATATGCAGCCGGTAAGCCGAAAGTCGTCATCGAAGAGTACCTTGAAGGGGAAGAATTCTCGCTGTTTGCGCTGGCAAACGGTGCGAAGTACTACTATTCAGGCGTTGCACAAGACCACAAGCGGGCTTACGACGGCGACAAAGGCCCTAATACGGGCGGCATGGGCGCTTATTCGCCTGTACCGCAAGTATCCGAAGCTATGATTCAAGAAGTGCTGGATACGGTCGTAAAACCGACTGTAGAGGCGATGGTGGCTGAAGGCATCCCGTTCAAGGGAGTTGTCTATGCCGGCCTGATGATCACCGCCAAAGGGTTGCGCGTCATCGAATTCAATGCCCGTTTCGGAGATCCGGAAACACAGGTGATCATGAATCAGATGGCCTCCGATTTGGCGCAAGTCATCGATGACATCCTGAACGGAAAAGATCCGGTCATCGAAATGTACACCGATCGTTACACTTTGGGTGTCGTTGTTGCCGCTGAAGGCTATCCGGAAGCGCCGATGAAAGATATCCCGTTGCCTGATCTGGATACGGAAAATGCGGATTGCATCGTCTATGCCGCAGGCGTGAAGGCTGGCGAACAAGGACTATTATCAAACGGCGGACGCATCCTGTTGGTCGCTGGCCAAGGCGAAACGCTCCAAGCTGCGCAAGACAAAGCCTACCGTTACCTGAATGCAAATCCGATTGCGCACACGTTCTATCGTTCCGATATCGGAGCAAAAGCGATCCGTTTTACCGAAAAATAGCAAGTGAGGGGGAGGCTTCGGGTCTCCCTCTTTGTATTTCTGTCCGGAAAAGTTATACTGAATCTGACAGAACTATCCATTTGAGGAGTGATCGATATGGTGAAAACATTGATTCACAGCGGAAAAGTCGGTTTGGAAGGTTTGAAATGGGAAGACCGTGCGGAACAACCGGCAGGACCTTCCGAGATAAAAATAAAGGTCAAGGCAGCCGGATTGAACCATCGCGACCTTTTTGCCCTGAGCCAAGCGCATGAGAAGCATCCGGTGGTCATCGGATCGGATGCTGCCGGTGTCGTTGTGGCTGTCGGAGCAGAGGTGACGCGTTTCAAAATCGGTGATGAAGTGATGCTTTATCCCGGCAGCGGTTGGCGCGAGAACAGCGACACAGCTCCGGAAACCTTCACGATCCTCGGTAGTTCGGAGCAGGGGGCCATGGCGGAAGAAATCGTTGTTTCCGAAGAGAATGTAGTGAAAAAGCCGTCTCACCTGTCCTGGGAAGAAGCAGGCGTCCTGTCCCTGTCCGCGTTGACGGCTTACCGCGCCCTATTCACAAAAGGTGGAGTGGCAGAAGGGATGAAAGTCCTGATACCAGGCATCGGCGGCGGAGTGGCCACCTACCTCCTGCAATTCGCCAAGGCCGCCGGTGCGACGGTATATGTCACATCGCGCTCGAAAGAAAAATTGGCGAAGGCGCTGCAGTATGGAGCCGACCAAGGCTTGCTGCACGATGAGGATTGGGTCGAAGGAATCGGCGGAAAAGTGGACGTGGTGATCGAGTCGGTCGGAGCGGCCACTTTCGACAAATCGCTGGATGCGGTCCGCAGGGGCGGCACCATCGTGACTTTCGGCTCATCGACGGGCGATCTGGTCACCTTCGATCTGCGGAAATTCTTTTATGGACAGTACACGCTGAAAGGTTCGACAATGGGCAGTTTTGAAGAGTATGAAGCGATGATCCGTTTTGTCGAGGAACATGATCTCCATCCGGTGGTGGACGCCGTTTATCCGGCAGAGGAGTTCAGGGAGGCTTTCCAGCGGCTGGAAAATGCCGAACAGACAGGGAAAATCGCTCTGCAGATCGGCTGACCCATAAGATCATTATTCTTCTGGTAACCAGAGGGTTGTTGAGTACCGTCTACCTGATGATGAAATAAAATAGCCGTTGATTAAATGCTTGCATTGCGCCCGCATTGCTTGTATAATCGGCTAGAAATCTATTTAAAGTAAGCTGAAAAGAATATCCAAAGTGAACTGCAGTCAAAGTGCTTTTCCTCCCGCTTGAACGAAGGGGAGGAGTGGGCGCTTTTTTTGTACGTTGAAACAACCAAGAAAGGACGACAATGAATGATTACAAATGAATTTGATACTATCGCCGCCATTTCGACGCCGCCTGGAGAAGGGGCCATCGGAATCGTACGTTTGAGCGGAGATCAAGCAATCCAGATAGCCGATACATTATACCGAGCCGGGACGAAGCACTTGGCCGATGTCGCCACACACACCATCAATTACGGTCACCTTTATGATCCGCGCACAGGCGACATGATCGACGAAGTCATGGTGTCCGTCATGTATGGACCGAAGACGTTCACCCGCGAAGATGTCGTGGAAATCAACTGCCACGGCGGTGTCGTAAGCGTCAACCGGATTCTGCAGACGATTCTCCAGAACGGCGCCCGCATGGCGGAGCCCGGGGAATTCACAAAGCGTGCCTTCCTGAATGGCCGGATCGATTTGTCGCAGGCCGAAGCAGTCATGGACTTGATCCGTGCCAAAACCGATCGTGCGATGAACGTGGCCCTGCATCAGTTGGACGGCAAATTATCCGGCATGATCCGGGATATCCGTCAGATCATCCTGAACACATTGGCTGAAGTCGAAGTGAACATCGACTACCCGGAATACGATGACGTCGAGGAAGTGACGACGAAGCTCTTGAAGGACCGCACGATTGAAGTGCGCGGACACATCCAGCATCTGTTGGATACTGCCAAGCAAGGGAAGATACTGCGCGAAGGTCTTCAGACAGCCATCATCGGCCGCCCCAACGTAGGCAAATCCAGTCTGCTGAACCGCCTGTTGCGTGAAGAGAAAGCCATTGTGACGGACATCGCCGGCACAACCCGCGATACGATCGAGGAATACGTAAACGTCAGAGGCGTTCCATTGAAGCTGATCGACACTGCTGGCATCCGCGAAACGGAGGACGTCGTGGAAAAAATCGGAGTCGAGCGCAGCCGGAAAGCCTTGGCCGAAGCCGATCTGATCCTGCTGCTGATCAACCAGAACGAAGGGCTGACGGAAGAGGACAAACAGCTTCTGGAAGACACGAAGGACATGAACCGCATCATCCTTATGAACAAAATGGATCTGGAAGCCAAGATGACAACCGGTGAGCTGGAACCTTGGAGCGATCCTGAAAGAATCATCGAAACATCGATGCTGAGCGAAACCGGACTGGACCAATTGGAAAAACAGATCACGAAGATGTTCTTCTCAGGGGAAACCGGCGAGAAGGATGCGACCTATGTATCCAATGTCCGCCATATCGCGCTCTTGAACGATGCGATGGATTCGCTGGATGAAGTGCTGAGCGGCATCGAATCAGGCATGCCGATCGACCTTGTCCAGATCGATTTCACCCGTTGCTGGGACCTCCTTGGAGAAATCACCGGCGACAGCGTCCAAGACGAACTCCTCACCCAACTCTTCACACAGTTTTGTTTGGGGAAATAACAGGATGTGATGATTCGCGTTTAGATACCCGGACGTTGGAGCACCCAGCGAAGTGAACTTCTTTTGTTCACTTCGCAAGGATGCACTGTGACCGTACCGGTCAAGTGTATCATGTCTCTAAGCGATTAAAAATCGCAAGAGCCATGACAAAACGGGAGCGGTATCTGCGAATCAGAACTCAACTAGAAATGATATGATGAATTGCGTAATGAATGTTAGGAACAAATAGATAGCACAAATGGAAGGAATGGAAAAATGAACAGATTTGAAGCTGGAAGTTTTGATGTGATTGTTGTGGGAGCCGGACATGCCGGATCCGAAGCGGCGCTTGCCGCAGCGCGTATGGGATGCAGCACGATGCTGGTTACCATCGATTTGAACATGGTCGCCTTTATGCCCTGCAACCCATCCATCGGCGGGCCTGCGAAAGGTGTCGTCGTAAGGGAAATCGATGCATTGGGCGGCGAAATGGGACGCAATATCGACAAGACGTATATCCAAATGCGCATGCTGAACACAGGGAAAGGCCCTGCCGTCCAAGCGTTGCGCGCACAAGCGGATAAGGATGACTATGCCCATCATATGAAGCACACCATCGAAAAACAAGAGAACCTGCTGCTGAAGCAAGCCATTGTTGAGGAATTGATCGTGGAAGACGGTGAAGTCAAGGGCGTAGTGACGCATACAGGCGCCGTTTACCGCGCCGGGGCCGTCGTCATCACAGCCGGAACCTCTTCCCGAGGGAAAATCATCATCGGGGACTTGGTTTACTCTTCCGGACCGAACAACTCGCAGCCGTCCATCAAGTTATCCGAAAATCTGTTGGATCTGGGATTTGAATTGGCGCGCTTCAAGACCGGAACGCCGCCGCGGGTGATGGCTTCGACAATCGATTATTCCAAAACCGAGGAACAGCCCGGTGACGTCGAGCCGAACCATTTCAGCTTCCTTTCCAAAGATGAAGACTATCTGAAGGATCAATTATCCTGCTGGCTGACTTATACGAGTCCGGAAAGCCATGAGATCATCCGCGACAATCTCCACCGCGCGCCGATGTTCACCGGCATCGTCGAAGGGGTAGGTGCCCGCTATTGCCCATCGATCGAAGACAAAATCGTCCGTTTCGACGACAAGCCGCGCCACCAGCTCTTCCTGGAGCCGGAAGGCCGCGAAAACGAAGAAGTCTATGTGCAAGGGTTGTCCACCTCGTTGCCGGAGGATGTTCAGCTTGATCTGATCCGTTCCGTGCCGGGGATGGAAAATGCCCAAATGATGCGGACAGGCTATGCCATCGAATACGATGTCGTGAAACCGCACCAGCTGCGCCTTTCCTTGGAGACAAAACTGGTGAAGAATCTGTTCACTGCCGGTCAAACAAACGGCACATCCGGTTATGAAGAAGCTGCCGGACAAGGCATCATTGCCGGCATCAATGCGGCGTTGGCTGTGCAAGGAAAAGAACCTTTCATCCTGAAACGCAGTGATGGCTATATCGGTGTCATGATCGATGATCTGGTCACAAAAGGGACGATGGAGCCTTACCGCTTGCTGACTTCCCGCGCCGAGTACCGGCTGTTGCTTCGCCATGACAATGCTGACTTCCGCTTGACCGAAATGAGCCGCGAAATCGGTTTGGTGACGGAAGAACGCTATGAGTCGTTCCTGGAGAAAAAACAGGCTGTCGAAAAGGAAATCGCCCGCCTCGAAAAGACCCGTTTGAAACCGACTGATGAACTGCAGGCTTTCCTTGCGGAACAAAAATCTGCTCCGCTGAAGGACGGCATTTTGTTTGCGGACTTGCTGAAGCGTCCGGAATTGAAATATGAAGGTCTGATCGCTTTTGCGCCGTTTGAAGTAGCCTTGCCGAAAGAGGTCATCAAACAAGTGGCAGTGCAGATCAAATACGCTGGCTACATCAAAAAAGCTGCCGAAAAAGTGGATAAGCTGAAGAAGATGGAAGAAAAGCGCATCCCTGCGAACATCGATTACGATGCGATCAACGGAATAGCGAACGAAGCCAAACAGAACCTGAAGAAGATCCAACCGGAAACGATTGCCCAAGCAAGCCGGATCAGCGGCGTCAACCCCGCCGATATTTCCGTATTGATGGTCTACGTGACCCAAGGGAAAATCGCAAAAATAGCAGAATAGGAAGCCGGGGCTGTCTCATCTCGAGATAGCCTCGTTTTTTGTCGTTATCCGTTAACTTTTTTCGCGACTGCTCTCCATGGCCGATAGAGCCACTTTTCTCCTCCGGCGAGCGGAGGCTTCGCCGGAGTTCGGTCCGCATTTTCAGCTGTGTTCTCCGATGAGCTCGGTTCTATCGGAGTTAAGCCTCATTTCTGAGTTGTTCTCCGGTGGACGGATTCTTCACCGGAGCTGCGCACGCATTCCGTCATTTATGAAGATTGAACTATAGTATAATGAAATGTAAATGGAACAAGGAAGGGTAGGAGGGACAGCAGATGCGTTACCATCATGAAATCATCGAATCGG
The DNA here is from genome assembly GCF_963663645.1 of uncultured Trichococcus sp. Classification (NCBI taxonomy): domain Bacteria; kingdom Bacillati; phylum Bacillota; class Bacilli; order Lactobacillales; family Carnobacteriaceae; genus Trichococcus; species uncultured Trichococcus sp. The sequence continues at coordinate 962,892 of NZ_OY760503.1, forward strand.
ATCCGGAACTTCCCGTGTTCTATATTTTTCACAACGAAAGAACGGATTCCGGTGTCCTTGCCCATTGGCACAAATCATTGGAAATCAGCTATACGATGTCCGGAAAAATCAGCGAATTCACGATCGATGGGACCGTCCACGAAACGAATGCGGGCGACATTCTCGTAGTCAATTCGAATGAAGTCCATTCGATCTGGGACTAACATAACAAAACGAAGGCGATTTCGCTCATTTTCCCGTATGCCTTCATCAAATCCGAGATACCGGACTACTACAACAAGAGCTTCCGTTTGACGAACCGGCTTGCCTATACGGATCTGCAAAGAGAGAAGCTGACTGAACTGCGCAGCTGCAGCGGCAGTCGGCGAAACCACTTATGCGAATATTTTCGAGTGGCTGAATGCGCAATCAAGATAAAAAAATCGGCAAAAATGATTCTTGAGTAAGGCTGCCGCTTATGTTAAGATAGTTACACAATTACATACGAAAAAAGGGAGCTTGTGTCAGCAGGCTGAGAGGAAGTAATCAACTTCGACCGATTACCTGATTTGGATAATGCCAACGTAGGGAAATAACATTGAATGATTCTATTCAGCGGGAAATGCCTATTCGGACATTTCCCGCTTTTTTTGTCGCAATACACAAACTTTCTGGAGGTAACCCATGTTCAAAACGCTATTCGAAAATGTCCAGCAGCAGACGCCGCTGGTCCACTGCATCACCAATTATGTCACCGTCAATGATGTCGCCAATGTCCTATTGGCAGCCGGAGGGTCCCCGATCATGGCGGATGCCCCCGAGGAAGTCGCGGATATCACAAGCATCTGCACCGCCCTGAACCTGAACATCGGGACCTTGAACAGCCGAGCCGTGGAGTCCATGCTACTGGCAGGGCGCCAAGCCAATGCGCTCTCCCATCCCGTCGTTCTGGACCCGGTCGGCGCCGGGGCCTCCCCTTTCAGGACCGAAGCGACCTTCAGATTGCTGGAGGGCATTGCCTTCACTGTGATCAAAGGGAATATCTCGGAAATGAAGACGATCCATTCCGGGAGCGGCACAACAAAAGGCGTGGATGCCGACATCAGCGATGCCGTAACCGAGGGGACGCTCGAGGCAACGGTCGCTTTCGCCAAACGATTGGCCGACCGGAATGATGCGATCGTCGCGATCACCGGCGCAATCGATATCGTTGCGGATCAGGAAAAAGCCTACATCATCCGCAATGGACATCCGCAGATGGCGAAGGTGTCCGGAACCGGCTGCATGCTGTCTGGATTGATTGCAGCCTATTGTGCAGCCAATCCGGAGCAGCGATTGGAGGCCACTGCAGCTGCGGTGTGTCTGATGGGGATCAGTGGCGAGCTGGCTTACGAAAGGATGATCCGCACTGCCGCAGGGACTTCATCCTACCGCAGCTACATCATCGATGAAATCAGCAAGATGTCGGCCGAAACATTGGAAGGGAGCGCTAAAATTGAGAGTAGATAAGAATGATTTGCTGCTTTATGCGGTGACTGATCGCCAATGGCTGGGGAACGCATCCTTGGCTGAACAGCTTGAAGAAGCCATCCGGGCGGGCGTTACCGTCGTGCAATTGCGCGAGAAGGAATTGGATTTCGATGCCTTTGTCTCACTCGGCAAGGAACTGCAGGCCGTGGCCAAGCGCCACCGCGTTCCTTTCATCATCAATGATGCCGTCGATGTGGCCTTGGCGCTGGATGCGGATGGCGTTCATGTGGGCCAGAGCGATATGCAGGCGGGTGACGTCCGCAGCCGGATCGGCGAGGGGAAAATCTTGGGCGTTTCTGCCCATTCCGTCGAAGAGGCGCTGACGGCGGAACGGAATGGGGCCGATTATCTGGGTGTCGGTGCCATCTACAGTACAGCGACGAAGCTGGATGCCAACACGCTGTCGATCGAAACGCTACAGCAGATCTGCCGTGCGGTGAGCATACCCGTTGTGGGGATCGGAGGCATTGCTGAAGGGAATATCCCCAACCTGAAGGGCAGCGGCATCGACGGGGTTGCCGTGGTATCCGCCATCTTTGCGCAGCCTGACATCACCGCGGCCGTTAAGCGGCTGCGCCCATTAGCCGAAGCGATGGTGCAACCATGAAACTGGAAGCAGCCATCTTCGATCTGGACGGGACGTTGCTGGATTCCATGCCGATCTGGCAAGGATTGGGAGAAAATTATTTGCTTCAGAAAAAGGTGCAGCCGGCTTCGGGTCTGCAGGATGCGTTGAAGACGATGAGCCTGCAGCAAGCCGCACAACATTTTCGAGCGGACTACGGATTGCACGAAGATGAAGAGACAATCATTGGGGAAATTGAAACACTGATTGCGGATCTTTACCGTTATGAAGTCCCGCTTAAAGCCGGCGCAGCGGAATACCTGCAGAAATTGCAGGCACAGAATGTGAAGATGTGCATCGCCACTGCGACCGAAAGGAATTTGGCCGAGAGCGCCTTGGAGCGTTTGGGCATCCGGGAATATTTCAGCACCATCCTGACCAGCAGTGAAGTAAAGACGGGCAAAGACAATCCGCTCATTTTTCAGCGGGCGTTCGAACATCTCGGGGCTCCCCTCACGAAGACCGTCATCTTTGAGGATGCCCTGCACGCCATCGAAACGGCAACAGCAGCCGGTTTCCGGGTAGTCGGCGTCTATGATGAGACGGCGTCGCAGGATAAGGAGCGCATCGAAGCGTTGACGGAGCAGTACATCTATTCATTTTCGGATTGGAAAGGATGAGCAAAAATATGAAAACAGTATTGACGATCGCCGGTTCGGACAGCAGCGGCGGAGCGGGGATCCAAGCGGACCTGAAGACGATGATGGCGCATAAAGTCTATGGGATGAGCGTGATCACGGCGCTTACGGCGCAGAACACGACAGGCGTGGCTGGAATCATGGAAGTGACGCCTGAATTTGTGGCGCAGCAGTTGGATTGCGTCTTTGAGGATATCCGGCCGGATGCGGTGAAGATCGGCATGGTGTCGAACGCCGCAATCATCAAAGTCATCGCGGAGAAGCTGGCAGAATACAAAGCAGAGAATATCGTCGTGGATCCGGTCATGGTGGCCACTAGCGGCAGCAGCCTGATGCAGAACGATGCCAGCCAAGCTTTGCGGACGCTGTTGTTGCCGTTGGCTGATGTGATCACCCCCAATGTGCCGGAAGGAGAGGTGCTGAGCGGTGTCAAGATCGAGACGAAGGCGGATATGCTGGCTGCGGCGGAGTGCATCGCTTCAGCAGCGGGAACTAGCGTGCTCCTGAAGGGCGGCCATCTGAGGGACAGCGCCGACGATCTGCTCTTTATGGACGGAAAAGTCAGTTGGTTCGAGTCGGAACGGATCGAAAACCCGAATACGCACGGCACCGGCTGCACGCTTTCCTCAGCCATCGCAGCGAATCTGGCTTTAGGTTACGGAATGGAAGAGAGCATCCGCCAAGCCAAAGCCTACATCACCGGCGCGCTCCACGCCGGACTGGATCTGGGCAAGGGTAGCGGCCCGCTCAATCACGCTTATCGCATCAACTAAAAAAGTGGCTGTCTTCTATGAAGACAGCCTTTTCTTGGTGCTGCCGCCACACTCATATCGATAGTTGTCCGATAACAACGAAGAATCGGACAAGCGCAGCCCGCTTGCAGCAAAAGTTGTCCGATTCTTCCAACTTCCTTTCTGGATTCATTAAAAAGCATACGCAAATTTTGATATTCCGTCAATTGCCCCTGTCCCAAGATGGAGACCGCAACGGGCAAGAGCTGGATGGGTAAATTCAGTACGTTAACAAAGTGTTAATCTACTAATGTTCGGGAATTGTCGGTTGGAGATAGTGAAAACTAGCGAATTCTTTCCAAATTCTAAATAAAACCTCATTATTCTGTCGTTTTTGTTTGCTATAATTTTGATTATAGTGAACATTCGGATTTTTAGGTTTTTTGCATAATAGCAGGGCATGCCTCTATTGTCCGCATCCGGTTCATATTTGCGATCGAAGGGAAGATGGAAGATGGGATTACTATTATTCGATTTTGACGGTACCTTGGCAGAAACATGCAAAATTAGCGAAATGGCTACAATGGATACATTTGAACATTTCGGCTATCCCGTTCCAACCCCTGAGCAACTGCGTGAGGATAGAGGGAAGCCCCATTTTGTGAAGTTTATTGGCTATCTGAAGCAATATGCACTCTCTCCGATCGAGCTGGATAAGCTGATGGAAGTTTTTTGGGACAAATATGAAAAATATGAAAATATGCTGTTGGAACCATACGATCTGTCGCGGGAATCCTTAATGGAACTGAAAGGGAACGGACACCATCTGGGCGTGATTTCCAACAAGGCGACCAAAGCTTTGTTGCGCAGTCTTTCTGCAGTGGATCTGCTGGATCTGATGGAAGTGGTCATCGGATTGGATAACATGAACCAGCATAAACCGAATCCGGAAGGCATCTTCACCGCCTGGGAGAAAATCCCGATGGCGAAAGAAGAAACCGTCATGATCGGTGATACCATCTATGATATGCAGATGGGCAAAATGGCAGGCATAAAGACAGTCGGCATCACCTGGGGAGGAAGTTCCGCCCAAACCTTGCGCGCGGAACATCCCGATCGCATCGCCAACTCCTTCGTCGAACTGGAAATCATCATCGCAAGTTTGTTGGATGCTTAAATAGATTGGAAAAGCCGCTGTCCCCGAATAAGGGACGGCGGCTTTTTGGCGATCAGAGGATTGTCTTCTTTTCATTTTGTTTTGCCTGTTTGATGAAGTCCTGCATTTCGGATGCCAAAGCAGTCTTCAAAGCGGCCAAGTCTTGTGTGAGCAACAGTTTTCCGGAAACGATTGGAACCCCATTGATGAAGACATCCGATACATTCCCGGCATGTGCGGAATAAACCAGAACAGCATATGGATCGAATATCGGGAACATATTTGCGGAGTCTGTTTCGACAAGGACGATATCGGCCTTTTTGTCTGCTTCCAGCGAGCCGATTTTGTCGGACAAGCCCAATACTTCGGCTCCTCCGAGTGTTGCCAAGCGGACAATATCCCGCGCCGGGAAAGCTGCGCGATCCTGCAGGTGGGTTTTATGGAAATTCGCGAACATGCGCATTTGGGTGAACAGATCCAATGTATTTCCGCTGCTTGGACCGTCCGTTCCCAGGCCGACCCGGATACCTGCCTCCAGCATGGCTTTCACAGGTGCGACACCTTTGGCAGATTTCGTATTCGCCCCGATGCAGTGCGCAACAGCCACGTCACTCCGCTTCAATAGAGCGATGTCTTCGGGTGTGACATGGATGCAGTGGGCGGCAATGAGATGCTCACTCAACACACCCAAGTCATCCAGAAAGGCTACCGGCGTTTTTCCATACTCTTCCTGAAAGTGGCGGATTTCATAGTCCATTTCACTTAGATGCAAACTGATCGGAACACTGTATTTCTCCGAGATGGCAGCCGCTTTTTGCAAGGCTTGCGGGCTGTTCGTGTTGGGGGCATGCGGCGCGATGGCAGGCGTGATCAACTCGTGGTCGAGCCATTTCGGGATGAATGCTTCCGCGTAGCTCAAGCCGCCGTGCGGTTCGCTTGTGTCGCAGGTAGCGAAGTCGATGACCGTTTCCCCCAGGATGGCCCGCGCCTGCATTTCATCCGCTGCCTGTGCCAGTTCATCTTCAAAATAATACATATCCATGAAGGTGGTCACGCCCGCCAACTGCATCTCGGCGATGGCGTATTTGCCGCTATGGTAAGCCAAATTTTTGGTCATGCAGGCTTTTTCCAAAGGGAAAAGGAACCGGCGCAACCGATCCGGAGTATCGTCGCCGAGGGAGCGGAAAGGAATCATACCGATATGGGTGTGGGTGTTAACCATGCCGGGCATGGCGAGGGCATTCCTTCCATCAATCATCCGGTCATAGCCGGCATCCGGCTGCTGTTCAGCCGATCCAACAGCAAGTATGCGGTCATCTTCGAAAAGGATGAAGCCCTTTTCGAAGACGTCATACTCCGCGTTCATCGTCAGCACAGTGACGTTTGTGATCAGTGTTTTCATTTTGTCCTCGCAATCAACGGGATGCTTGCATGGGTATGCACATTCATCATGCCGTAGTCAGTAATTTTTATCGCCGGTGACACCGGTAAAGATAAGGTCGAGAAGCTCATGATTTCATTGCCGTTCCGGTATCCCAAGGAAACCATAGCGGAACGGACAGCATGAAGTTGGTGGCCCAATGTCTGAACCGGGACATCGCTCAGAATGCCGCCGATCGGAAGCGGACAGGATCCGAGGATATTTCCGCCCTGAACAACTACGTAACCACCATGCAAGGAAAGGAGCTCTTGCTGGGCAAGCAGCATAGATTCTGCATCGGTCCCCATCACCATCAGATTATGGTGATCATGCGCCCAGGTCGTCGCAACAGCGCCTTTTTGCGTCAACGCATTTTCGACCAATCCGAAGCCGATATTTCCGTTTTTTCCGTAGCGCTCCATCACAACGATAAGCGCCAGTCCGCTGTTTTCCCAGTCCAGATAACCGTCTTTCACTGCGATTTCACGCTGGACCGGTTCGGTGAAAGTACCGACTTGTTGGATCTGGATGACATTGCAGATGACTGAGGTATCCGTGGTTGCCACCGGGATCCGCAGATCATCGGCAGTCAACTTGCGGCAGCGGACGGAGTCATAGAAGTGCGCCGGAAAAGTCGGCTTTTCGGCAGGATAAGCAATAGCCGCCCCTTTTGTATGCACCAGCTTTCCGTTTTTATAGACCGCATTGATCTCAAGTGTCTCCAGATCATCCAACAGAATGAAATCCGCTTTGAAGCCGGCAACGATAGCGCCGCGGTCCTGAAAGCCCATCCGCCTGGCTGGTGTATAGGTCGTGCAGTAAATGGCCTGTTCGATCGGCATACCGGCTGCGATGGCGGCGCGGACATTGGCATCCAGATGGCCATCCAGCAGGTCATCCGCCATGATATCATCGGTTATGATCGCTGCATATTCATAGAAATCGTACTTCTCAAGGACAGCCATGTTTTCGGGGAGGATGGATTTCTTCTGGAACTCCAGAAACATGCCGTTGCTGATTTTTTCATAGATCGATTCAGGGCTTTGGTGGGTGTGATCCGCAGTGATGCCGGCATACATGAATTTTGCCAAGTCGACTCCGGAAACGCGCGGAACATGACCTTCCAGCGGCATAAACGGTTTCTTTAGCTGCGTTTCCCTGAGAATCTGGCGGATCAGAGAGTCCGGTTCGCTGGTGATGCCTTTGAAATTCATGGCTTCCCCAAGGGCGATGACGCGCGGATTATCCAAGAGGCTGCTCACTTCTGCCACTCCGATGAACCCGCCTGTGGTCTCCAATTCGGGTGTGGTGGACGGTACAGATGACGGAATCGCGTAGTAGATGTCAAGCGCGGTATCTTCCGCCAGAAAAGCCTCCATGCCTTCCAAGCCAAAAACATTGGTTATCTCATGAGCATCGGCAACAACGGTGGTGACACCATAAGACAGCGCTGCCCCCGAGAAAAGGGAAGGGGGGATCATGGAACTTTCGATGTGCATATGGATGTCGATCAATCCGGGAATCACATATTGTCCGGATGCATCCACCGTTTCTTTCGGTTGCAGCGACTGCAGGTCTTCAGCGCTGATATAATAGAATTTTTCACCCACGATGGCGATGTTTTTTCGTTCGAAAGTCTTCAGGAAACTGTTGAAGACGGACGCGTTTTCGATGATTAGGTCGATTTGCATAAGGGCCTCCTAAAATGGTCTTTTCACTATTATAGATTAAGGGATACAGGAAAAGCCACGGCTGCGCCGTGGCTTTTGGCTTTGCTTATTGATTCAGCGTTTTGTTCCATTCTGCTATCCAAGCTGCGTAGTTTTCGTTCACGAAGGTGAAGTCGATCGCTTTTGCGCGCTCGGCAACAGCGCCGTAGGTTTTGTTCATTGCTGTAGCTTCATCCAGAACGACTTCTTTGTTTGTCGGAGCTTCATTCAACGAAATAGCAGTCACTTCCTGCAGTTCCTTGCTCAATTTCCAGTTGATGTAAGCATAAGCCAATTCTTTGTTTTCGGAGTTCTTGTTGACGTTCAATGTGTTGAAGTTAGCGTACGTGCCTGATTCAGGGACGACGTATTGCACATCCGGATTTGAACCTGAAATGATCGGATAAGCGAAGTCACCAACGACTGCCGCCACAATTTCACCTGATTGAAACATGTTGGCCAAGTCAGAAGATTTTGTATAGGTTTTGACGATATTCGGTTTAAGTTCAGTCAAGGCCTCGAATGCAGCCGTACCATTGTCGGTTGTGATGTCTGTGCCTTTGAAGTCACTTGCGACATAGATCATGGCTGGTCCGAAAGTGGTTGTGATGTCTGGGATGGAGATTTTACCTGCTAAAGACGGATCCCAAAGGTCAGACCACTCATCGATTGTCATGCCTGCGGCCGCTTCATCATAGATGATGCCGATGCTGTTGACAGTGTAGGCAGGACCGGAGCCATCTTCAGTCAATTCTTTTGCGCTATCGATCAGATTTGCGATATTAGGCACTTTTGTTTCATCCAATGGCTCGAAAAGGTCCTCGGAAACGCCGGATGCTGCATTGGCTTGGGACAATTCAATCACGTCGATCGTGTTGTTCGGGTTATTTTGGAATTTCGTGAAGCGCTCGCTGCTATTGCCGACTTCGGCAATGATGGTAATGCCGTTTTCTTCCTCAAATGGGGCGAAAACATCCGAGCGGATGACATCTTCCCCGATCGCGAAGGTCGAAACAGTCAATTCGCTGCTTGTTTCCGATCCGGCTTCAGCTGAACTGTCCGCTGTGCTGCCACCATTTCCGCAGGCTGCCAAAAGTGCTGTACTTGCTAAAGATAGGCTGATCCATTTCCAATTTTTCATCTGATAAAACCCCTTTTTCTCTATTTTTTAATTACACTAAAACAATTTTTGAAGGCGGCAAGTATAAATTCACCTTGTCGCTGGCTTGGTGTGCGGCTTCATTGGTGCCGTTCACCAGCAGTTTCCCTAGTGGTGTCTCCACTTCGTACTGGTAGCTCTTGCCCAGGAAAGTGCGGACCAGAACGGTTCCCGCTATCGTGTTCCCGGATTGTTCCGCAAGGGTTTTTAGGATAATGTCGTCCGGACGGATGGTGCCGGTGACTTCTTTGCGGTCAGTCGAGCGGGTTGTGCTGAACGGAGAGCCGTCAGCAGCAGTGAATGTCTGTGCCCCTGTTGCGGTAAGCGCGATAAAGTTTTCGAATCCGATGAAACGTGCGACAAATTCAGTGCTCGGATTGCTGTAGATCTCTTCGGGGGAAGCGAACTGTTCGATTACGCCTTTGTTCATGACAGCGACTTTGTCCGAAATGGAGAAGCACTCCTCTTGGTCATGTGTGACGAATACGGTCGTTATCCCCAGTTGACGCTGGATCCGTTTGATTTCGATACGCATGGAGATGCGCAGTTTTGCATCAAGGTTACTCAACGGTTCATCCAGCAATAGCAACTTAGGCTCGATGACCAGAGCCCGCGCCAAGGCGACACGTTGGCGCTGGCCTCCGGATAATTGTTTCGGATAGCGTTCGGCAAACTCAGCCAAGCCTGTGACTTCCAGCATTGCCGCAACTTTTTGATCGATCTGTTCTTTTTTTTCTTTCCGCAGCTTCAAGCCGAAGCCGACATTTTCCCGGATGGTCAGATGCGGAAAAAGCGCATAGGACTGGAATACCATCCCGAAATTCCGTTTGTGCACCGGAACTTTCGTCAAGTTGGTACCATCGACTGTAAAAGTGCCGTCATTGGGTTCGATCAGCCCTGCAATGACGCGTAGGGTAGTCGTTTTTCCGCAACCGGATGGCCCCAATAAGGAAACCAATTCACCTTTCTCCATCGCGAGGTTCAAATCTTTCAGAATATCGTTTTTCCCGTCATAACTGACGCGGATATCATTTAAATCAACAAAAGCCATTTATGCATGTTCCTCCTTCATAGTTTAAAAAATCAGGTAATCGAGGACAGTCCGAGCGTCTTTTCGACCAGATACATCAACAGGATGGTTGCCAGCATCAGAAGTACGGAGAGCGCCGAGACGGTGGGATCATAGTTGTATTCAACGTAACTCATCAAAGTAGTCGGTAATGTCGAAATCCCAGGACCTGACAAAAACTGAGAAACAGGAATATTATTGAAGGAATTGATGAATGCCAACATGAATGAAGCGAAGATGCCTGATGTGATGTTCGGCAAAATTACTTTGAAAAAGGCACCTGCTTTCGTGCTGCCTAATGTCCAGGCTGCTTCTTCGATGGAGAAATCCAACTGCTCCAGACTGCCTCCTACGACGCGGATGATGTAGGGTAGGCTGACCAGAAAGTGTCCCAACAACAGCCCTTGGAAAACAGGCAACTGCAGGGTGATGACGATGAACTGGAACAGCGAGTAGCCGACAACGACTCCGGGTATGATAGTCGGCGAAAGGAAGAAACTTTTCAACCACTCACGGCCCATGAAGTTATTGCGGGATAAGGCATATGATGCGGGAACTCCGACCAGTAGCGCCATTATGGTGGCAGAGAATGAAATTTTCAGACTCAGCAGGAAGCTGTCCGCAAAAACGGCATTTTCGAATACATTTGCATACCATTTGAAAGAAAAGCCTTCAATCGGGAATTGGATGGTCGGGTTCTCGCCGAAAGAAGTGACCACGATGATGAATAAAGGGATGAACAGGAATGCATAGACCAGCGAAACAAAGAATGTAAGACCCTTTTCTTTACGCATGTTGTTCTTCACCTCGCTTATCGATTACGGATGCAATCAGATTAAAGATTTTCATGACGATCAGAGTAGTCACAATCATGATCAGTGCGATAACGCTGGCATTTGTCCAGTTGCCCAAGGTCATGGCATTTTGGTAGAGGAATGTCGACAGCATCATATTTTTGTTTCCGCCCAATAATTGCGGTGTTGTATAGGCGGTCAAGGTTCCTGTGAAGACGAGGATGCTGCCTACGATGATGCCCGGTACGCTCAGCGGTAGGATCACCTTCAGGAAGGCGGTCAAACGATTGGCGCCCAGAGTTTCTGCTGCCTCCATGATTTCGGTGTCGATATTTTCGATGATCCCCACCAAGGTGATCACCATCAGCGGCAAGAACAGATAGATAGATCCAATCGTGATCGCGAATTCGCTGTAAAGCAGCGGGATTGGAGCATCAATGATGCCTGTTGCCATCAAGAGGTTATTGACGACTCCTTTTTGCCCTAGAATATTGATCCAGGCGAAACTGCGGACAACCGAATTGGTCAGAAGCGGAAACAGAACCAATGCCATCATCAGGCTGCGGAATTTTTTGTCTGCCCGAGCGATATAATAGGCAACAGGAACGCCGAACAGAGCACAAAAGAAAGTGACGACCAACGAAATCCGCAATGTGCGCATGAAGATGCTCACATTATAGGAGTCCTGAAAAAAAGCGATGTAGGATGCGAAAGTCAGGTTGCCATCAAAAAAAGTCGGCCAGATAATGGAGACCAACGGCAGCACGAGAAAGACAATCAGCAGGATGAATCCCGGTGCAGCAAGCAAGTACGGGATCGATTTTGACGACATGCAGTAATTCCTCCCTCTTTAGTGAACAGCCTTTTTATATTATCCGGATTTGGAGGATATAAAAAGGCTGTTTGGAAAAATCCAAACACTAACAAAAAATAATATAGTGCCGATTATATAGAACGGTCTGGATTATTTCAAGTTTAAAGCGAACAAATTAGAAAAAACTAATGTTGAAAGTTCGTGTTTTGTGCATATTTTCCGATGGGATATAGGATTTTCGGTTTTTTTGACAAATGTTCGTTTTTAATGAAATCCGGCTGAAGCACTGAAAGAGTTGGACGGGAGTTTCCGTTTCAATCAAAAGATTGCTCAGTAAGAGAAACTACAAGAAGCCCTTGTACAGACCGCTCTTTCAGGATAAAGTAGAGAGGTAGAAAAACAGACGAAGCCAATACGGAAAGGAAACATTATGAATCCAGAACAATTTGCCGAGGCCCTTGCCGAAAAAGGGATCCTTTTGAATGAAACGCAACTCGAACAATACGCGACTTATTTGCGCCTATTGCGCGAATGGAACGAAAAAATCAACCTGACGGCCATCACCGAACCGGATGAAGTCTATCTGAAGCATTTCTATGACTCTATTTCATTGGGCTTCCATATGAATTTCACTGAAGAAGAAGTCATGCTTTGCGATGTCGGCGCCGGCGCCGGTTTTCCGAGCATCCCCCTCAAGATCGCCTTTCCGAAATTGCAGGTGACGATCGTGGACTCATTGAACAAACGAATCACCTTCCTGGAGACTTTGGTTTCCGAACTGGGATTGACTGGAGTTTCTTGCTTCCATGACCGTGCGGAAACTTTTGGACAGAACAAGAAATTCCGTGGCCAATTTGATGTGGTGACGGCGCGTGCAGTCGCAAGACTGAGCGTGCTGAGCGAACTGTGTCTGCCTTTGGTCAAAAAAGGCGGAACTTTCGTTGCGATGAAAGCTGCCAGCACGGAAGAGGAGATCCGCGATGCAGAGCGTGCCATCACTATCCTGGGCGGCAAACTCGAGGAGGATATCTTTTTTGAACTGCCGAACGATGCAGGCGAACGCCATATCGTAAAAATCAAGAAAACGAAAGAAACACCAAAGACCTACCCGAGAAAAGCGGGGACCCCGAATAAAAATCCGTTGTAAATCGTAAAAAGAACGGCCCGACCGCCTGCTGATCTGCAGGTTGGCCGGGCCATTTCGGGGTTGGGATTCGATTGTGAAGTGATTTTACGGCAACGGTTTTATCTATCCTATATTTTTCCAAATTTTTTTGTTACAATAGTCTGGTAAAGTTATAGCCTTTTTTATAAATAGACATACTGAGCGATAAATGATGATTCATTTTGAAGAAATGCGTAGGAGAAAAAGCGCAGGTATCGTTTTTTCTCTTTTTTTAGGCAAAAAAGTGAAACAGCGGCACAGCAGCTTCAAATGAACGACAGAAAGTGGAGGAGAATAGATGGCACGGATTATTGCAGTCGCAAATCAAAAAGGCGGCGTCGGAAAAACGACGACCACCGTCAATTTAGCAGCTTCTTTGGCCTACTTAGGCAAAAAAGTGTTATTGATAGATAGTGATGCCCAAGGGAACGCCACCAGCGGGCTTGGCATTTCAAAAGCAGATGTTGAAAAAGATATATACGATGTATTAGTGAACCAAGAGCCCATCGAGAACGTCATCAGAGAATCCTCGCGGGAAAATTTATGGGTCGTGCCTGCAACCATCCAATTGGCAGGGGCCGAAATCGAATTGACGAATCAGCCGCATCGTGAAGCGCGCCTTTATGACGCAGTGCAGTCGTTGCGTGATGAATACGACTTCATTTTCATCGATTGCCCGCCATCACTGGGGCATTTGACGATCAATGCCTTCACTGCCAGCGATTCGGTTCTGATCCCGGTCCAGTGCGAGTACTACGCCTTGGAAGGCTTGAGTCAACTGTTGAACACTTTCCGCTTGGTTCAGAAGCATTTCAATAAGGACCTGAAATTGGAAGGGGTATTATTAACGATGCTGGATGCACGGACGAACCTCGGCTTCGAGGTCGTTGATGAGGTCAAAAAATATTTCAAAGAGAAAGTATACAAGACAATCATTCCACGAAATGTCCGTTTATCCGAAGCGCCAAGCTATGGGCAATCGATCGTTGACTATGATATCCGTTCAAAAGGAGCGGAAGTTTATCTTGAGTTGGCAAAGGAAGTGTTAGCAGATGGCGAATAAAAACAGCAAAGGGCTAGGACGCGGCATCGACGCGCTCTTCAGCAACTTTGAAGATATCGAGAAGATCGATGAAAAAACCGAAAAGGTACAGGAGATCCCTTTAGACGAAATCCGTCCCAACCCTTATCAGCCGCGGAAAACCTTCGACGACTCGACTTTGCGGGAATTGGCTGACTCGATTATGCTGAACGGCGTCATCCAACCGGTCATCCTGCGCCAATCCAGCGTGAAGGGCTATGAAATCATTGCGGGCGAACGCCGCGTCCGCGCTTCCCGTTTGGCAGGCAAAACAACAATCCCGGCAATCGTCCGTGAATTTGACGAAACGGCAATGATCGAAGTCGCCATTCTGGAAAATCTGCAGCGGGAAGACCTGACTCCGCTGGAAGAGGCGGAAGGCTACCAAACCTTGATGAACAAGCTGAATCTTACGCAAGTGGATGTGGCCCAAAGGTTAGGCAAGAGCCGTCCTTACATCGCCAATCATCTGCGCTTGCTGAATCTGCCGCAGGACGTCAAACGGATGCTGCAGGAGGGATTGATCTCCATGGGGCAAGCCCGTACGCTTTTGGGGTTGAACGATGAATCGTTGATCAGCGAATTGGCGAAACGTGCTGCCGAAGAAGGAATCACGGTCCGACACCTGGAATTGCTGGTCCAACAACTGAACAATCCCGGTGATGTCGCCAAAAAGAAAACCAAAAAGAAAAAAGAAACGAAACCGGTATACATCAAAGAGAGCGAAGAACGCTTGATGGACAAATTCGGGACATCCGTACAGATATCCAGCAAGGGCGAAAAAGGCAAAATCGAGATCGAATACCTTTCTCCAGCCGACCTGACCCGGATTTTGGATATCCTGCAAATTTCCCTGGACGATTAAGAATAAATGAAGACATCAGAAAGAGGTGTGTCTAGCCTTGGTACAACAAGATTATGGATTGCATGATGTGGTCGAAATGAAAAAACCGCATCCCTGCAAAAACAACTCATGGGAAATCATCCGAATGGGTATGGACATCCGGATCAAATGCCTGAAATGCGGGCAGATGGTCATGATGCCGCGCCGAGAATTCGAGAAAAAAATGAAAAAAGTACTGACTAAGGCAGAAGAAACTGTCGAATAGGTCTTTGAAGCAACAAATATAAGCAATATAAGTGGAAAGAGTGTGAAGAAATGTCATTAACAGCAGGAATCGTAGGATTACCGAACGTCGGTAAATCCACTTTGTTCAACGCCATCACCAAAGCGGGCGTGGAAGCCGCAAACTACCCATTCGCAACGATCGATCCAAATGTCGGAGTGGTCGAAGTTCCCGATGAACGTTTGAATAAATTAACAGAATTGGTGAAACCAAAAAAAACCGTCCCGACAACTTTTGAATTCACGGATATCGCCGGAATCGTAAAAGGCGCCAGCAAAGGGGAAGGTCTGGGGAACAAATTCTTGGCCAACATCCGCCAAGTGGATGCCATCTGTCATGTTGTACGTTGTTTCGAAGACGATAATATCACGCACGTCAGCGGTAAAGTGGACCCCTTGGATGATGTCGAAACCATCAACTTGGAACTGATCTTTGCCGACTTGGAGTCCATCGAGAAACGCTACACACGTATCAGCAAAATTGCCCGCACAAAGGACAAAGATGCTGTCCGCGAGCTGGAGATCCTGGATAAAATCAAGAAGACACTGGAAGAAGGTAAATCCGCCCGTACGATCGAGTTCACACCCGAAGAAGAGCCGCTTGTGAAAAGCCTGTTCCTTTTGACGACAAAGCCTGTTCTGTATGTCGCAAACATCTCCGAAGAGGACGTAATAGCCGGCGGAGACAATGAAATGGTTCAAGCTGTCCGTGATTTCGCGGCGACAGAAGGCGCAGAGGTCGTTACCGTGTGCGCTCGTATCGAAGAAGAAGTGGCTGAATTGGATGACGAAGAAAAGGCTGAATTCCTGGCGGAGCTGGGCATCAAAGAATCCGGACTGGATCAACTGATCCGCAAAGCCTACACGTTGCTTGGTTTGGGAACGTACTTCACAGCAGGGGAAAAAGAAGTCCGCGCCTGGACATTCAAGCTGGGAATGAAAGCCCCGCAAACAGCCGGCATCATCCATTCCGACTTCGAACGCGGCTTCATCCGTGCCGAAACAGTTTCCTACGCTGACCTGTTGGCTTACGGCAGCATGCAAGCAGCCAAAGAAGCAGGGAAAGTCAGACTAGAAGGAAAAGACTACGTAGTCCAAGACGGCGACGTAATGGAATTCAGGTTTAACGTATAACAGGATGTGATGATTCGCGTTTAGGTACCCGGACGTTGGAGCACCCAGCGAAGTGAACCTCTTTTGTTCACTACGCTGGGTGTGAAACGGGAGCGGTATCTGCGAATCAGAACTCAACTAAAGGATACGATGAAATGCGGGAGGGGATGAGCACTAAGAGGACATTACGAGAACGGCCGCAGTTTGGCCGTGACGTAATGTCAACTTAGGCGGAATCCCCTGCATTTCAGAGTTCAACTAAGAGAGTGTGATGAATCCTGAGCTCAGAGTTTGAGCACTAACGAGGTTCAGGACCAAGCAGCCCGGTTTTGGCTGAGTGGGCCTGAACAGCGTTAGGCGGAGAACTCTAGGATTCAGAACCGTTCTAAAAAGGATACGAACACAAGGATGCCGCATGTAATCAAGGGAGGATTTATCATTGGAAGAAACGAAGAGCGTTGAACAAATGAAGGTCGAAAACAAAGCGTTATGGCAGAGTTTGACAAAAAGAAATGAACAATACATGCTGGGGCTGGACAGAACCTTGAGAGCTGCAAATCTGGAAGAGGAGCGCAGAGAGGAAATCTACAGCAAAATGATGCGGGAATTGTTGGAAGCCCAAAAAACCGGTAAAACTGCCCGCCAATTATACGGCACAGTGTCGGAGTGCGCATCGAACATCCTGGTTAATCCTGCAGATAACGAAGTGAAAGTGCGTTCGGCTGATTGGCTGATCGCTTTGGATGGCGGCTTATTGCTGGGATCTCTTTTCGCGATGATTTCAGGCATTTCCTTGCTGACCAACAGTGGAGAAGACGTAGTCGGGATGGGTCTGATCAGCTTGATACTGAACTTCATCGTCGGTGGCATCGCTATGCTCATCATCTCAAAATATACGCCGAATCCGGACGCGCCAAAAGGCGAAAAAGGCTTCGGGAAATACATTTTTGCGACGACGGGTGCGATGTTGCTGTGGATGCTCATCATGACTGTTTCGATGATGCTTATTCCAGTCAGCATCAACATTGCTCTGCCTGCGTGGGTGTACCTTGGAATCGCAGGTGTAGGTTTTGCTGCAAAAGTATATCTGAAGAAAAAATATCATATCATGGGCGGCATATTGTAGACCGTCAAGTAATGAAGGCCGAGATGCAAAGAAAAATTTGTATCTTGGCTATTTTCGTATATTGATAAAAAAAATCGGCAAATGAATCCCTGGATGCACACATACGCACGAATTCCGAACATTACTATAGAAGTAAATCAACAGTATTCGATAAAAAGCGCTTCTATATGAGAATTGAATGATAAACGGAGCTTTGCGCTTGACGTAGGTTGTCCGTGGTGGTAATTTAGATGATAAAAAATCAGCACAAATAAAAAGGAGTGTTCATCGAAAATGTCAAATTGGGAAACAAAATTCGCTAAAGAAGGTTTTACTTTTGATGATGTATTATTAGTCCCGGCTGAAAGCCATGTATTACCTAACGATGTGGATTTATCGATTGATTTAGCTAAAAATTTACACTTGAATATTCCTATCATAAGCGCAAGTATGGACACAGTAACCGATGCAGCAATGGCAATCGCAATGGCCCGCCAAGGCGGCTTGGGCGTCATCCACAAAAACATGACCATCGAAGCGCAGGCTGAAGAAGTGCACAAAGTAAAACGTTCCGAGAGCGGCGTCATCATCGACCCATTCTTCCTGACTCCTGATCACTTGGTTTCCGAAGCAGAGAATCTGATGAGCAAATACCGCATCAGCGGCGTGCCTATCGTCAACGATATGGAAGACCGCAAGTTGGTGGGTATTTTGACGAACCGCGATCTGCGCTTCATTGCAGATTACCAAGTTCCGATCGGCGATGTCATGACTAAAGAACATTTGGTTACCGCTCCTGTAGGGACTTCTTTGAAGGACGCCGAATCCATCCTGCAAAAATACAAAATCGAAAAATTGCCCCTAGTTGATGAAAGTGGCCGTTTGGCTGGCTTGATCACGATTAAGGATATCGAAAAAGTAATCGAGTTTCCCAACTCCGCAAAAGATGCACACGGCCGTTTGATCGTTGCGGCAGCAGTGGGTGTGACCAGTGATACATTCGAACGCGCCCAAGCATTATTGGATGCCGGTGCAGATGCAATCGTCATCGACACAGCGCATGGCCACAGCGCCGGCGTTATCCGCAAAATAAAAGAAATCCGCGACCAGTTCCCTGAAGCGACCCTGATTGCCGGAAACGTAGCGACTGCAGAAGGCACCCGCGCACTGTTTGACGTTGGGGTTGACGTAGTCAAAGTCGGAATCGGACCGGGCTCCATCTGTACGACCCGTGTCGTAGCTGGTGTCGGTGTTCCTCAGATAACAGCCATCTATGATGCCGCAAGCGTAGCGAGAGAATACGGCAAAGCGATCATCGCTGATGGCGGAATCAAGTATTCGGGAGACATCGTCAAAGCGATGGCTGCGGGTGGACATGCAGTCATGTTGGGCAGCATGTTGGCAGGTACGGATGAGTCTCCGGGCGAATTCGAAATCTTCCAGGGCCGTCGTTTCAAGACTTACCGTGGTATGGGCAGTCTGGCAGCAATGGAAAAAGGCTCAAGTGACCGTTACTTCCAAGGCGGCGTGAATGAAGCGAAGAAAATGGTTCCGGAAGGTATCGAAGGTCGTGTGGCTTATAAAGGCGCAGCCAGCGACATCATCTTCCAACTGCTCGGCGGTGTCCGTTCCGGTATGGGCTACGTCGGAGCCGGCAATCTGCAGGAGCTTCGCGAAAATGCGCAATTCATCAAGATGTCCGGTGCCGGATTGATCGAATCCCATCCGCATGACATCCAAATCACAAAAGAAGCACCAAACTACTCCATCCACAGATAAATAGGCAAGAAACCAAAATGTCCGGGACACTGTTCCCGGGCATTTTTTCTTATGCTCACGGTTTGCTGGAGCTTTCTGATATAATTAAAATGGAATTTCTTTATGCTTCCTTAAGCAAAAATTTAGAACACTTTGGTACGATGGGAGAAAATATATATTTTGGGGAAAGGGTTGTCCTATATGAATAAAGTTTTGATCGTCGATGACGACAGGGAAATCGTGGATTTATTGAGCATCTACTGCAAAAATGAAGGGTATGATCCGATAAAGGCCTATGACGGCGTAGATGCCTTCCGGAAGCTTGAGGAAAATGCGGACATCCAGTTGATCATTTTGGATGTGATGATGCCGAAGAAGGACGGCATATCGGTAGTGAAGGAGCTGCGGGAACAGAACAATCCGATCCCGATTCTGATGTTGAGCGCAAAATCCACGGATATGGATAAGATCCAAGGGCTGACGACGGGTGCGGACGACTACGTTTCCAAGCCGTTCAACCCGCTGGAAGTGATGGCCCGCATCAAATCGCTTTTGCGCCGGACCACTATGCAAGCAGATGCTGCAGAGGTGGACTCGATTGAAATAGGTCCGCTGATCATCAAGAAAGATTCCCATGAAGTAAAGACACTGAATGGCAAAAGCATCCAGTTGACCGCGCTGGAATTCGGTATTTTGCATTTATTGGCGAGCCATCCGAATCGCGTCTTCAGTGCCGATGAAATTTTTGAACGTGTTTGGCAACAAGAGAGCATCGTATCGGCGAAAACTGTGATGGTGCATGTGAGCCATCTCCGCGATAAAATTGAAGAGGCTACAGGCGGCGAGAAGGTCATTCAGACGGTTTGGGGTGTAGGTTATAAAATCGGGGAATAGGCAGGCCTGCATGTGGGAAGGCCTGAAAAAATCAGCTGAATCGGGAGGCCGCAGGTTTGTTTAACAAGTTGAAGAAAAAAGAACTGAGTGAACTCGTTTTTGAAGGGGCGTTGACGCTGGGCATCGTCTATCTGCTCTACATCGGGATGGAGCTGATGTTCAACCGACTGGTCGCGAACCCTCCCATAATTTTGAGGGAAATTCCCTCCTTAAGGCGATTCGTGATGGTAGTTGACGCATTTTTGACCATTTACGATGATGTATTCCAATGGATAGCGGCGATTTTTGCGGCCATCTTCACCGGTTGGCGTTTGGTCAGAAGATACAAACAGATGCAGTTGACGCATATCCTGGACGAGCTGCATTATATCGCCGCAGGACACTTCGATCATCGGATCGACGCAAACAATGCCGGCAGCTATGTTGATGTTGTCGACAGCATCAATACGCTGGTGGAAAGCACGGTCCAAGCGATGGAAGAGGAACGGAAAATCGAACAATCGAAGGATGAGTTGATCACGAATGTCAGTCACGACATCCGTACCCCGTTGACTTCCATCATCGGCTACCTGGGATTGATTGAAGACAAGCAATTCACGAGTGAAGAGGATGCCCTGCGTTATATCCATATCGCTTACACAAAGGCGCTGCAGATGAAAGTGCTTGTCGATGATCTTTTCGAATACACGAAGGTGCGTCAACCGACGACCCCACTCCTGTTGAAGACGATCAACATCGGCAATTTTTTGGAGCAGATCGTCGCGGATTATGAATTGGAGTCGCGCAAACGCCATATGGAGATTGAGGTGATCATGAAGGCGAGTCCGTTGATGATCGAAATGGATGTCGATAAAATGGCTCGCGTCTTCAACAATCTGATTTCCAATGCCTTGAAGTATGCGCATGGCGGCACGTGGGTCCACATCGAAGCCGAAAAGGTAGGTTCCGAGGTGATTGTTGCTGTGAAAAATAACGGAGAGCGTATCCCTGAAGAATCGCTGCAGGAATTGTTCGGGCGCTTCTATCGGGTGGAAAATTCCCGTTCGAAAGAGACAGGCGGAACCGGGCTGGGGCTGGCGATCGCCCAAAGCATCGTAACGCTCCATGGCGGATATATCTATGCGGAATCGGATGAGGCGGAAACCAAATTCGTGCTGCATCTCCCTTTGAAACAGACTCCGGCTGTCAAGGAATAAGGAACGTACGCTTTCTGTGTACGCTCCTTTTTTTGGTTGTCTTTTTACAGTATTTCCGCTAACATAGAAGGGTATATCAACTGAATGAAATGACCGATTGGAGATAACTAAAAACAATGATAACTATAAAAAACAGAAAAATGATTATGGGAACAATATCGGCTGCTTCGGTATTGGTGAACGGCTTGTTTGCTGCGCCGATTGCTTTGGCTGCTGAACAACCTTCTATCGATGCGAAAGCAGCTTTCGTGATAGAAGATGAGACCGACAAAGTGCTTGTGAACCAAAACGGGGAAGAATCGCTGGGGATCGCCTCAATGACAAAGATGTTGAGCATCTATTTGATACTGGAAGCCCTCGAAGAAGGCAAATTGACTTGGGACAAGCAGATCACCGTCAGCGATTACGTCTACGAAGTCAGCCAGAACTACAATTTTTCCAATGTGCCCTTGCGCCAGGACATCACGTATTCTGTGGAAGAGCTGTACCAATCTGCGTTGATCTATTCCGCAAACGGCTCGACGATCGCCTTGGCGGAAGCCTTGGCTGGTTCCGAAGCGAAATTCGTCGATCTGATGAAGGCTCAGTTGGATGAGTGGGGCGTAGAGAACTACGAGCTCTATAATGCAACCGGTTTGTCGAACAGCGATGTCCCGAAAGAACATCTTTATCCAGGTGCTTCGGCCGACGGGTACAACAAAATGACAGCGCGCGGAGTAGCGATGGTTGCGGATCATCTGATCGATGACTACCCTGAAGTTTTGGAAACGACAGCTGTTCCGGAACTGGCTTTCCAAGCGGGAACGTCCGATGAAATCATGATGCACAGCTATAACCTGATGTTGCCGGGCATGTTTTATTATCGTGAAGGCGTTGACGGTCTGAAAACCGGCACAACATTGGAGTCCGGTGCATCCTTTACTGGTACCGCCATCCAGGACGATATGCGGATCATCACCGTGGTTATCGGTGCCGACGAGAGCACCAAGCGCTTTAAGGAAACGGGGCGTTTGATGGACTATGCCTTCTCGACCTTCGAGAAGACAACGGTAGCGGCGAAAGGCGATGCTGTTTCGACGCAAGAACCGATTGCCGTAGCCAAAGGGAAGCAAACTGAGGTCGGGCTTGTCTACAACGAAGACTTGATGACCGTTACTGAAAAGGGTGCAGAAGAGTTGACGCTCACAACTGTTTTCACACCGGCCGAAGAGAGTCTGAATGAAGACGGTGAGATTGAAGCGCCGATCGAAAAAGGAACAGAAGTCGGGTCCGTCGCTGTGACGGTCGAAGGCGACGAGTTGGGCTATCTGGATGGAACGACTTCCGAGGATGCCAAAGTCGCAGTGGCCAGCAGCGTGGAGAAAGCCAATATCTTTGTCCGCGGCGGCCGCGTTGTCGGAGATTTGTTCAGTAAAGCTTGGGGAGCAGTGTCCGATTTTGTTGGAGGATTTTTTGACTGATCAGGAATAGTTGCAGGCTAATCTGGACCAGCCGCTTTATTGACAGCATAGGGTTTGTTCAGTAAAATGAGGGTATCGAAGCTTAGCCTAATTGAATAGAGAAAGCCATGCATGTGACCAGTAAATGATGTGAAGCGCCCCAGAGAGTCAGTGGTTCGGTGAGAACTGACCCTTCACCTGTTGAATCCCCACATGAAGCGAACAATGAAAACAAGAAATTGACTAAATTGTTCCGGATCCGTCCGTTAACGCAATGAAGCGCAGCCAGTCCCATGGGGAATGGCTGAAGTTGGGTGGTACCGCGAACGTTAAAGCCATTTCGTCCCAGATTGTTCTAGGGATGGAGTGGCTATTTTTGTACAGATAATGAGGAGGAAAGAATATGTTGGATGTAAAATTTTTGAGGGATGGATTTGAAGCCACTGCGGAGAAGCTTGCTGCACGTGGAGTGAAAATGGAAGATTTGGCGACATTCAAGGAATTGGATGCGCAACGCCGGGAGAAAATCGTGGAGACGGAAAACCTGAAGCAATACCGCAATGGCGTTTCCCAGGAAATTGCGCAATTGAAGCGCAACAA
The DNA here is from genome assembly GCF_963663645.1 of uncultured Trichococcus sp. Lineage (NCBI taxonomy): Bacteria > Bacillati > Bacillota > Bacilli > Lactobacillales > Carnobacteriaceae > Trichococcus > uncultured Trichococcus sp. The sequence continues at coordinate 985,993 of NZ_OY760503.1, forward strand.
AGAGAATGCGGATGATAAGATTGCCGAAATGAAAGAAGTCGGCGACAAAATCAAAGCCTTGGATGAAGAACTGAATGAAATCGAAGAGAAGACGACTTTTATCGCAACAAGATTGCCTAACTTGCCGCATGCATCCGTTCCTGTCGGTGCGGATGAAGAGGATAACGTGGAAGTAAGAAGATGGGGAACGCCGCGCACATTCGATTTCGAACCGAAAGCCCACTATGATATCGCCGAAGCATTGGATATCCTGGATTTTGAACGTGGCGCTAAAGTGACCGGAAGCCGTTTTGTCTTCTATAAAGGCCTAGGAGCCCGTCTGGAACGCGCCTGCTACAACTATATGCTGGACTTGCATACTGAAGAGCATGGGTACACGGAAATCATTCCGCCATACATGGCGAATGAAGCATCCATGTTCGGTACAGGACAATTCCCCAAATTCAAAGAGGACGTCTTCCAATTGACGGATGAGCGCAATTTCACGCTGATCCCTACCGCAGAAGTTCCTTTGACGAATTATTACCGCGACGAAATCATGAATGAAGCGGATCTGCCAGTCTATTTCACAGCGATGAGTCCGTCTTTCCGTTCTGAAGCCGGAAGCGCAGGACGCGACACAAGAGGGCTGATCAGGATGCATCAGTTCCATAAAGTGGAGATGGTTAAATTCAGCAAACCGGAAACTTCCTATGAAGAATTGGAAAAAATGACGGATGATGCTGAATCCGTGCTGCGAGGATTGGATCTGCCGCACCGCACCATCACGCTATGCACGGGCGACATGGGCTTCTCCGCAGCCAAAACTTACGACATCGAAGTCTGGATACCCGCTCAGGATACTTATCGGGAAATCAGTTCTTGTTCAAACACCGAAGCGTTCCAAGCCCGCCGCGCGAAAATCCGCTACCGCAACGAAGAAACAGGTAAGCTGGAATTCGTGCACACGTTGAATGGCTCAGGCTTAGCTGTCGGGCGCACCGTGACTGCAATTCTGGAAAATTACCAAAACGAAGACGGTTCCGTTACGATCCCGGATGCACTTGTGCCATACATGGGCGGCATCACAAAAATAACCAAAGAGAACGCAAGCAACAAACGCTGATCGCAAGCAAGATATGCGAGCAACCTTTTGGGCGTATGATACAATCATTTCAGACGAAAATGCATACGAAAGGAATGATGATAGTGACAGAACCAAAATTGGAAAAAGCTACCTTTGCCGGAGGGTGTTTCTGGTGCATGGTCAAGCCGTTCGATAGTCTTCCTGGCATCGAATCAGTTGTTTCCGGCTACACGGGCGGCCACACAGAGAATCCGACCTATGAAGAAGTATGTTCCGGAACAACCGGGCACACCGAAGCTGTTCAAATCACATTTGATCCAGCTGTGTTCCCGTACAAGGACTTAGTGGAGGTATACTGGCAGCAGACAGATCCCACCGATGCCATGGGTCAATTCGTAGATCGCGGCACTTCTTACCGTCCGGTTATTTTTTACCATACACC